>NZ_JAURWA010000024.1 GCF_030655195.1 Patulibacter sp. | reverse complement strand
CCGCCGCGGCCGCCGCACAGGCCGCCGCCGCGCAGGCGCAGCCCACGCAGGCCACCTACGGCGGTCCGACCACGCCGCCCGCCGCCCAGCGTGCCGGCTTCGACACGCAGGAGCCCGCCGCCGCCCCGCGCACCGACCTGGTCGCGTCGCTCAACGACGTCCAGCTGCTCAGCGCAGGCGCCGTCGACGTGATGATCGGGCCGGTCCGCGACCTCGCCGACCTCGACGCGCTCGAGAGCCGCATCCTCGCCCTGCAGAGCGTCGAGGCCGTCACGGTCATGGCCTTCGAGGGTCGCGACGTGCTCGTGAAGATCGAGATCGAGCGGCCGCTGCCGCTCGCCAGCATGCTGCGCACCGAGCTCGGCCGCCCGGTCGAGTCCTGCCGCCTGGTCGAGGGCCGCATCGTGGTCACCTTCGCCGACACGGAGAGCAGCGCATGAAGGCGGTCTTCACAGCCCTCCTGGTGTCGCTCGTCTTCGCCGTCTTCTTCGTCCTCTTCCTCATAGTCCCGCTGCTGGTCATCGCGGTGGGCTACTTCTGGATGACGGCCCGCCACAAGCGCCTGTCGCGGAAGGCCAAGGAGGCCCGGAACAACGACGGGGGCGACGACCAGCAGCACCCCGACGCCGATCCGCAGCTCGACCCGCCGCCCGGCACGCAGCAGGGCACCCAGCCCGGGACCCAGGTCGTCCCCAACAAGCCGCCACTCGTAGAGAGCCCGTCCGCATGAGCAGCATCCACATGCCCCCGGGCGACGCGCCGTCCGAGTCCCTCGCCGAGGCGTGGGCGCACCGTGCGGCCCGTGACCACGGCCTGCCGTTCGTCGACATCCGCAACGTCGTCGTGTCCCCGCTGGTCGCCGAGCTCCTGGCCGAGCCGGCGTGCCGCGAGCTGCTCGCGGTCCCGATCGCGCTCGAGGACGGCGTGGTCACCGTCGCCGTCGCCAACCCGGCGCACCCAGGTCTCGAGGAGCGCCTGACGGCGCTGCTCGGCCACCCCGTCTCGCTGCAGGTCGCCCCCGGCGACGCGCTGGAGCAGTCGATCGACGACCGCTTCGAGCCCGGCGCCGAGGTGCCGGTCGCCACGCCGATGCGCCAGTCGCTGCTCGGCGACGTGCTGATCACCCACGGCGCGGTCTCGGCCGCCCAGATCGACACCGCGCTGCACGACCAGGAGGTCGTCGGCGGCCGCCTCGGCGAGATCCTGCTGCACCAGGGGATCATCGACGAGACCCAGCTGCTCACGGCGCTGTCGGAGCTGCACGGCATCCCCGCCGTCGACCTCGGCACGATCGAGCCCGAGCCCGAGGCGCTCGCGGCGATCCCCGAGCCGCTCCAGCGCGAGCTGCGCATCGTGCCGCTGCTCGTCCACGAGGGCGTCCTGTGGATGGCCTCCGCCGACATCCTCACCGCCGAGTCCGTCGCCCGGCTCGAGGCGCACACCGACCTCGAGCACCGCGAGCTCCTCGCCCGCGCGAGCGAGATCGACCTGCTGCAGCAGCGGATCTACAACGAGGCGTACTCGCGCACCGCGGTCCACCTGCTGAAGGAGACCAACCCGGACGACTCCGGGGACGTCGTCTTCACGAAGGGCCAGCTGGGCAGCTTCGGCGTCATCGCGCTGCTGATCCTCGTCTTCGGGATCTTCTTCCCGATCACGGTGCTGACCGTGCTCGTCGCGATCCTCGGCATCTTCCACCTGTCGGTGTCGGTCTACAAGCTGCGGCTCGTCCTCGGCTCCCTCGGCGAGCACGCCGGCATCGACGTGTCGGAGGAGGAGGTCAACGCGCTCGACAACGCGACCCTCCCCGTCTACACGATCCTCGTGCCGCTGTTCCGCGAGGCGGCGGTCGTGCCGGCCCTGGTCAAGGGCGTCCACTCGCTGGACTACCCGCGCCACAAGCTCGACGTGCGCCTGCTCTGCGAGGAGGAGGACGAGGAGACCATCGACGCCATCCGCGCGCTCGAGCTCCCGCCCCACTTCCACCTGGTCATCGTCCCGCCGTCGCTGCCGCAGACCAAGCCGAAGGCCTGCAACTTCGGGCTGCTCCAGGCCACCGGCGAGATCACGGTCATCTACGACGCCGAGGACCGCGCCGCGCCCGACCAGCTCAAGCGCGCGATCGCCGCCTTCCGCAAGTCGCCGGACTCCGTCGCCTGCATCCAGGCCAAGCTGAACTACTTCAACTCCGAGCAGAACCTGCTGACCCGCTGGTTCACCACGGAGTACTCCATGTGGTTCGACCTGATGCTCCCGGGCCTCGACAAGGCCAAGGCGCCGATCCCGCTGGGCGGCACCTCGAACCACTTCAAGACCGCCGAGCTGCTGAAGCTGGGCGCCTGGGACCCCTACAACGTCACCGAGGACGCCGACCTCGGCATCCGGCTGCACAAGGCCGGCCTGTCGACCGCCGTCATCGACTCGACGACGTTCGAGGAGGCCAACTCCGACCTCCCCAACTGGATCCGTCAGCGCTCGCGCTGGATCAAGGGCTACCTGCAGACGTACCTGGTGCACATGCGCAACCCGGTCCGCCTGTTCAAGCAGATGGGCTTCAAGGGCTTCATCTCCTTCCAGCTGGTCATCGGCGGCACCCTGACGTTCCTGATCAACCCCATCTTCTGGGCGCTGACCACGATCTTCACGCTGACCCAGTTCGACATCATCCGCCAGATGTTCCCGGGCTTCGTGTTCTACTTCGCGATCGCCCAGCTGGTCATCGGCAACTTCGTCTTCATCTACGCCAACATCGCCGGCACGATCCACCGCGGCTACTTCCGCCTGGTGCGCCACGCGCTGTTCTCGCCGCTCTACTGGGGCTTCATGTCGATCGCCGCCTGGAAGGGCTTCTGGCAGCTGATCGTCAACCCGTTCTACTGGGAGAAGACCGAGCACGGCCTCGACTCCGGCCACTCCACGAACGGCCACCCCGCGCCGGCCGCGCCCACCTCGAACCAGAACGCCGCATGAGCACCCCGACCGCTCCTCCGGAGCTCCCGGTCCCCTCGCGCCCGGTCGCGCGGCTGCTGCCGGCCGGCAACGAGATCGCCGAGGCCAACCCGAAGGACGACAAGCGTCGCCCCGACGACCTGGCGGCGCCAGTACGGACCAAGCGGTTCGAGACGCTGATCGTCTTCTTCGTCGCCTGGCTCGTCTTCAGCCTCATCGGCTACCGCGTCGTCGTGGGCCAGCACATCGTCCCGGCGGACGCCCTGAACCTCATGAGCCGGGCGTTCTACGTCTGGCACAACGACCCGGCCAAGCTCGCCGCGGTCGGCTTCACCTCGCCGCCGCTGCAGACCGTCGGCCTGCTGCCCTTCGCGATCATCAAGCCGCTGGCCACGGGCCTCGTCGCGCTGCCGATCGCCTCGGGGTTCTGGGGCGCGCTGGCCCTCTCCCTGCTGCACCGGACGATGGCCCGCTGCGGCATCAGCTTCGGCATGCGCCTGGGCATGGTCGTGCTGATCGCGCTCAACCCGATGTGGCTCTTCTACTCCACGACGGGCATGCCCGACATGATCTACGTCGCGTGCCTCGCGGCGATGGTCTACTTCGCCTTCACCTGGGCCGTCGAGGACCAGCCGCGCTTCGTCGCCGGCGTCGGGCTCACGCTCGCGCTCATGGCGATGTCGCGCTTCGGCTTCATCTGGTGGGCGATCTCGCTCGCCGTCGTCTTCACGATCATCCTCGCCGCGCGCGACGCCCACGAGGACGAGCGCGAGGGCCTGCTGATCACGCTGCTCGCGCCGATCGCCGCCGCGATCGTCATCTGGATCCTCGCCTGTCTGCTGATCGCCAGCGACCCGTTCGGCTGGGTCCTCGACGCGCAGCCCTTCGGCGGCGTCTCGACCGACGACCGCACGCAGCCCGTCTCGTTCCTGAAGATCCTCGGCCACACCGGGGCGCTGACGCTCGGCGTCGCCCCGCTGTCGCTCCTGGCGATCGTCGCGTTCCTCGGCCGCGACAAGGACCCCTACCGCATCGGCCTGGGCCAGCTGATCCTGATCATCGGCGGCCTCGTGGTCATCGTGGTCAACGCGGTCATCCACAACGACCTGTCGCTGCTGACGCTCCGCTCGGCGCTTCCCATCATGCTGTTGGGCATCGCCACGGCGATCTGGATCGGCCGGACGCTCGGCGGGTTCGGGCAGTTCATCGGACTCGTGGCGATGGTCGTCGCGATCCCGCTGGCCGCGATCGCCATGGACCGCTACCCCTACCAGAACCTCGAGCAGGCGTTCATGCGCGGCATCCTCAACCAGCGCGACCAGGAGGGCACCGCCTCCCGAGGCGGCTACGACGTCGGCATCCGTCCCGAGCAGCGGATGGCGGCCTTCATCAAGGCGCTGGCCGGCGAGCGCAAGGACACCGTGCTGGCCGACAACTCGACCTCCGGCGGGGTCATCCTGCTGACCGGCCGCCCGCAGGTCTTCGTCGACCGCGTCGACCGCGGCGACGAGTCGTTCCTGAACATCCTCGAGAACCCCTGGGGCAAGGTCCGGTACATCCTGGCCGTCCGCGGGGCCAACGACGGCTCGATCAACTCGCGCTACCCGAACGCGACGTCGGGCCGCACCGCCGGCATGACCGTCGTCTACACCTCGGGCCGCTACGTGCTGCTCTCGGTCGCCACCCTCAACCCGCGTGAGTCCGCCCGCCGGGCCCAGGAGACCGCACGTGCGCGGTCCATCCAGCAGGCCCGCCGCGCCACGACCACGACGACGACCACCACACCGTGATCCACATCAAGCGCATCGCCGCCGGCACCCTCGCGGTGACCGGCGCCACCATCCTGCTCGCGGGCTGTGGCGGGGACTCCGAGGACAAGACCCCCACCACGACCACGACCCGGACGACGGCCACGCGGACGACGACCACCAACGCCGCCCCGGCGACGACCGCGGTCGACACCACGCAGGATCTCGGCGGCACCAACCCGTTCGCCTCGTCGAGCCCCTGGAACACGCCGGTCCAGAGCCTGGACCGCGACCGGACGTCGAACGACATGATCCGCCTGGCGGCCCAGCAGCCGGTCGAGCCCGAGGACCAGACGGACCTCCAGCGACGCAACTTCCTGAACCTCGCGATCAACCTGACCGGCTGGGCGCCCGGCGTCTACCCCGTCGGCACCGGCGAGGCGACGACGCTCGTCTGCCGCCAGTCGCCCTGCGGCGCCCCCGGCGCCCTGCCGCCCAGCACGCTGCGGCTGCCCGCCGACCTCGTCTCGGACTCCGGCCACGACGGCTGGATCATCCTCATCGACCAGTCCACCGACACGGTCTGGGACCTCTGGCGCTCGCGCAAGGTCGGCAACACCCTCTCGTTCGAGTTCGTCCGCAAGTGGGCCCTGGACGGCGACGGGGTGGGCGTCCCCGCCTCCCGTGAGCCCAACCGCGTCCCGAGCGTCCGCGGCTCCGGCCTGCCGCTGCTGGCCGGGCTGATCCGACCGCGCGAGCTCCGCGCCGGCCGCATCCCGCACACGCTGGCCATGGCCGTCCCCGGCCCCGCCGCGACGCGGTTCGTCCTGCCCGCCGGCACGACGAACGGCCTGGCCTCGCTGCGGTCGCTGCCCCAGGGTGCGCGCATCCGCCTGAAGCCGTCCGCGTACCGCAAGCTCAACCAGCGCCGCGTGCGGTCCAACCGGATCGTGACGATCGACGGTCGCCGCCAGCGCTCGCGCGAGGTCATCATCCAGGAGGGCCGCCGCAAGCGCTCCAAGGGCGCCACCGCCGTGCTGCAGGCGCTCTACACCTACGGCGCGATCATCGTCGACCGCGCCAACTCCCCCACGCTCTACGCGCAGCGCAACGCGAACTACAACGGCGTGCTGGCCGCCAACTCGCTGAGCGAGCTGAAGCTGACCGACTTCGAGGTCGTCTCCCTGGGTCGCCTCTACACCGACCCCGCGGCGCCGCCGCCGGCCCGCCCGTCGCAGGAGTCCCGATGATGCGCCGGACACGCCACCTGACCGCCGGGCTGGCCGTCGCCTCCGCGCTGGCCGTCGCCGGCTGCGGGGTCAACTCCGAGCCGGAGATGATCCAGAGCGAGCGCGTGCAGATCAGCGCCCGCGAGCAGCAGCGGGTGCAGAACGAGGAGTCGACCACCAGCCGCTACCGCGCCCTGCCGCGGCGCAGCGCCAACCAGGTCGTCCTCTCCGTCCCGAGCGAGAACAGCGCCTCGGCGCGCGCCGCCCGCGACCTGACGCGCGAGCGCAGCTCCGTCAACTTCACCACCCAGGTCCAGCCGACCGACCAGGGCTTCACCGACATCTGCTCCGGCCGCGCGGACGTCCTGCAGACCAGCCGCGAGATCACGGACGCCGAGCGCGCCCAGTGCAGCCAGAACGGCCTCGACGTCCGCGGCGCCGTCGTCATCGGCTACGCCACCGCGGTGCTCGTGACCGAGAACGGCCGCGACATCGGCGGCGACTGCCTGACCCTGGCGGCCGTCAAGTCGATGCTCGCCCGTGGCTCCACGATCACGAACTGGCGCCAGATCGGCTTCGGCTCGCAGACCTTCAGCGCCGCGGCGCCCCCCGCCACGAACCCGGCCACGAACGTCGTCGCGATCAAGGCGTTCCAGCGTCCCGTCGGCGCCGTCTCGCTGAACGACTTCCGCGGTGACCTGCGCACGTTCTCGGACTACCGCGACCTCAGCGACTTCGTCACGAGCCAGGACCGCATCCGCGCCCTGGACCGCGAGACCAAGGCGTACAACACGTCGATCGCCCGCCAGCGCCGGCGCTCGGACATCGAGTCCATCCGTCGTGCCGAGGCGATCGCCGCCCGCGCGGTCGTCCGCCAGATCCAGGCGGAGAACAAGGAGCGCGAGCGCAAGAAGCAGGCCGTCCGCAACCCGGACGAGCTCGAGCGCCAGAACGCCGCCCGGGTCCGCGAGGCCAAGCGCCGCGCGCGCCTCGAGCAGACCCGCAAGAACAACGCGGTCGTCAACACGCAGACGGAGCGGTTCCGCCGCGACCGCTTCGGCACGCTGTTCTCCAGCGGTCGCCTGGGCGTCGTGCCGTACACGTTCTACGAGCTGAACTCGGACGTGCTGCGCCCGCTCGAGATCGACCCGCGGACGACGCCGTCGAGCAAGCGCCCCGACTGCCGGTTCCCGTCGCAGCAGACGATCGTCAACCGGACGTACCCGCTGATCCTCCCGGTCTACATCTACGGCGACCGGCGCGTCCTGCGGACCGCCTCGGTGCGGGTGCTGCTCACGCGGCTCCTGACCGAGAACGCCGCGCTGACCCGCCGCGAGGACCTGACGGGTCTGTCGAACACGGCCCTGATCAACACGCGTCGCTCGCTCGGCCTGCCGCCGATCCAGCAGACGACCACGACGACCGACGGCACGACCACCACGTCGACGCAGCAGTCGCAGCCGACGGTGACCAACGCGACGCCGAACCTGCAGCCGGGCGAGATCCCGGGCGTCAACTCCCGCGGGGTCGAGAGCCCGTGACCGGCCCCGGCGTGACGCGCCCGGGCGGCGGCCCGTCCGGCGCGCGGCGCCGGGTGGCGGGGACCGGGGGGCCGGTCGGTGGTGGGCGGAATGTCGTCGCTGCCGGGTCGGTCGGCGGTGGCCTGCGGGCGATGCTCGACGGCCGGGTCGGCGGTGGCCGGGTCGACGGTGGCCGGGTCGACGGTGGCCGGGCGGTCGACGGTGGCCGGCGGGGCGAGAACCTGCGCGGCTCGGTCGTCCGTCCGTGTACGGTGCGCGGCGCCGGTCGGCCGGGCACCGGGTGAGGGTGCGGACCGTGCCGTTCCTCCAGGCCGCCGCACTGGCGGTCACCCTCTGCGTGAGCACCGGCTGCGGCGGTGACTCCACGAAGCCGACGGCCAAGGCCACGACGGTCGCCCCCACCCCGGGCGTCGCCACGCCGCAGACCGCCGCGCCCGTCACCACCCGCGCCGCGAAGCCCAAGCGGCCCCTCGCCAACCCGGCGGGCTGGCCGACCACCCTGCAGGTCGGGCTGATCGACCCCGAGAACGGCGCCGCCGCGTTGGCCAAGCGCGCACCGTTCGGCGTCCGCTGGCACTACCTCTCCGGCGGCGCGGGCACCTCCGGGTCCTGGGACCTCTGGCGCACCGGTCAGGGCTCCTACGCCACCGCCTACGTGCAGGACTCGGCGAAGACCGGCACCGTGCCGTTCCTCTCCTACTACGTCCTGCAGCAGACCCCGCCGTTCGACACGCTCCCCGACGAGCACCAGCGCGTGCTGCGGGGGATCAAGAACCCGGCCACGATGAAGGCCGTCGTCGCCGACCTGCGGCTCGCGCTGACGCGGATGGGCCAGGGCGGCGACAAGACGAGCGTCCTGCAGATCGAGGCGGACCTCTGGGGCTACGTGCAGCAGCAGGGCGAGCCGGCCACGACCAAGGCCGCCATCGCAGGAACCGACGCGCTGGCGGTCGGCCTGCCCGAGACCCTCGCGGGCTTCGCGCGCCTGATCACCCGGATCCGCAACGAGGTCGCGCCGAAGGTCCTCCTGGCCTACCCGGTGTCGGTCTTCGGCACGAACAAGGACATCGTCGGGTCCGACCCGACGTCCGACCAGGTCAAGGCGATGGCCGCCTCGAGCGTGCGGTACTGGCGCTCCCTCGGCCGGCCGTTCGACCTGATGACCTTCGAGTACGCCAACCGCGACGCCGGCTACCAGGTCAAGGTCGACGGGATGGCGGAGAAGGACTCCTGGTGGACCGCCGACAACGAGGCGCGCCACCTCGAGTACGTCAGGGGCGTGCTGTCGGGCTCCAAGCGCGCCGGCGTCCTCTGGCAGGTGCCGCCGGGCAACACCGTCAAGAAGATCATGGACGACACCCCCGGTCACTACCGGGACACCAAGGTCCAGGCCCTCCTGGGCCGCAAGGGCCGCCCGTACCTGAAGGCCTACCGCGACGCCGGCGTCGTGGCGGTCCTCTTCGGCTCCGCGTTCCCCAACGACACCTGCGCCTGCCGGCGCACGGACCAGTACGCCACCAAGGGCGACGACGACGGCGGCTACCTCGCCGCCCAGGTCCGCAAGTACGCGCGGGACGGCGAGCTGAAGCTGACGCGGCTCCCCAAGCGCGGGGGGTGAGCGGGGGGGGGGCGGGCGCTGTTGCCGGCGGCGGCGAGGGCGGGATCCGGCAGGCTGCTCGGGTCGCCCTTGCCCGGCTGGACGGGCCGGCGGTTCCGTTCGCCCCCGTCGGGCGGGGCAGGCGGGTCTGGTCAGGTACCGGAATCGCGTGCCTGCAGGCTCTGTTTTCGGTACCTGAGGTCAGGCGCGAGGCGCCCCCGCAGGCCGCGGGGCAGGCGGGTGTGGTCAGGTACCGGAATCGCGTGCCTGCAGGCCCTGTTTCCGGCACCTGAGGTCAGGCGCGAGCCGCCCCCGCAGGCCGCGGGGCAGGCGCGCGTGGTCCGGTCACGAAATCGCGTGCCTACAGGCCCTTTTTCCGGTACCTGCGGTCAAGCGCGAGCCGCCCCCGCACGCCGGCGGGGGGGCCGGTACCGAGACCGCGTGCTTCACAGGCCCTGTCCCCGGTACCCGAGGTCGCTGCCGGGGCCAGGGCCGTGATCGCCCGTGGCGTCGAACGACCCCCACGTGCCAGGCGCCGGCGGACGCGACGGGGCCGGGGCGCCGATCCTCGGAAGGAACCGGATGAGCCGCTCGACCGTCGCGGCCTCGTGTTCGACGACCTGGTCCCAGCTCAGACGCGTGACGTCGTAGCCCATCGCTCGGAGGTCGGTGGCCCGTCGATGATCACGCCGGAAGCTCTCCCGGTCGCGGTGGCACCACCACCCGTCGAGCTCGACGACGAGCCGGTGCGCGGGCCAGAGCGTGTCGACCTCCCAGTCCCGCCATGGCGTCCGGACGACGACGTTCGTGTCGGGCAGGACGAACCCGTGGCGCCGGAGCAGCTCGATGAAGCGCACCTCCAGCTCAGCCTTGAGCCGTCGGTGCGCGGCCTCGTCGCCGGCGAACACGCGCATCGCGCTCCGCAGGACCGCCGTCCCGGGTCGAGCCCGTTCGAGCATCCCCTCGAGAGCGAAACGGTCGAACAGCCGGCGATCCTCGGCCCTGCGAAGGGCGCGGTCGACGGCGCGCTCGTCGGCTCCGGCCGCGAGGTCCACGAGCGTCCGGGCAACCGACGTGCAGGGGATCCCGTCGACCACCGCTCGGTCCTCCTCAAGGATCTCCCGCGCGCGGTGGGGTCGCAGTCCCGGCCGAGACTCGGTGGTGCGGAGGGTCAGGACGTCGACGACCGCGGGCGATCCGTCGACGAGGCCCCAGAGGGCAGCCGCGGCACGGTGGCTGAGGAGCGCTCCGTCCCCGCCGGCGAGCACCGCCGCCATCCACCAACCCCGGGCCGAGAGCAGCCGGTGCCCGACGGCGAAGACCCCCGGGTAGATCCGGTGCAGGCGCCGACGCGCGACGCGATGGCGCACGGCCGACGCGCTGAACCCGGCGTCGCGCAGCTGCCGCCTCGAGACGAGACCGTGTTGTCGGGCCGCGAAGGCGTGGATCGCCTCGTCGCTCGGTGCGACCGAGGACGGCCGCACGGCGGCTTCGGGCTCTGGCGCGACGGTGGACGCCGCGCCTCGGACGACTCGTTCATCGGGCACACCCGGATCGTGTCCGGATCGGTGTTGCGCGACCAGCCCGAACGGTGTCGACCCTGTCGAGAGAGACGACCGTCGCCCAGCCGTGAGCTCCGACGCGCGGCCCCGTCCCCCCCCGGTCGTGCCCCTACGGCCGCGACCCCGGCCACTCGCCGACGGCCGCAACCCCGCGGCCCCCTCCCGGCCCCCGCCCCTACGGCCGCGCGCCCGGCCGCTCGTCGACGGCCGCAACCCCGCGGCGCGGCCCCGCCCTACGACGCGACCGACTGCGCCGCCACGGCGCACGTGTTCTGCGCCGGGTCCGGGTCGTTGACCTTCCAGCGGGACGAGATCAGGATGCGGGCGCCCGCGGCGGTGTCGATCTGCAGCTGGCCGTTGTTAGGGAGGGCCGAGACGACCGGGCCGTTGAAGGGGACCGCCGTGTCGACCGAGCCCTCGCGGGTCGTCAGGGTCGACGCACCCGGGATCTCGACGCGGACGGAGCGGGTGCCCGACGGGGTGGCCTGGCAGATCAGCTGGATGCGGCCGACGCCCGGCAGGTCGGCGACGGTCTGGTCGCGGCCGGCGGCCGCCGCATCGCCGCGCCAGAGGACCTGGGCGGAGCCGACGCCGGTCGAGCCGGGGGTCTGGGCGACGATGTCCGCCTGCGCGTTGCAACGGGCGTTGTTGGGGTCCCGGAAGTCCCACGCCCAGGTCACGTGGACGCCGACGGGCGCCACCAGGGACGAGGCGAACGGGGCGTTGAAGGGGCCGCGGTCGCTGAGGATCGCGGTGAACTCGCCCGTCGACTGCTTCTCGGCGGGCTGGAACTTGTTGAAGCCCTCGTTGAAGTCGCGGCCCGTGAACTGGGTGTGCAGCGCCTCCCGGAGGGCCTTCTCGGCGTTCTGGCTGTTGCCGTCCCACGAGCGGTAGGTCCACGTCAGCATCGACGACTCGCGCGACTGGTCGGTCGGGAAGACGCGGATCCACTGGGTGCCCGTGCTGCAGACGAGCTCCCCGTAGCCGACGCCCGGCACGACGAAGCCCGCGACGTCGCGGCCCGCGGACGACGCCCCGGACCACGCGATCTGCACGCGCTGACGCGACGGGTCGGGTGTCGCGGCCGCCGGCGCGATCTCGGTCGCCTTCGACAGCTGGATCGTCTGCGTGGCGCTGCTCGTGGACTTCTGGGTCCCCGACCGACCGGTGACGGCCACGCTGTAACGGCCGGCCGGCAGGGACGCCGGGGCGCGGAGGACGGCCTCGGTGGGCGACGTGAGCCGGCCCTTGATCGAGGTCGCCGCGACCTTCGCGCCGAGGGCGTTGCGGAGCTGGACCCGGACGCCGCGGGCGGTGCTGCCCCCGACGGGTCGCAGCAGGACGCGGACGACGGTCCGGCCGTTCTGCTCGGTCGAGCCGCGGAGGGCGGCGCGGACGGGCAGCGAGGCCGAGCGAAGGCGGTAGGTGACGCTCGCGCGCCGGGCGCCGCAGCCGGAGACGGTGCCGGTCACCCGGATGCGGACCGCACCGGGGGTCGGGGTGCCCCGCAGTCGCAGCGCGACGGACGTGGTCCCCTTCGCCAGACGGGCGGCCGTCCCGGAGGCGATGGTCCGCCCGCCACGGGTGACGACGACGCGAACGCCGGTGGCGGTGCCGCGGCGGACGGTCACCGGCGCGACGGCGCGGTCCTGCAGGACCGTGGGGTCGCGGGTCGCGAGCGTCGAGCTCAGCGCGGTGCGGCAGGCCGCGGACGACGTCGCGGCCGACGCGGCCGGGGCCGCACCGAGCACGGCGACAAGGGGCACGGCGGCGGCCAGCGCGAGGCCGACGAACCTGCCGGCCGGACGAGCTCCGCGGCTCGCGCGGACGCCCGCTGGAGCGGGGGCTCCGGCCGCCGGGATCGGCGCGTAGGTGGGGCGATCGGACGGCATCCCACCGATGGTCGCACGCCGGAGGGCGTCGGGCGCCGGGCGGACCGCGTTCCGGGTGTCCGAGTGGCCGGATGACCAGGTGGGCTCGCGCCCGGCGGGCGCGAGCCCGTCCGTCCCGTCACGACGACGAACGGGTCCCTCCCGTCCCTGGTCCGCGAGGGACCGGGGACGGGAGGGGCCCGTCGGGGACCGGCGCGGACGCCGATCCGAGCCCGGTCCCCGCCCGTCCGCGCAGGGCGGACGGGACGGGGACCGGAGGGACTCAGCTGCCGAACGTGTACTCGATGGCGGCCAGGTTGCGCAGCTTGATCGCGAGCTTCGAGACCGTGGCCGACGAAGCGGCGGCGGTCGCGCTGTCCGCGTTCGTGCGGAGCGTCGCGGCGAGGATCAACGCCGCGTCGAGGTTGGCCTTGCCGCTGTTGGCACCGGCCTTGACGCCGGCGCCGCCCGTGGCGATGGCCGCCTTGACCGCGCCCCAGGTGGTGCTGGCACCGGCGGCGATGACCGCCGCGCCGCCCTTGGGACCGATCGCGCCGGTCGTCACGACGGGCGTCGAGTCGGTCAGCGACATGTCAGCACCCGTGGCCGGGACGTAGACCGTGGTGTAGTCGCCGCGGTACGTGCCCTTCGACGTGGCCTCGGAGCCGTCGCCGGCGCCGTTCTCGAACAGGCCGCCGCGGTAGTAGAGCTCGAGGCCCAGGATCGCGCCGCCGGTCTGCGAGTACGAGATCGAGCCGAGCGTCGACAGCGAGGTGCCGCGGGAGATCGGCAGGTTCACGCCGGCGTAGCCGGCCGTGGAGTCGATCTTCACGCCCGCGCTCGAGAACGAGATCGTGCTCGTGTCGGCGGTCGTGTCGTACCAGGGGGTGAAGCCGAAGAGCTGCGACGTCTGGGCCGTGACCTTCTTCGGATCGAAGCTCGTGCCGGCCGCGCCGGTCTCGCCCTTGGCGCCCGTGGCGCCGGTGGCGCCCGTCGCACCGGTGGCGCCGGTCGCGCCACGCGGACCGGTCGGACCGGCCGGGCCCTGGGCGCCCGTGCCCTTGGCACGGATCAGCTTCTGGGTGCCGGACGAGAGCTTGCTCAGCGTCAGGGTGCGGTTCTTGACGTCCTTGCCGAGGATCGAGCCGTTCTTGATCTTGGACGACGACACCGAGTTGTTGCGCAACGCGGTCTGGGCGGTGGCTACGCCACCACCGAGGAGTGCCGCGACGAGGGCCGCGACGAGGATGACCCGCATGGTCTTGAAGTTCATGCGAAGCCTTTCTTCTGGAGGGTCTGGACACACACGCGACCCAGCCGGGTCCCGATGTGTGACGAGCGTATACGCGCCCCAGGTCGGCGGAACGGTGATACCGGCACCCGGTCCGTGTACAGGCGGACGACTCCTGTGCCATCGATCACCGTCTGGACGGCTAACGCGGGTTCCCGCCTACCGATGAACGCCGTTGTTCCCTTTGGTGCACATATGTACCACCTCAAGGCGCCTCAACGCATGTACGAGGCCAGAACGGCGACCGGCCCCGTGCACCGAGGTGCACGAGGCCGGTCTGTCGGCCGGGTTGTCCCCCAACGCCCCGTCCGATGGATGTACCTTCTCGCGGCCGGGGAACGGTCGGGTCTCGCGGGCGCATCGGTTTCGTATCGCGGGTCCGGCCCGCGATCCCGCGCCGGATGGCGCACCGGCCGGTACACCGAGACCTCGCGCCACGATCTCCGCCCCGACGCGACGCCCGTGCAGCGCCGGGGCGCCACGTCGCCCCGTCTCCGCCCGACACGGACTGTGCCGCGGGGCACTCTTGTAGGTTCGAACGACCCCCGGGTCGCCCGTGGGGCGCCCCCGATCTCGACAGAGGACCCCACCCGAGATGAGCACCGACCAGACCCGCGAGCTGACCGAGGAGGGCGTGGAGGCACGCCTGGGCGAGCTGCTCGGGCAGGAGCGCTTCGCCCCCCAGGTGTCGTTCGCCGAGGACGCGGAGATCACCGATCCGCAGCTGCGTGCGAAGGCCGCGAAGGATCCCGTGGCCTACTGGGAGGAACAGGCGGGCAAGCTGCGCTGGTCCACGCCGTGGGAGACCGCGCTGAACGAGCAGGACGCGCCGTTCTACCGCTGGTTCGAGGGCGGGCGGATCAACGTCTCCGACAACTGCCTGGACCGTCACGTCGAGGCCGGCGACGGCGACCGGGTCGCCTTCCACTGGCACGGCGAGGAGGGCGAGACCCGCGACGTCACCTACGCCGAGCTGCTCGAGCAGACCGCGACGTTCGCCGGCGCGCTGCGCGACCTGGGCGTGGAGCAGGGCGACGTCGTCGGGATCTACCTGCCGATGATCCCCGAGGTCGCCGTCGCGATGCTCGCCTGCACCCGCATCGGTGCGGTTCACAACGTCGTCTTCGGCGGTTTCTCCGCCACGTCGGTGGCCGAGCGGATGGAGGTCTCCGGCGCCAAGGTCCTCGTCACCGCCGACGGCGGTCGGCGCAAGGGGAAGACCGCGCCGGTCAAGCCCGAGGTCGACAAGCACTTCGCCGACCTCGACGGCCTGGAGCACATCGTCGTCGTCAAGAACGCCGGCAACGACGTCGCGATGCAGGAGGGCCGCGACGTCTGGTTCCACGACGTCGTCGAGGCCGCCGAGGCGGTCGACCCGGTGCCGCTGGACGCCGAGGCACCGATGTTCATCCTCTACTCGTCGGGCTCGACGGCGAAGCCGAAGGGGATCCAGCACACCACCGGCGGCTACCTGACGGGCGTCACCACGACGCTGCGCCAGGTCTTCGACCTGCGGCCGGAGTCGGACGTCTTCTGGTGCAGCGCGGACGTCGGGTGGATCACCGGCCACTCCTACATCGTCTACGGGCCGCTCGCCAACGGCATCACGTCGGTGATGTACGAGGGCGCGCCGGACTACCCGCACAAGGGCGTCTGGTGGGAGTTGATCGAGAAGCGCGGGGTGACGAAGTTCTACACCGCCCCCACCGCCATCCGGGCGGCGATGAAGTGGGGCGTCGAGCACGTCTCCGGGCGCGACCTGTCCTCCCTGAAGCTGCTGGGCTCGGTCGGCGAGCCGATCAACCCGAAGGCCTGGCTCTGGTACTGGCACGTCGTCGGCGGCGAGCGCTGCCCCGTCGTCGACACGTGGTGGCAGACCGAGACGGGCTCGATCGTCGTCACCACGCTCCCGGGCGTCGACGACGCCAAGCCCGGGTCGGCCGGCATCCCGCTGCCCGGCTACGAGGTGCAGGTGCTCGACGCCGAGAAACACACCGTCGTCGAGGAGGGCGAGGGCCTGCTGGCGATCCCCCGCCCCTGGCCGTCGATGCTGCGCACCCTGTACCAGGACCCCGACCGCTACCGGTCGACGTACTGGGACACGTTCGGCGAGGACACGTACTTCGTCGGCGACTCCGCCCGGATCGACGCCGACGGGTACATCTGGGTCATCGGGCGCGTCGACGACGTCATCAACGTCTCCGGTCACCGCCTGTCGACCGCCGAGGTCGAGTCCGCGATCGTCGCCCACCCCCACGTCGCCGAGGCGGCGGTGGTCGCCAAGCAGGACGACCTGACCGGCCAGGCGATCGTCGCCTACGTGACGCTGCAGGGCGACACCCTGGCCTCCGACGAGGTCGCCGCCGAGGTGAACGCCGAGATCGCCGACCGGATCGGCAAGCTCGCCCGTCCCAAGCGGATCGTCTGGACCCAGGACCTGCCGAAGACGCGCTCGGGCAAGATCATGCGCCGCCTGCTGCGCGACATCGCGGAGGAGCGCGACCTGGGCGACGTGACGACGCTCGCCGACCCCGGCGTCGTCGAGAGCCTGCAGGACCGCTGGCGCGAGGGGTCCTGAGGTCCGGGCGGCGGGCGCGTCCCGCCGCGCCGCTGTTCTTCGGCCCTCCGCTCCCGCCCGACGGTGGAACCCCCGGGCGCCCCGCCGCCCGGCGTGCGACGCTTCCGCCTCCGTGTCCGCAGCCGCGCTCATCGGGGCCGTCGTCGCCCTGGTCGTCCTCCTGCCGGCCCGCGTGCTGGCGCACCGCCGGCGGACCGGGCGGACCGGGGTGGTGCTCCGTCGCTCCGCCCCGGGAGCGCCACGCCGCGCCGCGGCCCTCCTGGCCGTCGGCACCGTCCTGGTGGGCCTGGGCCCGGCCGGCCACCTGGTCGGCCTCGACTGGGCCTGGACGCCCGGCGACGCGTTCATCACCCACGCCGCGGGGTTCCTGCTGCTCGCCGCCGGCCTCGCGTGGGCCGCGTGGGCGCAGGCCACGATGCGCGAGCACTGGCGGATGGGCCAGGACGAGGGCGAGCGCACCGAGCTGGTCACCACCGGGCCCTTCGGGCGCATGCGCCACCCGATCTACACGGGCATGGTCGTCGTCGCGCTGGGCGTCGCGATGATCGATCCGACCTACCCCGGTGCCGCCGGCGTGGTCCTGCTGCTGATCGGGGTGCGGCTGCAGGCCATCCAGGTCGAGGAGCCCCACCTGCGCACGGTCCACGGTCCGGCGTACGAGGCCTGGGCCCGGCGGACGGGCCGGTTCCTGCCCCCGATGGGCTGATCCGGGTCCCCCCGAGAGGCGCCGCGCGACCCCTGCGGGGGTCCACCGTCGGGGCCGTCGACGGCGTCGACCGGTTGAGGGCGGTGAACACTGTAGCCGCATCCGATCGGCGGTGCTGATCGTTGCATCAGTTGATGGGTACTTCGGCTATGCCTACCTCTCGGAGAGCCGCCGAGCCTATGATCCTGTGGACGAGCGTGTGGGGAGAATGATGGACGGCCACGCCCCCGACGGGCGCCAGGAGATCGAGACGGACCGCGACGAGCGGGTGACCGTCCTCGTCGCCGACGACAACGATCGGTTCCGCAGTGGGATGGTCCGCGCCCTGGGCCGGTTCCCGGACATGGTCGTGGTCGGCGACGTCGTCAACGGCGCCCTCGCCCTCGAGGCGATCCGCGAGCTGCGGCCGCGCATGGTCCTCGCCGACGCGCGGATGCCGCTCGTCGACGGCCTCGAGGTCGCCCGCGGCGTCACCGCCGACCCGTCGCTGAGCGAGACCAGGGTGGTCCTGCTCAGCGCGCGCCACGACCGCTGCCTGTCCGAGGACGCACGCGCCGCCGGCGCCGTCGACTGTCTCGACAAGAACGACTCCCGCCGCGAGATCTGCGAGGCCGTCCTGTCGATCGCGAGGCGGACCGGACCCGCCTGATGTCCTGGCCCGGCCTCAACGCGGTGCACGAGGGGGAGCTCGCGACGGGGCCGATCCCGCACGCGCTGCGCCGCGTCAGCACCCAGGCCCGGGCCGTCTTCCGCATCCTCGCCGCCATCGCGGTCGGGGCGCTGCTCCTCGTCAACGTAGACGAGAACAGCTCGCGCGCGGCGACCGTCGTACCGCTGCTCGCGGGGCTGTACGTCGTGGCGAGCACCGCGATCGCCTGGCCCCGCGCCACCCTCGGTGCCGTCAGTCGTCGCTCCGACGTCGTGCGGGCGGTCGCCGACATCATCGCGCTGTGCGCGGTGGCGGTCGCGGTCGCCGAGCCGCGCGTGGCCGTCCTCCTGGTGCTCTGCGCCATCCCCATCGGCTACGGCCTGACCCTGCCCGCCGCCACCGTCGTCGGGCTCGCCGCGGTCTCCGTCGTGGCGTGCGTCGTGGTCTGGGCGACCGGCCCGCTGTTCGACGGCCCCGGGCTGGACGAGAGCTCGCTGATCCTGCTGGCCCTCGCGATCACGTGGTCCGGGCTCGTCGCGAGCCTGATCGCGGTCGAGCGCGACCGCCGGGCGGAGCGGATCACCCGGCTTTCGGAGTCCGTGCACGACATGCTCCATCAGGCGCTCCGGGCCGGCAGCACCGAGCGCTCCCGCGTCGCGGACCTCCTCCACGACGACGTCCTGCAGCTGCTCCTCTCCACCCGGCACGACATCTCGGATGCCATGAACGGCGACCTGGACCTGCTCCCCGACGCCCGGTCCGGTCTCGAGGCCGCCACCCATCGCCTGCGGGAGACGATCGCGGCGTTGCGCGACGACGGCGACGACGAGCAGCCGCTGGCCGAGGGGCTGAGCGCGCTCGCCGTCGCAGGCGACCGCTCCCGGGGCGCCGCCGTCGAGGTCGCCACGACCCGCCGGCTGGGCAGGACCGCGCACCCCGTCCTGCTCGCGGCCACGCGCGACCTGGTCCGCGACGCCGAGGTCTCGAGCGCCGCGGCACGCGTCCGGATCGACGCCGACCTGGAGGACGACGAGGTCGTCCTGGTGCTCCGCCACGACGACCGGCGCTTCACGCTCGGCCTCGACCCGTCCGCCGACGCCACGAGGACGCTCACCCAGCTGACGGCCCGGATCCGTGCGATGGACGGTGGCCTAGATGTCGAGCACGGCGCCCAGGGTGAGCGCATCGTCACGATCCGGGTACCCGTAGCCCCCGCCTCTCCCCTCCTCGACCCCGCGCTCCCCTGGTCCCCCGGCGCGATGTCCGGTCCCACCCCGAAGCTCGGCTGATCCATGACCACCCCGCCCGACCCCACCCCCGGTGACCCGCTTCCCGCGACCTCGCGGATCGAGGACGTCCTCGCGGCGGCGCAGCGCGAGGTGGCGCAGATCATCTCGGCCGCCGAGGCGCGGGCCGCGGGGAGCCTCGAGGCCCGCACGGCGGAGCTCGATGCCCGTCGCACGGAGCTCCAGGCGTGGGCCGAGCAGATCGACGACCGCGCACGCGACCTCGACGCCCGGACGGACGCCTTCGACGACCGCTCCCGCCGTCTGGACGCCCGGCGCGCCGAGCTCGACGCCCTCGGCGCGACGCTCGAGCGTCGCCGCGCGGAGCTCGACGACCGGGCCGCCGAGCTCGAGACCCTGACCTCCGGTCTGCTGGCGTCGGCCGCCGACGTGCAGGAGCACGCGGTGCGGCTGTCGAGCCTCCGGCCGCTCCCCCCCACGCGACCCTCCGCGACCGCGGCCGCCGACGCTCCGACGTCGAGGCCGGACGCCGGGGACCAGCCGTCCGGCCGTGGCGCACCCGCCGAGGAGGCCGTCGTCACCTCCCGGCCCGACGCGTCGCCCGCGCCCGCGCGGGAGATCGCGCCCGATCCCGCACCCTCGTCCGCCGCGGCGCCCGCGCGCGACGCCGCCCCCGCGACCGATCCCGAGGGGTCGGCGTCCGTGCGGCCCGTCGTCGACGCCGACGTCCCGGTCGCCGACGAGTGGGAGACCGTCTACGACTCCGGGCCCGGCGAGCCGACCGCGTCGGCCGACACCGGGACGTTCGTCGAGCAGGAGCCCGAGGCGTCGCGCCGGGTCCGCCGGCCGCGCTGGTCCGCGTGGCGCGAGCCCGCACCGCGGTCGGCCGCCCGTCGTGCCCACGACCGGGAGGACTCCGACGAGCCGCGCGCCCTTGACGCCCCTCGCCCGTCGACCCCCGCGGCCCTCCGGATCGTGGAGGACCACGTCCGGGACGAGCACGCGAGCGGACCGCACGAGGTCGAGCCCTCGCGGCCCGGTGCGATCGCCGCCGCACCTGATCCGCGACCGGCGGAGCCGCAGGCCTCGGCGCCCGTGCTCGCCGACACCGCGGCATCACCCGGCCGGGACGCGTCGTCCCCCGGGCGCGAGGGGACGCCGTCGACCGACGACCACACGCCCGCGTCGGGCAGCGACGTCCCGTCCCCCGGTGACCGTCCGTCCCCGGGTGGCTCCGTCGAGGAGACGCACGTCGACCCGCCCGCCAAGCTCGACAGCGCGCGCCTGACCGCGCTCTCGATGGCGGCGGAGGGCCGGTCGCGCGAGGAGGTCGAGGCCGTCGTCCGCGACGAGCTCGGGATCATCGACCACGCCGCGCTGATCGATTACGTCTTCGGGACGTCGACGCCGTCGTCGGTCGTCCCGAGCTGGCCGCCCCTGCGTCGGCGCAGCCGCCCGTAGGCGTCCGAACCCGCCCGTCCGTCGGCGAGCGGGGCTCGCCGACGAACGGGGGCCGGTCTACCAGTTGCGGCCGCCGACGCGACCGCGTCGCAGGACCGCGGCGACGGCGAACAGCAGGAAGATGAGGCCGCCGACCGCGATGATCGTCGGGGTCCTCGACGGCGGCTGCGTCCCGGCCGCGGCGGCCGGGTCGAACCCGGCGACGTTCAGCGACGCGTCATCGCGGCTCGCACGCTCGGACCTGCCGTCGCGCGTCTTCGGCGTCCAGGTCGGGCGGCCCGACCGGGTGCCCGAGGCGGAGCCGCCCGTGCCCGCGGCGCCGGTCGTCGACGCGTCCTTCGCGTCCGTCGAGCCACGGGACGCCCGGTCGGCCCCGGTGGAGGTCCCGGAGGCGACGGTCGCGTCGTCAGGAGCGGGGCCGGCCTGGAGGCCGACGCCGATCCCGGCACCCGGACCGGAGGTGATCGCGGTGCCGCAGGAGGCGGGGTCGGTGCCCGCGTCGTCCTTGGCGGAGCCGAGGACGCCGCCGGCGCCGGTCTCGCCGTAGCCGCTGCCGGTCGGACCCGTCGGGTCGCCGGAGGACGCACCGGCCGGGTCGGAGCCGCTGCTCGGGGAGGTGGGGTCCGTGGCGCCGCCGAGGACGCCGCCGGCGCCGGTCTCGCCGTAGCCGCTGCCCGTGGGACCCGTGGGGTCGCCGGACGCCGGATCGGAGGACGAGCCGGTCGACGGGTCCGAGCCGCTGCTCGTGGAGGCGGAGTCCGAGGCGCCGCCGAGGACGCCACCGGCGCCGGTCTCGCCGTAGCCGCTGCCGGTCGGACCCGTGGGGTCGCCGGAGGCGGGATCGGAGTCCTTGCCCGTCGCGGGAGTCGTCTCGCGGGCGGGGGTGGCGGCCGCGGCGCCGCCGGCCGAGCCGGAGCCCGACGGGTCGGTCGGGCTGCAGGCGACCGTGGAAGGCGTGGCGCAGTCCGACGCCGGGGCTGCCGGGGTCGGGGTCGTGCCGGTGCCGCGCCCCTGGTCGCGGTCGTCGACGGAGGACCCGCCGCCCGTGCCGCTCAGGACGCCGCCGGCACCGGTCTCGCCGTAGCCGCTGCCCGTCGGGCCCGAGGCGGATGCCGCTACCGCGGGGGTGGTCGCCGCGACCTGAGTCGGCGCGCAGGACTCGGTCCGGGCGGCCGCCGACGACGAGAGGTCCGCGACCCGGGCGCCGACGAGCGCGACCATCACGAGGACCAGCAGGGCGAGCGCCGCCAGGACGGTGCGGCCGCCGGACGCGAGGAACGCACCGGGCTTCATGGAGCCGGATCCGGCGTCGGGGTCGGGGCAGAGAGAACCACTCCCTCATGGTCCTCGTCCGTCGCGTCGGCCACCATCGACCGGGCGGATGGCCTTCGGGGTGAGCGTCACGCCCGGTCGCCGGACCGGGCGTGGGGGGATGAGCACTCCACCGATCGACGGAAACCGTGCCGGGGGCCACAGAGCCCGCGCGGGCCCGCCGGCACGGACCGCGCGCTACTCGAGCATGTTGCGCCGCATCGCCGAGGCGACGGCCGCCGCGCGCTCGGAGACGCCGAGCTTGTCGTACACGTTCTGCGTGTGGGTCTTGACGGTCGCGGTGCCGATCTGCAGCTCGGCCGCGATCTCCGGGCCGGAGAGTCCTTCGGCGATCATCCGCAGCACCTCGCGCTCGCGCGGCGAGAGCACCGGGACGTCGTCGTTGACCCGGCCGCGGACCTCGCGGGTGAGGGCGGCCTGGGCCTCCGGGGCCAAGACGGTGCCGCCGCCGGCGACGGTGACGATGGCCTCGCAGATCATCCGGCGGTCGGCGTCCTTCGTCAGGTAGCCGTCGACCCCGGCCTGGACCGCCTCGTAGACGGTGGCCGACGCCAGCTCACCGGAGAGGATGAGGACGCGTGTGGGCAGGTCGTCCCGACGGATCGCGTGCAGCACCTCGACCCCGGTCATCAGCGGGAGGCGCAGGTCCAGCAGCGCGACCGCCGGGCGGTGCTCGCGCACCAGCTCCAGGGCCTCGGCCCCGTTGCCGGCCGAGGCCACCACCTCGACGTCGGGGCGTCTGTCCAGCGCACCCAGCACGCCGTCGAGGAAGACCGGATGGTCGTCTGCGACGACGACGGTGATCGGGGTGTCTGACGGCATCGGGTATCAGCGTACCCGGGACGCCTTCCGGCGGCACTCTCCCGACGGTAGGCTGCGTCGCGTGCACGAGCCGATCGCGCCGATCGCCGCGGCCACCCCCGGCGCCGCGGAGGACGACGTCGTCGCGGAGCGCCCGAGCTCCCCCGTGCCCGAGCGCGACCCGAGCCCGGTCGGCACGACGCTCGCCCGCCTCGCCGGCGCGGCCACCACGATCGTCCTCGTCCTCGTCGCGGACGAGCGCGCGTCGTGGCTGATCCCCGTCTTCGCGGCGTCCGTGGTGTGGTTCGCCCTCAGCACGGCGCACCTGCTCCTGCGCCGCTGGTCGCTGCGCCAGGCCCGCCTGGTCGGGACGGTCGACCTGGCGTTCATCGTCGCTGCGGTCGCCGCCTCCGGCGAGACCGAGTCCCCCGTCCTGCGGATCCTCTGCCTCGCCCCCGCAGCGTGGGCGGTCATCACGGACCGCACGACCACGGCGCTGCTGATCGTCCTGGGCGGCGTCGCCTTCGGCGCGGTGTGGGCGCACGACGTGCGCGCCGGGGCCGAGCAGCCGTGGGAGTCCTTCGCGACGTTCGCGAGCATCTACCTGTCCAGCAGCGCGATCGCGTACGTGGCGCTGCGGCTGCGGGACGGCTCGCGCGCCTACGCGGAGCGTCTCGCCGCCGCCCGCCGGGCGCTCACCCAGGAGCTCGGGCAGGTCGAGCGGGACGAGCGCGAGCGGCTCGCCGTCCAGCTGCACGACGGCCCGCTCCAGACCATCATCAGCGCCCGGCAGGACCTGGTCGACCACCTCGACGGGGACCCGGACGCGCTGGAGATCGGCATCTCGACGCTCGACGAGAGCATCGTCTCGCTGCGCGAGGTCACCACCGACGTGTTCCCGGACCAGGACGGCGGATCCGTCGTCCGGGAGCAGCTGCGGTCGATCGCCGGTGCGTGGGAGTCCCGCGGCGACTTCGAGGTCCGCGTCGTCGTCGACGACGAGGTCGGCGCGCGCTCGGACCCGATGCTGGTGGGGATGGTCGCCGAGCTCGTCGGCAACGCCGCCAAGCACGCCTCGCCCTCGATCGTCCTCGTCGACCTGCGCGGCACCGGCGACGGCGTCGCCCTCAAGGTCACCGACGACGGCACCGGCATGACCCGGGCGGACCGCCTCCACGCGGAGGAGACGGGGCACATCGGCCTGCGGTCGCTGAACCGGCGCATCCAGGCGGTCGGCGGCCGGCTGCAGATCCGCAGCGCCCCGGGGCGAGGGACGAGCGTCCGCGTGCTGCTGCCGCGCTGAGCCGCGCCGGGGCGACGGGATCCGCCGAGCCGGACGGGCGGACCGGGCCCCGACGCAGGCGGGCGCGTCGCTCCGCCGACCCCGACGGGCGCGCCGCCGAGCAGGGGCCGCTACGGCGAGGTCCCGATCGAGCGCAGGCGCGTGGCCAGCCGCCCCGCCACGATCGCCTCGACCTCACCCGGGTCCACCCGGTCGCCGCGCTCCACCGCGGCGAGGACGTCGCGCACCGTCGGCTGGTTCGGGTTCAGCCGGGCCGCCCGCCGGAGGGTGCTCAGCGCGGCGTCGCGTTCGCCCGCCTGCGCCTGCGCCATGCCGAGCTCGAGGTGCGCGAACCAGTCCTCCGGGGCGCGGTCGATCGTCTCCTCCAGGTCGGCCCGCCAGCCGGCGACGTCGCCCAGCCGACGGACCACGACCGCGCGGCTGAGGGGCGCGTCGCCGTCGAGCGGGTTCAGGCGTGCCGCACGGGCCAGGGACGTCGCCGCGGCCTCCGGGTCCTGCGAGGACTGGGCCGTGCCCTTGCGCAGGAAGTACGACGAGCCGCCGAGGGCCGCGAGCACGACCGTCGTGGCCGCGACGGCGACCACGACGCCGGCCAGGCGGGCGCGGGCCGCCCCGCGCGACGGCAGCCACGGACCGGACGGGCGGTCGTCGGGCACGACGATCCCGTGGGCGCGGGCGCGCTCCCGCACGGCGAGCAGCTCGGGCGACGGGGCGGCCCCCGCGGTCCCCGTGGCGCGCGCGGCCGCGCCCAGCAGGACGAACGCGAGCACGGTCAGGGCGGGGAACTCCCAGGTCCAGTCCCACGTCGCGCCCGCCGCCCAGGCGACGAAGGCGGCCAGGGCCGCGGCCGACCCCGCCCGGGCCGGGTCGTCCAGGCCCGACCGCCCCCGCAACGCGGCGAGCAGCGGGACGGCGAGGGCGACCAGGAGGAGCAGGCCGCCGACCAGGCCGATGCCGGCGAGCACCCCGAGCGGCAGGCTGTGGGCGTAGCGGGCGGACTCCTGGGAGTCGCGCTCGCGCAGGTAGGCGGCCTGGAAGTCCTCGGCCCCCACGCCGTTGAGCGGCCGCGAGGCGAAGAGGTCGAGCGCGACGCGGTAGAGGTCCCCGCGGTCGGACCCGAGCTCCCCGGTCAGGCGCGAGCCCGTCGGGGCGACCTCGCCGTAGCCGCCGTGCAGGGCCTGGTCGGCCTTGTCCCCCACCCACGTGACCGGGTTGCCGATCGCGGCCACCGCGCCGACGGCGAGCACCGCCGCGAGGGTCCCGGCGGTCGCGAGGCCGAGCGCCCGGGACGAGAGGGCCTCCCGCCGGACCTCGCCCATCCGGGCGAGCGCCACCTGCCAGGCCGCACCGAGGAGCGCCAGGCCGAGGGCGGCCAGCGCGATGCGCCCGCTCGCCCCGTGCAGGCCGTCCGCCAGCGCCGCGGCGTCCGGGGCGCCGCGGACGTCCAGGAGCCCCGGGGCCACCGGCAGGGTCGCGGCGGCGAGCGCGGCGACGACGAGCAGCACCGCCCCGCGGTGCGGCGAGAGGACGACGAGGACCGCCGTCGCCACGACGAGGGCCAGGACGGCCCCGCGGCTCTGCGACAGGAGCGAGGTCTGCAGGACGACCCCGGCACCGGTCAGCGCGAGGACGCGTCCTCCGGGGCTGCGGAGCCCGCCGGACGCCAGGTGGACGAGGACCACGAGCGCGATCCCCCAGAGCCCCGCCGTCGCGTTGACGTAGCCCGTCGGCGCGACGAGCCTGCCGTCGATGACCCAGCGCGTCGGGTCCGTCGCCAGGTCGACCCAGGCCACGGTGCCGACCGCGAGCAGGACCGCGCCCGCGGCGACCAGCACGAGCAGGCGGCGGAGCGACGCCGCGGGCCAGCGCGGCAGGAGCGCGAGGCCGAGGACCGCCGCGTAGAGGACCGTCCGACCCGTCGCGTCGAGCGCCGCGCCGGGCGTGGCCGCCCAGGTGATCGAGAGGGCCGTCCAGCCCGTCAGCAGCACCGAGGCCGCGATCGCGATCCGCGCGGGACCGGACGTCGCCGGCCGTCCCGGCACGACGCGGGCGACGACGACGGCCCAGAGGACGAGGACCGCGAAGGGCGCGTACCGCGACGGTGCGTACCCGCCCTGCAGCGCCCCGAGGACGAGCGCGCCGGCGGCGACGAGCCCGACGGCCCACCGCGTGCCCTGCTCGGGCGTGGCAGGCCAGGGCACCCCCGGACCGCGGGGCGCCACGACTCAGCGCGTTCCCGTGCGCAGCCGACGGAGCGCGCCGCGCAGCCCGTCCGCGCGTCCGCGGGCCGGCTCCTCGTAGTAGGTGGAGACCATGGTCTCGGCACCCATCACGACCCAGCCCGCCGGCGTGATCCCCGAGCGCTGGAACAGCCCGGCCATCGCGTCGAGCGACCGGCCGTCGGTGCGGCCCGGCCGGCCGACGACGAGCACGTCGTCGACGATCTCCAGCAGCGGCAGCGCGTCGCTGACCTCGCCCAGCGGCGACGTGTCGAGCAGGACGTAGTCCGCGAGCGGGGCGGCCTCCGCGAGGACGACCTCCATCCGACGGGTGAGCGTCGGCAGGAGCGCGACGTCGCCCGGACCGCTGGAGACCTGGACGACCCGCAGCGGCGGCAGGCGCGGGGCCGGGCGCATGATCTCGGTGAGCGGCTGCCCCGTCGCGATCGTGGTCGCCACGCCGGTGGGCTCGACGACGTCGAGCTGCCGGGCGACGTCGGGCTTGCGCAGGTCGAAGTCGATGACGATGACCCGGTGCCCCGCGCTGACCAGCGCGAAGGCGAGGTTCAGGACGGCGGTCGTCTTGCCGTCGCCGGAGCTCGGGCTCGTGACGAGGATGCGGCGGCAGCCCTCGGTGCGCCGCAGGTCCAGCTGGATCTGCAGCGTCCGGAAGGCCTCGCGCACCGCCGGCGGCATGTCGATGCCGTGACGGCCGCGCGGCGACGGGACGCCCGTCAGGACGGGCACCGGCACCCGGCGCAGGAGCCCGGCGCGGTCGCGGACGCGCCGGTCGACGCGCTCCAGGAGCAGCGCGCCGACGGTCCCGAGGAGCACGCCGGCGACCATCGCGGCGACGACGACGAGCCAGCCGGCGGGGCCGTCCGGGCCCTCCGGGGCGGCGGCCTGCTGCGAGAAGAGGAGGGTCGGGTCGCCCTTGTCGCGCAGGGTCCGCAGCTGCTGGCGCGGACCGACGAGCGCGGCCTCGTTGCGCCCGTCGATCTGCGCGATCGCGGCGCGGGCGTCCTGGGCGACCAGGGCGTTGCGGGCGTCGATCGCCGCCCGGGCGTAGGTGTCGGCGAGCCGGACGGCGCCCTCGGGGGTGTCGGCGGTGCCGTCGACGCCGATGACGTCGCCGCCGCCGATCGCGGACAGCGCGATGTGGTCGTGCACGTCGCGCTGCGTCGTCCCGTCGCCGAGCCGCCGGGCGGTCGTCGTCTCCGTCGCCTGGTTGGCGAGGAGGGTGATCGCGGTCTCGACGTCCCGGGTCGGGTCGCCGGAGTTCTGCAGCAGGCGGACCCCGAAGAGGGTGGACTCGTCGCCGGAGAACGGCTTGGCGAGGATCTGCGCCTGCGCGGTGTACGACGGCGCCTTCCGCCCCGTCACGACCGCGGCGGCGACGCCGCACACCGCGACGATGAGGACGACGAGCCACCACCGGCGGCGCACGGCGGCGAGCAGCGGCCACAGGGCGCTGTCGGCCGATGCGGGGTCGTCTCGAGGGAAGTCGGGGTTCATGAGGTGCTCCGTCCCGCGATCCGGTCCGTGCCGCCGGCGGCGTCGCACGGCAGTCGACCGTGGGCGACGGACGGCGACCATAGCGTGCTGCGGGACCGGGTCGGCACACAGCAATCGACGGTGCAGACGGGCGATCGGGGCCCGGAACGCGTCGCGTGAGAACGGTCCACAGCGAGGCGTACTGACGAGTAGCCCCATCGGGGGGTGCGCGGACCCACCGTCGGCGTTCCCCCCAGCGGGACGGGACGCTCGACCCCTGAACCCTCCCGCCGGTCGATGGTGCGTGCAAGCTGCGCGGACGAACATACGACACGTGTTCGGACCCGCCCACCCCGCTGACATCGAGGCCCCGGCAATCGCCCCGGCAGACGCGGTACGGGCTCCGTCGTCCCGGCGGATGACGGGCCGGTCCGTCGCGACGGTACGCGGCGTCGTCGTCCCGCTCGCCGCCGGCGTGCTGGTCGGTCTCGACGCCGATCCGACGTCCGGCCTGCTCGCCGCCGGGCTGCTGGGCGCCGCGGCCCGCCGGAGCCCCGCGGACCGCGACACGGTCGCCGCACTTCCCCTGGCCCGCGTCCTGCTCCCCGCCCTGATCGTCGTCCTGGCGCTCGGGCTCGTCGCAGCGGCCGGCGCGCTGGGCCTCGGCTCCCCCGTCGGCGCGGTCGCCCTCGTCGGGGCCGCCGCCCTGGCCCTGACGGCCGAGGTCCTCGGCGACGTGGTGCTCCGCCGCCACCCGACGCGGGTCCTGGTCATCGGCACCCCGGAGGAGGCCGACGAGCTCGCCGCGACGCTCGTCGCCGTCGGCCCGTCCCGGTTCCGCATCATCGGGTCGACGGGCTCCCTGCTCGACCTCGAGGCCGACCTCGCGCGGCTCCGGCCCGAGCTGGTCGTGCACACCGACCACCTGCACGCCCAGTCCGTCCGCGGCGCCCTGGCGCACCGGATGCGCCACGGCGGCCCGCACGTCCTGTCGCGCACCCGCTTCTGCGAGCACGCCTTCGGCGTCGTGCCGCTCGACGCCGTGGACGAGGACTGGCTCCTGCGGCTCGCCGAGCCCGGCCGCCGGTCCGCGGGCGGCGCCGCCTCCCGTGCCATGGACATCGCCGTCAGCGGCGTGCTGCTGCTGCTCGTCGCGCCGTTCCTGCTGCTGCTCGCGCCGCTGATCGCCGCCGACGGCGAGGGCCGGATCCTCTTCCGCCAGCGCCGCGTCGGCCTGCACGGCCGGCCGTTCACGATCATCAAGCTGCGGACGATGCGCGGCACCGGGTCGGACTGGTCCGGCGCGAACGACCCCCGGGTCACCCGCATCGGCGCGATCCTCCGCAAGACCCACGTCGACGAGCTGCCGCAGCTGTGGAACGTCCTGCGCGGCGACATGGCGCTCGTCGGCCCGCGGCCCGAGCAGGTCGCGATCTCCGACCGCCTGGGCGACGTCCTCCCGCTCTTCCCCTACCGCCACCTCGTGCGGCCGGGCATCACCGGCTGGGCACGGGTCCGGGCGGGCTACGCGGCCACCACCGAGGCCAGCGCGGTGAAGCTGGGCAACGACCTCTTCTACCTCGAGCACCGCTCCCCCGTGCTCGACGTGGCGATCCTCGTGGAGACGGTGCGCGTCGCGCTCTTCGAGCGGCAGTACGACGTCGACCCGCCCGCGGCGCACATCGTGCTCGGTCGCCCGGCGGCGACGCCGCCGACCGCCGAGCCGGCGCCGGCGCAGCGGATCGACGGTGCGTTCTCCCCCCGCACCGACGGCGCCGCCGCGCAGTGGGCCGCCTGAGCGGCGACCCGCCGGGGCCGGTCGAGGCCACGCCCGGCGCGAGCACCGCGCCGGTCCGGGCCTCGGCCCGCGTGAGCGTCGCCCCGGTCTAGACGACGCCCTGCGCCAGCATCGCCTCGGCGACCCGCAGGAACCCCGCGATGTTCGCGCCCGCGACGTAGTCGTCCTGCAGGCCGTGCTCCGCGGCGGTCCGCCGGCACGTCTCGTGGATCTCCCGCATCGTCGTCTGCAGCCGCTCGTCCGTGTTCTCGAACGACCAGCCGGCGCGCGAGGCGTTCTGCTGCATCTCGAACGCCGAGACGGCCACGCCCCCGGCGTTGCTCGCCTTGCCGGGGGCGTAGGCGACGCCGTCCGCGGCGCGGAAGACCGCGATCGCCTCGTCGGTGCAGGGCATGTTCGCGCCCTCGGCCACGAGCGTCGTCCCGTTCTTGACGAGCCGCTCGGCGTCCTTCTCGTCGAGCTCGTTCTGCGTCGCGCACGGCAGCGCGACGTCGCAGGGGATCCCCCACGGGGTCGCCCCCTCGTCCAGCGACGCCTCGCCACCTCGGCGCTCGACGTACTCGCCGAGCCCGCCGCGCTCCTCCAGCTTGATCGTCTTGAGCAGGTCGAGGTCCAGGCCGTCGGGGTCGTGCAGCGCGCCCGAGGAGTCCGAGCAGCCGACGACCGTGGCGCCGAGCTCCTGCGCCTTCTCGATCGCGAAGAGCGAGACGTTGCCCGCGCCCGAGACGACGACCGTGCGACCGTCGAGGTCCTCGTACCGCGCGGCGAGCATCTCGCGCGCGAAGTAGACGAGCCCGTAGCCCGTCGCCTCGGTGCGGACCTGCGCCCCGCCCCACCCCGTGCCCTTGCCCGTGAGCACCCCGGCGGCGTAGTGCCCGGTGATCTTCTTGTACTGGCCGAAGAGGAAGCCGATCTCGCGGGCGGCCACGCCGGCGTCCCCGGCCGGGACGTCCTGGTCGGGGCCGATGTGGCGGTAGAGCTCGCTCATGAGCGCCTGACAGAAGCGCATCACCTCGCCGTCGGACCGGCCCTTCGGGTCGAAGTCCGCGCCGCCCTTGCCGCCGCCGATCGCCAGGCCCGTCAGCGCGTTCTTGAAGACCTGCTCGAAGCCGAGGAACTTGATCGTCCCGAGCGTGACCGCGGGGTGGAACCGCATGCCGCCCTTGTAGGGCCCCAGGGCGGAGTTGAAGCCGACCCGCATCGCGCGCTGCACGTGGACGTCGCCCTCGTCGTCGACCCACGGCACCCGGAAGATGACCTGGCGCTCGGGCTCGACGAGGCGCTCGAGGATGCGGGCCCGCGAATACTCCGGGTGCGCCTCGAGGACCGGGCCGAGCGGCGCGAGCACGTCGCGCACCGCCTGGTGGAACTCGGGCTCGCCGGGGTTGCGGGCCTCCACGTCGGCGATCAGGTCGTCCAGATCGGTGCCGCGTGACGTCGTGCTCATCGTGCTCCTCCGGGGATGCGTGCCGACGCCCCGGCCGTCGACCCGGGCGCCTCCTCTCTCGGGGCGGAGGCTACCCCGGGGTAGGCGGGCGATGCGTCCGAAACTCCGGGCCGCGCGACCGGTTGTACCCGGCATGTCCCCCGTCCCGTCCCGCACCCTCGATCGCCGCCGGGCGGCGTTCGCCGCCGCCGGCACCGCCGCCGCTCTCGCCCTGCTGGGCCCCGCGGCGGCGTCCGCCGCCAAGCCGCCCGTCTTCTCCGCGCTCCAGACCGTCGTCCAGCCCGGCGGCGGGTCGACCGCCGCCGGCAACGGCGTCGTCGCCTGGGCGGTCGCCGACGCCGTGGACGACACCGACGGGCACGCCTTCAACGTCCCGACGACGATCTGGACCGTCCGCGACGGCGCCCCGGTCGCGGTCGCGAAGCTCACCGACGCCGGCGGCTACGGTGCCGATCTCGAGGTCGGCACCGCCAAGGGCGGCGTCCCCGTCGTGGTCGCCACCACCACGGCGAAGGACGAGACGACCGAGGTCCGCCGGATCGTCCGCCTCGACACCGGCGAGGTCGAGCGGCTGCCGGCCACCCGGAAGGGCCGCGTCGTCGGCGGCGTGGCCGTCGACAACGGACGCATCTACTGGGGCCTCCACGACCGGCGGACGACCACGAGGACGACGTCCACCCTCTACGAGGCCACGCTCTCCGGGACGACCTCCGGCCCGTTGCACAGGCGGCACGTGACGCCGAAGGGCGTGACCATCGACGGGCTCGTCGCCGACCGGTACCGGATCGCCGTGGAGACGTCGCGCAAGCTGCCGACGTCGGCGGACGCCGCGCTGCGCCTGGAGATCTACTTCGGGGTTCCGCAGGGCCGGTGGAACACGACCGGGCGCAACGACATCGACGCCGGCGCGTTCCGGCCCTTCGACGCCGTGGGGTTCACGCAGGACCGCACCCGGCTGATCACCGCCCAGCAGGAGGAGAACGGACCGGTCGCCCTCTACTCCACGCCGATCGCCGGCGGCACCTCCACCACCATCGGCCGTCTCGGCGTCGACGAGCAGGACGAGGGCCTCGGGGTCGGGCAGCTCGAGGCCGGCACGGGCCGTCTGTTCACCACCGGCAAGGGTCCCGACGGCGCGGCGGCCGTCGGCTGGTCCGCCCCGGTCGTCCCGGTGAGATCGGCCCCGGCCGGCTGACCCCCGAACCCGGGGCGGGCGGGCCCGGACGGCCGACTCGTCCGTCAGCCGCCGGCGGCCTTCGCCTCGGTGCGCATCTCGCTGAGGATGCGCTCCAGGCGGGGCTCGGTCTCGTGGTCGACGTGGCGCATCGCGGCGCCGACGGCGGGGTGCGCCTCGCCGATCAGGCGGTGCATCTCGTGCGCCACGGCGCGGTACGACGGGTGACCCTCGCGGCCCGAGCGCAACTCGATCATCTGCATCGCCGCACGGGCGTTGAGGTCCATCGAGTAGCGGATGCGGTAGCCGAGCGAGACCGCGTAGGCGGCCTCCTTCGGCCGGCCCTGGTCGCGCAGCACGGTCCACGCGTCCGCGGACAGGGCGAGGGCCCGGCGGTAGTCGTCCCCCGCGCCGGCGCGCTGCACCTCGTCGGGCACCTCGGCGCCGAGATCCGGGGTCAGGGTCTGCCACTGGATCGTCAGCATCCGGTGGCGCTGCAGGTCGCGGAACGCGCCGTAGTCCGAGACGACCTCGAAGCGGTAGCGCAGGCGCTCCAGGCCGCGGCCGGGGCGGTGGCGCCGGTTCTCGCGCTCGCCGACGAGGTCGTGCAGCATCCTGCCGCGCTCCTCCGTCGACAGGCCGGCGACGGCGGCGCGGGCGCGCTCCTCGGTGGTGGCCGTCGACTCGTAGAGCAGGCCCGCCAGCAGGTCGTCCTCGTCGCCGTCGACGTGGACGAGCCGGACCGTCGAACGCGCCTCGTCGGCGTCGCGGCCGGCGGCGGACGCGGCGTCGAGGCCCAGGCGACCGGCCCAGCGGTCCGTCGCCGCCTCGCGCTCCTGCAGGAACTCGATCCAGCGGCCGCCGCGGTCGGGGCGCTCCACCCGCGTGACGAAGCTCGGGGTGATCGCCTGCACCGCCTCGAGGATCCAGCGGCCGTAGCGGCGGGCCTCGGGCAGCGGGTGCGCGAGCAGGTGGAGGATCAGGCCCTCGTACGTCTGCCCCGAGGCGTAGATGCCGACGTGGCTGAGCGTCGACGCCGGCAGCAGGCCGCGCAGCAGGTCCAGCGCCTTGGCCTTCGTCGCCCGCGCGTGCGCGGCGGGCGGCGTGCCGTCCGGGGCCGGGTACTGCTCGGCGCACCACGCGGTGATCCGCGGGATCAGCGCGGCGTAGACCTCGAACACGCCGTCCATCGCGGCCGCGTACTCCGGTCCCAGGTCCGGGTCCCGCAGGTACCGGTAGCCGGCACCGGCGCCCGGCGCCCCGCCGTCCGGGGTCACCACGTCGGATCCGTCGATCCAGCGGTCGGCGGTGACCGGGGTGTCGAAGGCGATGTAGCGCGTGGACTGCTCGAGGTAGGCGCCGATCCGCGGGCGCTGCAGCACCTTGGTCAGGACGTTGGAGCACCACTCCGCGGCGACGTGCAGGCCGCCGAGCTGGGCGACGGAGTCGTCGCCGTAGCCGAGGAAGATGCGGTCGAAGAGCTGCGCGGCGCGCTCGCCCTCGGCCCCGTCGAAGGCGGAGGCCGTCCCGTCGGAGAGGTCCGGGAGCGAGTCGGCGAACTCGTCGAGGAACAGCCGGCGCAACGTGCCGGGGTAGCGGCTGTAGCGGGCGAAGAGCGCGCCCTTCACCGTCTCGGGCAGGCCGACCAGGCCGAAGACCGGCCGCGACGGATGCGTCACGTGCGGGGCCAGGCGGGCCTCTTCGGCGGGGGTCAGGGCGTCAACGGGGTACTGCACGGACGCGCCACGCTACCGGTCCGACCGGCGCCGCCCGCCCGGCGTCCCGGTCCGTCCCCGTCGGCGGCGCGCGGTGGTTCTGCGCGGCGCCCCCGGCGCGGTCACGACCGGGCGTCGTCCCCGCGGGCCGACGCCCGGAAGCGCCGGGCGAGCTCCGCCGAGACCTTCCGCAGGTCGTGGAACTCCTCCACGTGCGCGCGGGCCGCCCGCTGGAGCGCCTGGGGGTCCGGGTGCTCGAGGGCGCGGACGAGGGCGTCGGCCAGGCTCCGCGCGTCCGCGGGCTCGGCGAGGAACCCCGTCTCGCCCTCGCGGACCAGGTCCGGCACCCCGGTCACGCGCGAGGCCACCATCGTCGCGCCGCTCGCCGCGGCCTCGACGAGGGTCGTCGGCAGGCCCTCGGTGTGGCCGTCGGCCTCGATCGTCGACGGCTGCAGCAGCAGGTGCGCCTCGCCCAGGCGCCCCAGGACCCGCTCCTGCGGCCGGGGGCCGGAGAACGTCAGGCGGTCCGCGACGCCGCGCTCCCGCGCAAGCCGCTCGACGTCCTCGCGGAGCGGCCCCTGCCCGATCAGCTCGACCCGCAGCCGGGCCAGGCGGGGCTCGAGCGCCAGCGCCTCGACGAGGTACCGATGCCCCTTGTACTCGCGGAAGCTCGACACGAGGAGCGCGTCGACGGGACCGTCCTGCGGGATCGGCCGGGCGCGGAAGGCGTAGACGTCCAGGTCGATCCCCAGCGGCAGCAGCGGGGTGCTCGCGGCCCGGGCCCCGAAGTGCATGAGGAACATCCGGTGGTACCGCGAGATCGCGACGACGAACCGCGCCGCCCGCAGGCGCGTGCCCAGGCCGGCCTGGTGCGAGAAGACGTCGTGGGCGTGGGCGACCACGCTGTAGGGCACGCCCGTGAGCCGGTGGACCGTCCACGCGGCCTGCGCCGGGATCGCGGCGAAGTGCGCGTGGACGTGTCCGACCCGCTCCCGCTCGACGTGCTCGGCGTGGGCGAACCCCAGCGCCGTGGTCAGGAGCGCCTTCGCCAGGACGACCGGGTCGCCGGCGTGGTCGCGGACGACGCGGGCCCAGATCGCGGCGGTCCGCCACGGCCGGCGGACCGTCCACCGCCCGACGGCGCCGAGCGCGGCCCGCGTCGTCGGCAGGTATCGCCGGGGCACCCACCGCTCCGCGTCGGCGTGGACCGTGCGGTCCGGCGTCGGGTAGAGCGACATCAGGACGATCTCGACCCCGGGCTCGGCGTCGACGCCCTCGAGCTCGCGCAGGATGAACGTCTCCGTCAGCGCCGGGAAGCGCGACACGAGGTAGCCGACGCGGACGGGGGGTGCCCCGGTGCGCTGCACGCCGCTCGACATGGGCCCGAGACTAGTCGTCGTGTAGGAAAAACACCCGCCCCACCTGGACATAGCCGATCGGTGGAGCTCCGGGTCCGCCCATTCGATCACCCACGGGCGGGGCGCCAGATCATCCGCAAGATCCGTCCCACGACCGATGGCTGCTCGTACAACGGTCCGTCACATTTGTCATCCACTACCGAACTCGGTACGGCGCGCGTCCCCGACGCACGCTTCGCCGAGGCCACAGGAGACAACTTCCGTGCAGACGCTCGACGTCTTGGCCTTCGGTCCCGCCGGCCGCAAGACCACCCGCATCGCCCCGATCCGCCTCCCGGCCCGACCCCGGGTCGACGTCAGCATCATCGTCCCGGTGCTCGACGAGGTGGCCCACCTCGAGGCGACCGTCCGAGCGATGCTCGCGCAGGACTTCCCCGGGACGCTCGAGCTGCTGCTCATCGACGGTGGGTCGACGGACGGCAGCCTCCGGCTGCTCGACGCCATGGCGCAGCAGGACCCTCGGGTCCGCGTCCTGCACAACCCGGACCGGGTCGTCCCGCACGCGTTGAACATCGGGCTCCGTGCGGCCCGCGGACGCTTCGTCGCGCGAATGGACGCCCACACGGTGTACGGCTCGGAGTACCTGCGCCACGGGGTCGCGCGGCTCGAGCGCGGCGACGTCGACTGGGTCTCGGGCCCGCCCGTGCCGGTCGGCAGCGGTCGCTGGTCCCGCCGCGTCGCCGCGGCCCTCGGGTCCGGCCTCGGTCGCGGCGCCTCGGACAAGTGGCAGAGCGAGGACGAGACGGACGCTCCCGAGGAGTGGGAGCTGACGACGAGCGTCTTCGCCGGCGTCTGGCGCCGGGACACCCTCGACGCCCTCGGCGGGTGGGATCCGGACTGGACCGTCAACGAGGACTCGGAGATGGCTTCCCGCCTCCTCGCCGACGGCGGGCGACTCGTCTGCCGCTCGGACATGGCGTCCCGCTACAGCCCGCGCGACTCCATCTCCGGGTTGGCTCGTCAGTACCGCTCGTACGGCCGGTTCCGTGCACGAACGTTCGTCCGACACCCTGAGAGCGCAGGGCCGCTCCGCGTCGCCACCGCCGCATTGCCCCTGGCGATCGCCTCGGCCGCGCTGCCCGGGCGGGTGGGACGTCTCGGGCGCCTGGCGACGCTCGGGTACGGAGCCCTCGTCGCCGCCCAGGCCGTGCGCACCGCCGGCGTCTCGCGAGATGCTCCGGGCCTGGCCGCGGTCCTCGCCACGATGCACGTGACGTTCGCGTCCGGATTTCTCGAGGGCCTCGTGGTCGACGGCCCCCGGCGCCGCACCATCCGGTCGTCGGCTCCCGAGCCGATCGTCCGGCCGAGCGCCGTCCGGGGCGTGTGGCGCCTCGGCGAGCCGGTCTCGGCTGCTTCGGTGCAGTTCGCCGCCCGCGGCGAACGCCGCGTAGCCTAGGGCCCGTGTCGCAGACGCCCACGCTCGCCGGACCCGGCCCCGCCACCCCGCGCCTGCGCATCGCCACGATGGTCGACTACGTCGTCGGCGGCGGGGCCGAGCGCGCGGCCGTCGAGATCGCCTGTCGCCTGGCGGAGCGCCACGACGTGACGATGATCTCGTCGCGTCTGCGCCCCGACCAGCTCGGCGAGGACACCTTCCGGGGCACCGTGGCGCAGCTGGCCGACGCCGGGGTGACCCTCTGGCCGCTGGGCCGCACGAGCGCGAAGGCCGTCTGGGAGTGGCGCCCGCTGATCCGCCGCCTGCGTGCCGGCCGCTTCGACGTCCTGCACACGCACCTGTCGGGCTCCAACGCCTGGGGCCCGCTGCTGAAGGGCCTCGGGGGCGTCGGCGCGTTCGTCGCCCACGAGCAGACCCCGTTCCCGCACGTCGGCGGGTTCCGCGGCTTCCGGGAGTCCCGGTCCGAGGCGTTCGTCAACCCGTGGGTCGTCGGGCCGCTCGCCGATCGCATCCTCGTCCCGTCGCGTTGGTCGCTCGAGTCGCTCGTGGACCTGCAGGGCGTCCCGCGCGAGAAGATGCGGGTCGTCCCGAACGCCGCGCCGGAGACGATGGACCGCCCCAGCGACGACCGCCGGGGCGTCCGCGCGTCCATGGGCGTCGCCGACGACGAGCTCGTGATCGTGATCGCCGCGATGCTGCGCCCCGAGAAGGGCCACGAGATCGCGGTCGACGCGCTCGCCCGCGTGCTGCCGCGGTACCCGAAGGCGGTGCTGGCCCTGGCCGGCGAGGGCGAGCTCCACGCCCGCGAGGGCGTCCGCCCGGCGCTGGAGGCCCAGGCCCGCGCCCTGGGCATCGAGCACGCCGTGCGCTTCCTCGGCCGCCGCCACGACGTCATGGACGTCCTGGGCGCCTCCGACGTCGCGCTGCTCTCGTCGCACAACGAGAACCTCCCGCTCGCCGTCCTGGAGTACATGGAGTCGGGGACCCCGATCGTCACGACGGACGCGGGCGGCAACCGCGAGCTCGTCGACGACGGCGTCCACGGCCTCGTCGTGCCGCGAGGCGACGCGGCCGCGATGGCCGACGCCCTGCTCCGGACGCTGGACGACCCGGACGCCGCCCGCACCCGGGCGACCGCGGCCCAGGAGCGCCGCCGCCGCGAGTTCACCTGGGACGTCGTCAGCCGGCAGGTCGAGGACGTCTACCGCGAGGCGCTGGCCGCGTGAGCACCGTCCCGCTGCGGACGGCGGCGGGCACGACGATCCGTCCCGTCGACCGCTTCCTGCCGCCCCCGGGCGCGATCGTCGCGCTGCTCGTGCCCCTGGCCGCGGCCGTCGGGGGACTCGTCGCGATCAGTCCGCAGATGGGCCTGGGCGGCGCGATGGCGCTCGTCTTCGCGACGTTCGTCTTCCTCGCCCTCCCCGCCGCCATGGGTGCGTGGGTGGCGATCGCCTTCGCCTCGGGGCTGCCGGGCCTCATGGGCCTGCCGGCCGCCTCGACGCTGCTCGTCGCCCTCGCGTGGTTGGCGACGCTGCCCAGCCGCCGCGAGCACACCGCGGCCCTGCGCGCCGCCTCGCCGCTGGTCCTCGTGGCCCCGTGGGTGCTCTTCGCCTGGATGGTCCTGACCGGGATCTGGGCGCCCGACCGCTCCGTCGCCACGAGCCAGCTGTGGCTCGTCTTCACCGCGATCGCGACGGTGCCGATCATCGCCACCGCGGCCGACACCGTCCGGACCGTGCGGATCCTCGTCGCCGCCTACGTCGGTGGGGCGGCGATGGTCGTGGCGCTCGCCGTCGTCCTGGGCCCGTCGTCGTACGTCGCCGGCGACCACTCCGAGGGCCGGCTCGAGGTCGCCAACTTCTCCGCCAACCTGCTCGGCGCGGTCTGCGCGACGGCGCTCGTGCTCGTGCCCGCCCTGTGGCCGATCGCGCGCACCCGGCTGCAGCGCGCCGTGGTCGTCGCGGCAGGGGCGATCATCGCCTACGGGCTCGTCGGGACGGAGTCGCGCAGCGGGTTCATCGCGCTCTTCGTCGCGGTCCTCGTGGCGCTCGTCGTCTGCCACGGCCGACGGACCGCGATCCTCGGCCTGCTGCTCGCCGGCGTGGTCGTCCTCGGCGCGTTCGTGGCGGTCAGCCCCGGGATCCTCGACCGCACCACCTCGGGCGACAGCACCGGGACCGGCCGCACCGAGCTCTGGAAGGCCGGGCTCGAGGTCACGCGCGACCACCCCCTCGCCGGCGTCGGCATCGGCAACTTCGTCGTGGTCTCGAAGGACTACTCGCAGAAGGTCGGGACCCTGGAGTTCTCCGACGTGCTGATCGAGAAGCCCGTCCCCGTGCACAACACGATCATCGAGGCGCTGGCCGAGACCGGGATCGTCGGGCTGGCCCTGCTCGTCGTCGCCGTCGGCGCCTGCATGGGCGCCACGCGCCGGGCCGCCCACCGCCTCCGGGCCGTCGGACGACCGGACCTCGAGCTCACCGCGCAGCTCGTGCTCATCGCGCAGGTCGCGACGCTCGCCGCCGGGATGCTCCTGCCCATCACCTACAGCCGTCAGCTCTGGATGCTGCTCGCGATCGGCCCGGCCCTGCTCGGGATCGCGATGCGGATGCAGGCGCCCGGGGACGACCGGGCACCCGTGCGCCGCAGGCCGTGGGTCCGCCGATGAGCCCCTCGACCCCCGAGCTGCTGCGCCTGCGGCTCCGCGACGTCGGTCCCGCCGAGGAGGCGGCGTGGGGCGCGCTCGCCGCCCGTGCGATCGAGGCGAACCCGTTCTTCCTGCCCGGGATGCTGCTGCCCGCCGCCCGGCACCTCGACGGCGGCGGCGACGCCGAGCTGCTGGTCGTCGCCGACGGGGACCGCTGGCTCGCGTGCGTCCCGGTGGTCCGGCGGCCGAAGTTCTCGGACCTCCTCCTCCCCGGCGTGCGGACGTGGAACCACCCCTACGTGTTCCTCTGGACGCCGCTGGTGGACCGCGACGCCGTCGACGCCGTCGCCCGCGCGCTCGTCGGCGCCCCGGGTGCGTGGCGGGCCCGCGCGTACGTGGCGCTCGAGGCGATCGAGGACGGCGCGGTCGCCCGCGCCCTGCTGGCCGCCCCCGCCGCGGGCGCGACCGCGCCGTTCGTGCACCGGACGTTCTCCCGCGCCGCACTGCGTCGCCGGCCGCAGGACGACTACGTCACCTCCCACCTCTCGGGCAAGGCCCGCCGCGAGCTCGGACGCACGCGTCGCAAGCTGGCGCAGGAGCTCGGCGCCGAGCCCGAGCTGGTCGACGCCTCCGACGACGACGCCGCCTTCGACCGCTTCCTCGCGCTCGAGGCCGGCGGCTGGAAGGGCCGGGCCGGCAGCGCCCTGACGTCGGACCCCGCGCACGCGGCGTTCTCGCGCGACGTCTGGGCGGACTTCCGCGGCCGGGGTGCCGCCCACCTGCTCGAGCTGCGCTGCGGCGACCGGGCCACCGCCTCGGTCCTCTGCCTGCGGGCCGGCGACGCGCTCTTCGCCGTGAAGATCGGCTACGACGAGTCGCTGCGCCAGGGCACCCCGGGCGTGCTCCTCCTCGCCGACCTCGCCACGTGGTTCCACGAGCACACCGACGCGGACCTGCTGGACTCCTGCGCGGTGCCCGACCACGCCCTGATCAACCGGCTGTGGCCGGACCGGCGCGACCTGACGACGCTCGTCCTGCCCGCCCGCGGGCCGCTCGGCCGCGCCGCGAAGGCCTTCGACACCCGCGGCCGCGCCCGTCGGGACGACGCATGAGCGACGTCGACACCGACGCCACGGACGAGGGGCGGGCGGCGGACCTCGGGCCGGCGGGCGACCTCGGAGGACGGCCGGACGACGGGCGGGCGGCGGACATCGCCGTCCTCTCCCCCGCGCTGCGCACCCGCGTCCTCTCCCTCGACGAGGCCGACGAGGCCCGTCGGGCGTGGGAGCGGATCGCGGAGGCGCGCGGCGGGCTGCCCGTGATGCGCGACTGGCCGTGGACCGCCGCCTGGCTGCGGCACTACGGCGACGTCGTGCGCTCGTCGTTCCTGCTCGTCGAGGACGCCGCCGGCGCGCCGCACGGGGTCGCCCTCCTGGGGCGGAGCCGCCGCTGGTTCGGCCCCGTGCCGATCCGCACGCTGTGGATCGGCACGGCCAACAGCCCCGTCGGCCAGGAGATCTGCGCCGAGTTCGCACCGATCCCCGCCCTCCCCGGCCACGAGGCCGCGGTGACCCGCACCGTCCTGGACGCCGCACGGGGGATGCGCGGCTGGGACGAGCTGCGGATCGACGGCGTGCCGGGGACCGAGACCCGCGAGTTGCTCGCCGGCTGGCCGCCGGAGCGCGTCCACACCCGCGTCGAGCCCGCCCCCCACTTCCGCCTCGCCGACCTGGACGCCGGCGCGGACGTCGCCTCCGGCCTGTCGGGCGGCGCCCGGCGGCGCGCCCGCGCGAGCCTGCGGGCGATGGACGCCCACGGTGCGGTGACCGTCGAGTGGGCGGACGAGCGGGCGCACGCGGAGGACGTCCTCGCCGAGCTCACCGAGCTGCACCAGGCGCGGTGGACCGCCGACGGGCGGCCCGGGCTCTTCGCCCCCGGCCGCTTCGCGTCGGTGCACCGGGAGCTCATGCCCGAGCTCGTCGACGCCGGCCGCGCGGTGCTGTTCCGCCTGCGCGTGGACGGCCGGACCATCGGGTGCCTCTACCACCTGATCGACGGCGACCGGCTGGCGTTCTACCAGAGCGGCTTCGCCCGGCCGGAGGACAACCGGCTGCGCCCCGGGCTGGTCACCCACCTGCACTGCATGGACGAGGCGCGCACCCGCGGCTTCGCGGTCTACGACTTCCTCGCGGGCGAGGCGCGCTACAAGCGCGACCTCTCCAACGGGGCGGGCGAGACCTGGCGCATCGGCCTGCGCCGCCCGCGCCTGCGGCTCCGGGCCTACGACGCGGCCCGCCGGCTGCGGGAGCGGCTGCAGGACGGGGACGACGACGCGTGAGCGACGCCCCGCCCCGGGGCGTCCCGCCCGTCGGCGGTGCGCCCCTCGAGCCCGCTCCCACGGGCGACCCGCTGCCCGACGACGAGCCGACGCTGCGCAACGGCGTCGGCTGGTCGCTGTTCGCGCTGGTGGCCTCGAAGCTCGTCTCGTTCGTCGCCCTGCTCGTCCTCGCGCGGATCCTCGTCCCGGACGAGTTCGGTGTCGTCGCGGCCATCACGACGTACCTGGCGTTCCTCGAGATCGCCAGCGACCTCGGCGTCAAGGCCGTCGTCATCTACGAGCAGGAGCGCGACCACAGCGCACGGGTGCAGACCGCGTTCTCGCTGAACCTGATCGTGGTCGCCGTCGCGACGCTGATCGGCATCGGGCTCTCGTGGCCGGTCTCCGCCTTCTTCGGTCTCGAGGACCGGCACTGGCTGTTCCTCCTGGGGGTCTTCAGCCTGACCTGCACCGGGGTCTCCAACATCCACGACGGGCTGCTCCTGCGCGAGCTGTCGCTCGGCCGGCGCGTCCGGCCACAGCTGGCCCGCGGCGTCGTGCAGGCGATCGTCTCGATCGCCCTGGCCGCGGCGGGCCTCGGCGCGGCGGCGATGGTCGTCGGCGTCGTCTGCGGCTCGCTGGCCTGGACCCTGCTGCTGTGGTCCATGACGACGTTCCGGCCGGACTTCACCCTGGACCGGGCGATCGCCCGCAGCATGGTCGCCTACGCCTCCGGCGCCTGGCTCTTCTTCGTGACCTCGTGGCTGTCGATCCAGGCCGACGTCCTCGTCGTCGGCCACCAGCTCTCCACCGTGGACCTCGGCGTCTACACGATGGCCTACCGCCTGCCCGAGCTCCTCGTCTTCAACGTCGCGTGGACCCTCTCGATCGTGGCGTTCCCCGCCCTGGCGCGGGAGCGCAAGCGCACGGACTCCGACGTCGTCGCCTCGACCGTGGGCCTGATCGGCTGGCTCGCCCTCTACGCCCTGCCGATCGCTGCGACGCTGGCGGTCCTCGGCCAGCCCATCGTCGACGTCCTCTTCTCGTCCCGGTGGTCCGCGTCGGGCCCGGTGCTCTCGGGCGTCGCCCTCGCCGTCGCGATGCTCACCGTGATGACCCCGATCTCGGACGCAGCCAAGGCCGTCGGCCGCCAGTGGTCCATGGTCGTCATCTACGCCGCGCACGTCCCGCTCGTGGTCGCCGCCGTGCTGATCGCTTCCGACCGCGGCCCCGAGGCCGTGGCGTGGGCCAGCGTGGCGGCGACCATCGTCTTCGTCGTCGCCCTCCTCGCCTGGGCGCACGTCGCCCTCGGGATCACCATCGGGCGGGTCGCGGCGGCGCTCCGCGCGCCGCTGGCCGCCGTCGCGGGCGTCTGCGCCGTCGCCCTGCCGCTGCGGCTCCTCCTCCAGGGCGACGTGCCCGCCGTCGTCCTCCTGGTGCTCGGCGGTCTGGGCGCCGGTGCCGGGGCGCTCCTCGCGCTGCGGGTCCTCGTCCCGGGCACCCTGACCGCGGTGGCCGGCGAGGCGGGCGTCGGGGACGTCGTCGCGCGCCTGCGCGGTCGCCGGTCGCGGGCCGCCTGAGCGGCGCCGCCCCCGCCGTCCGCCCTACGCCCGCCCGCGGACCCGCGCACCGACCGCCATCGCGCGGTGCACGGCGACCTTGGCGGCGTCGCGCGGGCGCGAGACGCCCGGCGCATGCGGCCGACGGCCGGCCGACCGGATGCGGTGGTTCATCGCCAGGATCGCGCCGGTGCGCCCGGTGCTCCGGGTACGCCACGTGACGGAGAGCGAGATCGACACGTCGTCACCGTTCTGGACCCAGTGCGGGGCGTTCGGCGGCACGTAGACCCCCTCACCCGGGTGCAGGTCGAAGGTCTCCTCGTCGACCGGGCGGGTCTGCAGGTTGCGGTGGTGGCCGGCGTAGAAGCGCTCGAGCTCCCGCGCCCGCGACTCGTCGTCGGCGAAGCGGCCGACGTGCATGGCCTTCGTCCCCCGGACCTGCAGGAGCATGTTCTGCTCGGGGTCGACGTGCGCCGGCGTGATCGCGCCGGGCGCCGAGACGAAGATGAACGCCTCGCGGTGCAGCGCCGTGCCCTCCTCCCCCGGGAGCTGGCCCGCGGCCTCGTCGAGCAACTCGTCCAGGAGCGCGCGGTAGCGGTCGTCGCGCTCGACGTTCTTCAGCACGAGCCACGAGCCGTTCGCCGCGATCTCGGCCAGCACCTGGGCGGGCTCGAGCTCCAGGCGCGGGGCCTCGCCCCCCGGGAGCGCGACGGGGACGGCACCGAGGTTGTGCTCCACCGCGTCGGCCGGGTGGGTCCCGGCGAGCGCGACGAGCGACTCGAGCGTCAGCAGCGGGTGCGTGTGCGCGCCGTGGCCGACGGCGAAGGGGCTGCGGTCGTACGCCGCGGCGGCGAGGGAGGGATCGATCGTGAGCATCAGGTCGGGGTGATCGCTCTGGAGAGCCATCTGGGTCGCTGGACGGACTCGTTCATCGTGCCGGTCCGTCGGGAGCCGCACCATCGTCCGGGCATCGGAGCCGACGGGGGACCGCGCGTTCACCCGGTCACCATCGATCGGGGGGCCCGCGTCCCCCTCGGGCCCACCGTTCCGTGCGGAGGACCGTCACAGGTGGGACCCGTCGGGGCGCCCGGAGCGTCCACCAGCCGTCCAGATGCGACCCGGAACGGCCCGATCGAGCACCCTGCCAACGGGCGCGGTGCGCCACCGGGACCCGCCCTGGACCAGCACGGCACGTCGGGTCGCGAGTTCCTCCGACGGGCGCAAACGCTGTTCACACGGGCCGATTCGGGCCACGGTCGACGGTGTCCGCCGGGCCGCCGTGTGACGAGCACGCATCTCGTGTCACTCAACGTCCGTCCAGAGTCGGCCTAGACACCCGTTTGACACACAGCCTCTTGCTGAACCCTCCCCCGGCCGACGACGATGGGTGGACCATGGCCCCGTCCCCCCTCGGTACCACGCCCCCGCGCGCAGCCGTCCCGCAGCCCCGTCGGGCGGCCCGCATGCGCGGCGTCCTCCGCGGCCGCGCCGCGGGCGTGGCCGTCGTGACGGCCGTCGCGGCCCTCGGCGCCGGCACCCCCGCGGCGTCGGCCGGCGTCGTCCGCGAGGGATGCGCCGATCTCGGGGCGTTCAGCGCCGCCGCGCACCCCGGGGCGTGCTGGCGCCCGTTCGCCGACGACAGTCCGTTCAACCAGCGCCTTCTCCCCCGGGACCCCCGGACCACGCCCGACTCGGCCCTCGTCGTCTCGCGCCTGAACGCGTTCGGGGCACCGGGCACGATGGAGTTCGGGCCCGGCGCCGACGGCCAGGGCCGTGGCGCCAAGCCGCTCTACTACGCCCGCCCGAGCGACCCGGAGTTCACGGTCCGCCTGACGCAGGACCCGCGCAACGGCGGCAGCTGGGGCCGGAACCCGCTGAACGGCACGACGATCCGCATCCCCGAGGGCGCGAAGCCCGGCCCGGCTCCCGACCGGCACATGGTCGTCGTCGACCAGGCCTCGGGCTGGTCCTACGACCTGTGGCACGTCGGACGCGCCGCGACCGGCGGCGGCACCCTGACGGCCGAGTGGGGCGGCCGCGCCGACCTCCGCGGCAACGGGCAGGTCGCCGACCCGTACGACACCGCCAGCGCGGCGGGCATGGGCGTCGCGGGCGGGATCGTCCGCCCGGAGGAGCTGATCGACGGGGACATCCCGCACGCGCTCTACATCTCGGCGAAGTGCACGAACGGCCGGTCGGTCTACCCGTCGACCCGGACCGCGGACGACGGCGAGCACGAGTGCTCCGAGCTCGGCGAGCTCAACCTCGGCGCGCCGGCCCTGGGGCAGCGCTTCCAGCTGGGCTACACCGACGCCGAGATCGCGGGGCTCGACGTCCCCGCGCACGCGAAGGTGCTGCTCCGGGCGATGGCCCACTACGGGCTCTTCGTCATCGACACGACCCCGGACTCCTGGCACATCGAGCAGGAGAGCTCCGTCGACCGTCCGTCGCTCGGACAGACCGACCCGGGGGTGCAGTTCGCCAAGGACGCCGACCTGCCCTACTGGTCCGCCGGCGGGCGCTACGTCTGGGACATCGCCTCGATCCCCGGTGCCGACGGCGTGAAGGGCAGCTGGACGAAGGCCCTGCGCGTCATCGACCCGTGCGTCAGCGCCCGCACGTGCGCGGCCCCCGGCCCCGTGCCCACCGCCCTGGACCCGCTGCTGCCGACGGGCACGCGGCGGGGCGCGGCCCCCGTCCCCGCAGCGAACACCCCGTCCCCGGCGGTCACGGCCTCGGCCACCGTCAAGGCCAGCGCGACCGTGTCGGTCGGCACCCCCGCCGCCTCGACGGCCACCGCGACCGCCACCGCCACGGCGACGGCCTCGGCGCCGCTTCCGGCCATCGCCCGGCCGGGTGCCGCGAAGACGAAGAAGCAGACCGTCGCAGCGAAGAAGGCCAAGGCCGCCGCGAAGGCCAAGGCGAAGAAGCGCGCCAAGGCGCGTGCCCGGTCCAAGGCCCACGCCCGGGCGAAGACGCGCGCCAAGGCGCGCGCGGTGGCCCGCGCCAACCGGATCGCCGACGCCCGCTGAGGTCGGGGCGGGGCTGGGGCGGGCTGGGGCGGGCCCCCCCGATCCCGCCCCCGCCGACCGGTGGCAGGGCTACTGCTCCGGCGACGCAGGAACGTGCCGGCCGACGCCACGAACCTCCGTCGGTCAGCCGTCGTCCCGCTCCGACGCAGCGACGTGCCGCCCCACGGCACCAACCTGCGTCGGTCGGCCGGCGCCCCGCAACGCCGCAGCAACGTGCCGCCCCACGGCACCAACCTGCATCGGTCCGCCGTCGCCCCGCAACGCCGCAGCAACGTGCCGCCCCGCAGCACCAACCTGCGTCGCTCGGCCGGCGCCCCGCAACGACGCAGCAACGTGCCGCCCCGCAGCACCAACCTGCGTCGGTCAGCCGTCGCCCCGCACCGACGCAGCAACGCCCCGCCCCGCAGCACCAACCTGCGTCGCTCGGCCGTCGCCCCGCACCGACGCAGCGACGCGCCGCCCCGCGGCACCGACCTGCGTCGCTCGCCGGCGGCTCCGCCGGCCCGACGACCCCGGACGCACGAGGGCCCGGCGCTTCCGCCGGGCCCTCGTGCCGCGCCGCGGCCCGCCGTCTCCGGCAGGGTCCGTAGGTCGTCGTCCTAGGCGACGAGGCCGGAGACGGCCCGGGCGACGTCCTCGACGACCGTCATCAGCGGACCGGGGACCACGCCGAGGACGACGATGGCCGCGCCGGCGACGACGGCGACGATCGTCATCGGCAGCTGCGAGCCGCCCGCGACGGCGAGCGCCGCGGCCGACGGCACCGCCGCGGCGGGCGTGCCCTTCGGGTCCGCGGCGACGGTGCTGGTCGGCAGGGTCTCGGGCGCCTCGACCTCGACGGTCTGGGTCCGGACGACGGCCTCGCCGGCCGGTGCCTCGTCGGCCCAGACCTGGGCGACGACCCGGAGGTAGTAGACGAACGAGATCATCGAGCCGACGACGAGGACGATGGCCAGCCACGTGTAGTCGCCGTCGACGGCGGCCTGCACGATGCGCAGCTTGGCGACGAAGCCGACGGTGGCCGGGACGCCGGCGAGACCGAGCATGGCCAGGGTCAGCGCGACGCCGTGGAGCGGCTTGCGCCGACCCAGCCCGGCGAGCGCCTCGACGCCGTCGTGCCCGGTCTCGCGCTCCGCGGCCTCGACGACCGCGAACGCCGCGGCGGTCATGACGACGTAGGTGAGGACGTAGAAGACCGTCGCCTGCGCGCCGAGCTGGGTGGCCACGACGACGCCCACCAGCATGTAGCCGGCCTGGGCGACGGACGAGAACGCCAGCAGGCGCTTGAGCGAGCTCTGCCCGAGCGCACCGACGTTGCCGACGATCATCGCGATCGCGGCGAGGGTGGCCAGCGCGGGGCCCCAGGCGTCCGACGTGCCGATCAGCGCGACGTCGAAGAGCCGGATGAAGGCGATCAGCGCCGCGACCTTGGTGGCCGTCGCCATGAAGGCGGTGACGGGGGTCGGCGCGCCCTCGTAGACGTCCGGCGTCCACTGGTGGAACGGGGCGACCGAGGCCTTGAACGCGAAGCCGACGACGATCATCGCCACGCCGCCGAGCATCAGCACGTCGTTGGCGAGCCCCTGCTCGCCGACCTCGCGGGCGATCGCTCCGTAGTCGAGCTCCCCGGTGGCGCCGAAGATCAGCGCGAAGCCGTAGAGCAGCGTCGCCGAGCCGACCGAGCCGACGATGAGGTACTTCATGCCGGACTCGAGCGACCGGCGGCGGTGCAGCTCGGTGGCCGCGAGGACGTAGAGCGGGATCGAGAGCAGCTCGAGCCCGAGGAACGTCGTGATCAGGTTCTGGCCGCCGACGAACATCGCCATGCCGGCGGCGGAGACGAGCATCATCGCGTGGTACTCGCCGTGGGCGGCCTCGCGCGGGGCGGTGGCCCCGATCGAGAGCAGGACGGCGGCGATGCCGGCGACGCCGACCCCGATCACGCCGATCATGGCGAGGGGGTCCAGCGCGAGGGCGCCGGACATCAGGCTGCCCTGCTCGTCCCACTGCCAGATCGCCAGGCCGATCGAGGCGGCGAACGCGACGATCGACAGGGCGGGGACGAGGGTCTGGCGGGCGAAGCGCGCCCGCAGGAGACCGACCATGAGGACGACGACGGCACCGGCGAAGAGCGCCAGGAGCGACGAGATGCCGGCCCAGTCGATGTCGGGCGCCTTGGCGGCGGCGAGGGCGATCATCGGCCGGCTCCTTCGGGCTGCACGCTGGGATCCACCGGCTGGCCGGTGCTCGGATCGATCTGGATGGTCTGGGCGCCGCCGGTCGACGGCTGCCCGGTGCTCGGGTCGACCTGGACCGGCTGACCGGTGTTCGGGTCGACGGCCGCCCCGCCCTGGCCGGCCGCCCCACCGGTGGTCTCGGTGGCGCCCGACCCGCCGGTGGCGGCGGTCTGCGCGCCCGTCGGGGCCGGAGCCTCGGAGAACGTCTGCGGCACCCCGACCCCCACGATCCCGGGATCGGCCTCGAGGATCTTCTGGACGTGACCGGGGCCGACGGCGTTGGCCGCGCGCACGACGGATCGTGCGGTGGCCCGGTCGGCGGCGTCGACGGTCTGCTGCGGGTGCAGCGCGAGCGCGGCGATCAGCACGACCGGGACCGCCATCAGGGCGAGCTCGACGCGCGAGCCCTCGCGGGGCTCGATCGTCGGGCCGACGCGGTTGTGCGAGCTGCGGATGAACAGCCGCAGGGCGTAGACCGCGGCGAGCGCGACACCCAGGGAGGCGACGATCGCCAGGGCGGGGGCCGTGCCCTCCCAGGCGCCGCGGAGGATCAGGAACTCGCCGACGAAGTTCGCGGTGCCCGGCATCGCCAGGACCGCGTAGGAGACGACGACGAAGAGCACCGCGAAGATCGGGGCCTTCGTCGCCGCGCCGCCCATGTCCCGCAGGTCCTCCGACCCGCCGGCGCGCCTGCCGAGGATCGCCACCGCGAGGAACGCGCCGAAGACGGCGACCCCGTGGTTGACGGACTGCAGCAGCGCACCCGACGCGCCGTCGGGTCGCAGGCTCATCACGCCGAGGGTGATGAAGCCGAGCTGCGCGACCGACGAGTACGCCAGCACGAGGCGGGCGTTGAACGTCGTGAACGCGAGCGTCGAGGCGTAGAGGATCGACAGCACCGCGAGGATCAGGACGACCCAGCGCAGGTCCGCGGTCCCCTGGGGCAGGATCGGCAGCGCGATCTGCAGGAAGCCGTAGACGGCGACCTTCGAGAGCACGCCGGAGAACACGGCGAGCACCGGCAGCGGCATCGCGCGGTACCCGTCGGCCAGCCACCCGTGGATCGGGAACGCCGGCATCTTCACGAGGAAGGCGGCGGCGAAGCAGGCGAAGAGCCAGCCCTGCGACCCGCCGGGCACGCCGCGGTTGGCGATCTCGACGAGGTTGTAGGAGACCGTCTCGCCGGACGGCGTGGCGAGCACGCCGACGGCGATCGCCGCCACGAGCATCAGCAGGGAGCCGACGAGCGTGTAGACGATCATCTTGATCGTCGCCGGCACGCGATCCCCGTTGCCGAACTGCGCCGTGATGAAGAAGAACGGGATCAGCATCAGGTCGAAGTACGCGACGAACAGGATCAGGTCCTGTGCGAGCAGCGCGCCGAGGACGGCCGACTGGGCGATGCCGAGGTGCAGGACGACGTGCTTGGCGCGCGGGTCCCGCCCGAGCTCCGAGACGGCGATCCAGATCATCGAGAAGGCGAAGCCGACCGTGGTCAGCAGCACGAGCCAGACGTTCAGCCCGGTGATCGCCAGCTGGTAGCGGACGCCGAGGGCGCTGATCCACGAGGCGTCCGTGACGTGCTGGAACGGCGCCCCGGAGGCGTCGAAGTCCAGGACCAGGACGATGGAGAAGGCAAGCGCGAGCACGGCGCCCAGGACCCCGACCCAGCGCGCGGAGCGCGAGGGGACGAGGAGCCCGAGCAGGCCGAAGGCCGCGGGGAGCCAGAGCAGGATCGACAGGTGCAACATGATCAGCCCTGGAGCAGGAAGTAGACGAGCAGGGCGGCGAGCCCCACGAGGACCACCGCGGAGTACGTCCGCAGGTAACCGCCCTGCAGTCGTCGCACGACGGCGGACGCGCCGCGGACGGCGCCGGTCGAGCCACCGACGATGGCGCCGCCGACGACGAGGCGCTCGAACGTGTCGTGCGCGAACCGGCCGAACCACCGGACGGGTCGGACGATCACGAGGTCGATCAGCTCGTCGAAGTACCACTTGTTCAGGAACAGGCGGTGCAGCGGGGCGAAGCGGGCCTGCCACTGCGAGGAGACCGCGGTGGCGCCGCGGCCGTCCATGGCCGGCTTGGCCCAGATGACGTAGGCGACGTAGATGCCCAGCAGCCCGACGACCGTGCCGAGGATCAGCCCGACGACGATGATGCCGCCGCCCGGGTGGACCGCGTGGCCCTCGAGGGCGGACTCGAACGACGGCTCGAGGAAGTGCTCCAGCGGCGTGAGGACCTTCGGGATGCCCAGCAGGCCGCCGAAGATCGCCAGCAGCGCCAGCGTCCCCATCGCGAGCTTCATCGCGGGGGCACGCTCGGCGATGTGGTGGTCCGGGCCCGGGAAGCCGACACCGGTGTCCTCGACCTCGCCCGTGGCGGGGTTGCGGTGCTCCGCGGCGTGGTGGAGGTGGCCCTCCTCGAGCTCCTTCGCCTCGGCGACCGGGGGTCCCCAGAAGGCGCGGAAGATCATGCGCCAGGTGTAGACGGCGGTGAGGAACGCGCCGAGGTAGCCGGCGGCGTAGAGGATCCAGTAGGCGCCGCCCTGCTCGCCGATGACGGCGAGGATCTCGTCCTTCGAGAAGAAGCCGGAGAACGGCGGGATGCCGGCCAGTGCCAGGCCGCCGATGACGAAGGCGGCGTAGGTGAACGGCATCGCCTTCTTGAAGCCGCCCATCTTGTCCAGGTTCTGCTCCGACGCCATCGCGGCGATGACGGAGCCGGCCGCCATGAAGAGCAGCGCCTTGAAGAACGCGTGGGTGGCCAGGTGGAACATCGACGCGAAGTACGCCCCGGCCGAGACGCCCATGATCATGTAGCCGATCTGGGACATCGTCGAGTAGGCGATGACGCGCTTGAGGTCCGTCTGGACCAGGCCGATCGTCCCGGCGACCAGCAGCGTCACGGCGCCGACCACCATGCCGACCGTCTGGGCCGTCTGCGACAGCTCCATCAGCGGGTGCAGGCGCGCCAGCAGGTAGACGCCGGCGGTCACCATCGTCGCCGCGTGGATCAGGGAGGAGACCGGGGTCGGGCCCTCCATGGCGTCCGGCAGCCAGGTGTGCAGCGGGATCTGCGCGGACTTGGCGAACGCGCCGACCATCACGAGCAGCAGGCCCGCGGTCAGCGACCCGTCGCCGCCCTCCCCGAACGTCTCCTTGGCGGTGGCGAACGTCTCGAGGAAGTCGACCGTGCCGGTGTGGCGCAGCAGCAGGATGACGCCGAGCACGAGGCCGATGTCGCCGACGACGTTGATGACGAACGCCTTGATGCCGGCCGTCGTCGCGGTGCCGCGGCGGTACCAGAACGAGATCAGCATGTACGAGGCGGCGCCGACGAGGCCCCAGCCCACGATGAGGATCACGAAGTTGCCGGCCAGGACCAGCACCAGCATCGAGAAGACGAAGAAGTTCAGGTACGCGAAGAAGCGGGTGTACCCGTTGTCCCCGCGCATGTACGCGACGGAGTAGAGGTGGATCAGCGTCGAGACGCCGGTGACCACCAGGAGCATCACGAGCGAGAGGGGATCGACCAGGATCTCCATCCGCACGTCGACGCCGCCGACCTTGACGTAGTCGTAGAGCGACGACGCGATCTGGCGCTGGCCCTCCTCGCGGCCCAGCATCGAGATCAGCGAGACGAGGGTGAAGACGAAGGCCAGGCCGACGGACGCGGTGCCGACGATGCCGGCCCCGATCCCGCGCCAGCTCTTGAAGCCCAGCCCCAGGACGATCGCGCCGATCAGTGGGAGGACCAGGACGATCCATGCTGCCTCGGCAGGACTCATCCGTGCAGCTCCCGGAGCTCGTCGACGTCCACGGGGACGCGGTTGCGGTACATGGCCACGACGATGCCGAGGCCGACGACGACCTCGGCCGCCGCGACGACCATCACGACGAGCGCGAAGACGTGCCCCTCGGTGGTGCCGTGCTGCCGGGCGAAGGCCACGATGGCCAGGTTGCCCGCGTTGAGCATGAGCTCGAGGCAGACGAGGATCAGCAGCGGGTTGCGGCGCGTGGCCACACCGGCCGCGCCGATCGCGAAGACGATGGCGGAGACCGCCAGGTACCAACCGGTGCTCATCGCGCGTCTCCGTCGTCGTCGCCGCCGCCGTCGTGCTCGCCGGGGGGCGAGCTCGGGCCCTGCGACGGGGTGATGCGGCTGCTGAAGCCGCCCGGGGTCGGGTTGATCGCGCCGACGCCCTCGCGCATGGAGCCGGTGCCCGTGGGCGCCAGCAGGTCGAGCGCCGCGACCATCCGCTCCTCGCCGGGCAGCGCGCCGCGACGGCGGCGGGCGAGCACGACGGCGCCGATGGCGGCGACCAGCAGCAGGAACGACGCGGCCTCGAACGGCAGCAGGAACTTCGTCAGCAGCAGCTCGCCGATCTCGGAGGGCGAGCCGAAGGACGCCCGGACGTTCTCCGGGCCCGAGCCGTCGATGACCTGCAGGCCGGAGCCGAGGATCGCGATGCCGATCGTGGCGATCAACGTGAGGCCGATCGCGTAGGAGAAGGCGCGCAGGGTCGGGGCTCCCCCGCCCTGCGGCTCGGTCCCCCCGCCGACGTACGCGTTGACGAAGACGTAGAGCACCATCACCGCGCCGACGTAGACCATGACCTGCACGACGGCCACGAACGGCGCATAGAGGAGGAGGAAGAGCAGCGACAGGGACAGCAGGTGCACGACCAGCGACAGCACCGCGTAGAACGGGTTGCGCAGGAAGACGGTCCCGGCCGCGGCGACGACCGCCGCGATGCCCGCGACGAAGAAGAGGATCTCGTCCACGACTACTCCCCTTCCGCCCGCAGCGGCGTCCGGACCATCGGCTCCGCGAGGAGCATCTCCTTCGTGAAGATCAGATCGGAGCGGTTGTAGTCCGCCAGCTCGAAGTCGGAGCCCATCGTGATCGCGTCGAACGGGCAGGCGATCTCGCAGTAGCCGCAGAAGATGCAGCGGCTCATGTTGATCTCGTAGACCGCCGCGTAGCGCTCGCCGCCGGAGACGCGGTTCTCGTCGGTGTTCTCGGCCGCCACGACGCGGATGCAGTCCGCCGGGCAGGCCGCGGCGCAGAGCGAGCAGCCGACGCACTTCTCGAGGCCGGTGTCCTCGAACTTGTGGAGCTTGTGCCGGCCGCGCCAGCGCGGGTACACCGGGATCTTCTCCTCGGGGTACTCCACGGTGTGGGTGCCTTCGACCACGCGCATGAACGAGGTCTTCAGGCCGCGGAGCGTCTCGCCGAAGACGCGGTACGCGCCACCGAGCCCACCGGGCTCGGGGCCGCGGGCCACCTCGACGACGTCGCTGTCGGGATTCCAGGTCATACGTGCCTCCGGGGTCCGGACTAGGACCAGGGCGCGACGACGAACAGGGCCGTCACGAGGGCGTTGAGGGTGGCGAGGGGGAGCAGGATCTTCCACCCGAAGGACATCAGCTGGTCGTACCGCAGCCGCGGCAGCGTCGCGCGGATCCAGATGATCACCGACACGACGACGAGCGTCTTGGCGAGCACGACGAACGGATCGATGAAGCCGGGGGCACCCTGCCAGAACGGGATGTGCCAGCCGCCGAGGAACAGCGTCGAGAACATCGCGCCGGCGACGATCAGGTGCACGTACTCCGCGACGTAGTACAGGGCGAACCGGCCGCCGCCGTACTCCGTCATGAAGCCGCCGACCAGCTCGGAGTCGGCCTCGAGCAGGTCGAACGGCGTGCGGTTGATCTCCGCCAGCGTCGCGACGAAGAAGATGAACGCGCCGACGATCTGCGGGACGAGGAACCAGACGTGCTGGTCGCCCTGCTGGTCCACGATCGCCGACAGCGACAGCGAGCCGGTCGTCATCACGACGCCGAGGAGCGCGAGACCCTGGGCCGCCTCGTACGAGATCAGCTGGGCCGCGCCGCGCATCGCGCCGAGGAACGAGTACTTCGAGACCGACGACCAGCCGCCGAGCAGGATGCCGTACGAGCCGATCGCGGAGAACGCGAAGAAGATCAGCAGGCCGATCTCGGAGTCCAGCCCGTACAGGCCGACCGGCGTGCCGAAGATGTCCTGCGGCCGGTTGGAGAACGGGATCAGCGGCATCGTCGCCAGCGCGGCGACCATGGAGATGATCGGGGCGGCCACGAACAGCCAGCCGATGGCGCCGCGCGGCTTGAACTGCTCCTTGAAGAGCAGCTTGCCGATGTCGGCCAGCGGCTGCATGGAGCCGTAGACGCCGACGCGGTTGGGTCCTGGGCGGTTCTGGAACCTGCCCAGCAGCTTGCGCTCGTAGAGGAGGACCAGCGGGACCAGGGAGAACCCGATCGCGAAGATCAGGAACGCCTTGATGAGCTGCGCCCACCAGGGCTCGGCGTAGTTGACTGCGCCCAGTGGGGCGGCGACGAGAGCCGTCATGCGCTCTCCACCGTCACCATCGACGGGACGGTGGCTTCGGTGCTCTGGAGCGCCGAGGCGCTCTGGTCGCCGAGACCCGTCTCGAGGAAGACGCTGCCGCGCGGGGACGCGGTGCGCAGGTGCGCGGTGGCCGAGACCGACGTGCCGTCCGCCGTCACCGTGACGCGCTGGCCGTGGCGGATGCCCCGGTCGGCGGCGTCGTCGGGGTTCAGCTCGGCGCGCTGCTTCGGCGCCAGGAACTTCAGCGCCGGCGCGTGGGCGACCTCGGGCGAGGACCACACCGACCGGAAGCTGCCCAGGCGCAGGGCGCCGTTGGGCGACGCGGCGGCGACGGGTGCGACGAGCGAGAACGGACCGGAGTCGCCGGCGGGGAAGGCGTCGGACGCCTCGCGCTCCTGCCAGCGGATCCCGAAGCCACCGATCTCGTCGTGCGTGATGCCGGCGTAGAACGGCACCGCCTCGGCGATCTCGCTCGTGATCATCATCGACGTCAGCGCGGTGGCGCGGCCGCCGAGCGCGGTGATCAGGTGCGAGAGCACCTGCCACGTCGGCAGCGTGCCCTCCGGCTTGCCGACCGCGGGACGCAGGCGCTGGAGGCGGCCGTCGGGGTGGGTGACGGTGCCCTCCTTCTCGGCGCCGGCCTCGGACGGGAAGACGACGTCGGCGTGCTCGAGCACGCCCTCGGTCAGGAACGACGCGTGGGCGACGACGCCCGTCGCGGCGGCCAGCCCGGCCTCCCACAAGGCGCGGTCGGGGTACGACGCGACCGGGTCGACGTGCAGCAGGTGCAGCGCCCGGACCTCGCCGGCGGCCGCGGCGACCGCGATCTCGCGCGACGAGCGACCGACCTGCGCCGGCTCGCTGTAGCCGGGGCCGACGTTCGGCAGGACGCCGAGCTCGCGCAGCCCGCGGGCGTTCATGCCGGTGGGCACCTGCAGGAGACCGGCACCGCGGCGGCCGTCGAGCAGCCCCAGGCGGCCCGAGGCCTTCAGCAGGGCGCGCGCGGCGTTGGCGCCGACCTCGGGGTCGGCGGCGTGCGTCAGGCGCTCGCCCCAGACCACGACGACGTCCTCGCCGGCCTCGCGGAGCATGCGCCCCAGGGCCTCGACGGCCTCGCGGTCCGCTCCGGCGGCCGCGGCCAGGCCGGCGACGTCGCCGACACCGCCGACGGCGGCGTCCAGCGCGCAGACGAAGGCCTCCCCCGCGCCCGGCGCGAACCGGACGGAGAGCTCGGCGTTGGGGTCCAGCGCCGACGGGCGGCTGGTGGCGACGGCGAGGCGGACGCCGTTGCGCCGCACGCCCTTGCGCAGGCGCAGGTCGAGCACCGGCATGTCGTCGACGGGCTCGGTGTCGAGCACGAGCACCGCGTGGGCCCACTCGAGGTCGGCCACCGTGGCCTGCGCCTCGGGGGCGTCCAGCGCGGCCTGCAGGCCGGCCGACAGCACGCCGGCGGGACGCGAGTCGAAGTCCCGGGAGCCGACGACCTCGGTCATCAGGCGGCGCAGGAGCCAGCCGTCCTCGTTGGACGAGCCGCCCCCCGCGAGCGCCCCGACGCGACCGTCGGCCGCGTCGATGATGTCGACGGCGGTCGACAGCGCCCGGTCCCAGCTGGACGGCACGAGCCGGCCGTTCTCGCGGACCATCGGGCCCTGGACGCGCTCGTCGACGTAGGTCGACTGGTACGCGAAGCGCCCGCGGTCGCAGAGCCAGCCGTCGTCGACGTCGTCGTTCTGGCGGTTGAGGACGCGGACGACCCGGTCGTCGCGCACGGTGTAGGAGACGTTGCACTGCCCGGGGCAGAGCGTGCAGACCGACCCGGACTGCTCGATGTCCCACGGGCGGGCGCGGAAGCGGTAGGCCTGGCTCGTCAGCGCGCCGACGGGGCAGAGCTCCATGATGTTGCCGGAGAACGGGGCGACGTACGGGTGGCCGTCGAACGTGCCGACGAAGGTGTCGGCGCCACGCTCGTGCAGGACGAGCTGGTAGTCCTCGGAGACCTCCTGCGAGAACCGCACGCAGCGGTAGCAGAGGATGCAGCGCTCGCGGTCGATCGCGATCAGCGGCGACAGCTCCACCGGCTTCTGGAAGTGGCGCTTGGGCTCGACGAAGCGGCTCTCGCCACGTCCCCAGCCGAAGGAGATGTCCTGCAGCGGGCACTCGCCGCCCTTGTCGCAGACCGGGCAGTCCAGCGGGTGGTTCAGCAGCAGGAACTCGACGACGGACTCCTGCGCGGCCTTCACGCGGGGGTTCTGCGTGTCGACGACCATGCCGTCGCGGACCGGCGTGGAGCACGCGGTCTGGAGCTTCGGGATGCCCTCGATCTCGACGAGGCACATGCGGCACGCGCCGACCGGAGCGCCGAGCTTGGGCTCGTAGCAGAAGACCGGGATGTCGACGTCGCCCAGCTTGGCGGCGTCGGCGAGCATCGTGCCGGCGGGCGCCTCGACCTCGCGGCCGTCGACGGTGAACGTGATCTGGTCGATCTCGGGACGCGGCATCAGTCGGCGGCGATTCCTTGGAGGACGTTGCCCGGGGCGTCGAGCTCGGCGAGCAGACGAGCCTCGTTGGCCGCGCGCGCCTGCTCGATGTGGGCCTCGAAGTGCGGGCGGAACTTGGTGACCATGGACGCGACCGGCATCGCCATCGCGTCGCCGAGCACGCACAGGCAGTTGCCCATGATCTGCTCGCAGACGGAGGAGATGACGTCGAGGTCCATCGGCGTGGCCTCGCCGGACTGGATGCGCTTGAGCATCTTCGTGGTCCAGCTCGTGCCCTCGCGACACGGGGTGCACTTGCCGCAGCTCTCGTGCTTGTAGAAGCTCGCCGTCTTCACGGCGATGTCGACGACGGAGTTGCCGTCGTGGGCGACGATGATCGCGCCGGAGCCGAGCATCGTCTTCGCACCCGCGAGCGAGTCGTAGTCGTACGGCAGGTCCAGGTCGTCCTTCGTCAGGACCGGCGAGGACGAGCCGCCGGGGAACCAGAGGAGGACCTCGCGGTCGTCCTCGATGCCGCCGGCGAGGCCGTAGATGATGTCCCGGCCCGTCATGCCCATCTCGATCTCGTAGTTGCCCGGGCGCTTGACATTGCCCGAGACGGAGATGAGCTTGGTGCCGGAGGACTTCTCGACCCCCATGGCCGCGTACGCCTCGGCGCCGACCTTGAGGATGTAGGTGATCGCCGTCAGGGTCTCGACGTTGTTGATCAGCGTCGGCCCCTGGTAGAGGCCCTGGTTGGCCGGGAACGGCGGCTTCAGGCGCGGGTTGCCACGACGGCCCTCGAGCGCGTCGAGCAGGCCGGTCTCCTCGCCGCAGATGTAGGCGCCGGCACCGCGGTGGACCCACATGTCGAGCTCGACGCCGCGGCCCATGACGTCCGGTCCGAGGTACCCGGCCGCCTTGGCCTCCTCGATCGCCTTCTCGAGGATCTCCGCCTGCTGGACGTACTCGCCGCGGATGAAGATGAACGCCTTGTTCGCCCCCACGGCGTAGGCCGCGATGATCATCCCCTCGATGAGGGAGTGGGGGTTCTTCTGCATGAGCTCGCGGTCCTTGAAGGTCCCCGGCTCCGACTCGTCCGCGTTGCAGACGAGGAACTTGTCCATCTTGCCCTGCGGGATGAACGACGCCTTCAGGCCCGTCGGGAACCCGGCGCCGCCACGGCCGCGCAGGCCGGAGTCCTTCAGCGAGCTGATGATCGAGTCGCGGGCCATGGCGAGCGCCTGCTCGGCCATCAGGTAGCCGCCGCGCCGCTTGTAGACCTCGATGGTGCTGAGGCCGGGCTCGTCGATGTCCTGGAAGAGGAGGTGGTTGGTCATGCGGAACGTCCTCCGTCGAGGGAGACGGGATCGAGGGTTCCCGAGTCGAGCGACGCACGGGCGACGTCGTCCGAGTTGGCGGCGACGTCGGCGACGCGCCGGCGGACGAGCTGCTTGCCGGGCAGCGGGTCCTGGGCCGAGATGATCTGACGGGCGAGCTCGGGGACCTCGTCGGCGTCGATCGGCCCGACGTACGTGCCGTTGACGGAGCACATCGGCGCGATGTCGCAGGCGCCGAGGCACTCGAAGCCCCGGATGTTGACGTCCGGGTGGTCGCCGATCTCGCCCTTGAGCGAGGCGAGCAGGTCGTCCGCGCCGCGCAGCGAGCACGAGATGTTGGTGCAGACGTAGACCGTCTGACGACCGACCTCGGTGCCCTCGAGCATGTCGTAGAAGCCGACGACCGCGGTCAGGTACGCCGGGGTCAGGCGCATCACGCAGGCGACCTGCTCGACCGCCTGCGGCGAGCACCAGCCGTGCACGCGCTGGGCGGCGGCGAGCGCCGGGATCGCGGCGGACCGGGAGTCCGGGTACCGCGACATGAAGTCCTCGATCTCGGCGCGCAGCGCCGCGGGGACCTCGACCTGCGCGGGGTCCGGCACGCCGGCCGGGTCCTTCGTCAGGTCCGTGGCGCCGTGCTGGCCGGGGACGCGGGAGCCGCCGTCGAAGCGGACGACCTCCTGCGTGAGGTCCGCACCGTCCGGGAGCTCCGGCATGTACGCGCGGCGCGGGCCGGCGGGCGACGGGGCGCCCTCGCGGACGAGCTCGCGCTCGTTGGGGTCGAGCGGGTCGCGGCGGATGGTCATCGGTCGATGCCTCCGAGGAGCGGATCGAGACACGCGAGCGTGGCGATCATGTCGGCGATGTACTCGCCGCGGGCCATGTCGCCGAACGCCTGCAGGTTGACGAACGAGGGGTCGCGCATGTGCACGCGCGCCGGCTTGCTGGAGCCGTCGGAGCGGACGAAGCAGCCGAGCTCGCCGCGCGGGCCCTCGATCGGGTAGTACGACTCGCCCTCGGGGACGCGCATGCCCTCCGTCACCAGCTTGAAGTGGTGGATCAGCGCCTCCATCGAGGTGGCGAGCTCGTGGCGCGGCGGCAGCGCGACCTTGCGGTCGCCGGTGATGACCGGGCCCTCGGGCAGGCCGTCCAGCGCCTGCTGGATGATCTTCACCGACTCGCGCATCTCGGCGATGCGCACCGCGTAGCGGTCGTAGTTGTCGCCGACCGTGCCGACCGGGATCTTGAAGTCGAAGTCGTCGTAGCTCGAGTACGGCTGCGCCTTGCGCAGGTCCCACGGCACGCCGGCGGCGCGCAGCAGCGGACCGGACACGCCCCAGGCCTGCAGGCTCTCGGCGTCGAGCACCCCGACGTCCTTCAGGCGCTGCAGGATGATCTCGTTCTTCGAGAGCATCGCCTCGTACTGGTCCAGACGCGTGGGCATCTCGTCCAGGAAGCGCTGGAGCTTGTCCGCCCAGCCGGCCGGGATGTCGTCCGCGACACCACCGATCTGGAAGTAGCGCGTGTGCATGCGCTGGCCCGACGAGTACTCGAAGAGGTCGAGCACCGTCTCGCGCTCGCGGAACGCGTACCAGAGGATCGAGATCGCACCGAGGTCCAGCATCGTCGTGCCGAGCCACACGAGGTGGCTCATGATGCGGTTGAGCTCCAGGTGGATGACCCGCAGGTACTGGGCGCGCTTGGGGACCTCGACGCCGAGGAGGTCCTCGACGGCGCCGCAGTACGCCATGGCGTTGAAGTAGTACGCCAGGTAGTCCATCCGCTCGACGACGGGGATGGCCTTCCAGTACGCCTTGTCCTCGGCGGTCTTCTCGATGCCGGTGTGCAGGTAGCCGATGATCGGCTTGACGTCGCGGATGACCTCGCCCTCGAGCGTGGTCAACAGGCGCAGCACGCCGTGGGTCGCCGGGTGGTGCGGCCCCATGTTGATCGTCAGGAGCTCGGTCTCGTCCTGCGTGGCGACCGCGCCGAGCTGGGAGGAGAAGTCGATGGTCGCCTCGTCGGCGCGGTAGCGCTTGGCGATCGTCTCCCAGTCCTCCTCGCGCTCCTTCAGCGCGGTGGCCGTCGGCGCGCCGGTCGAGGCGCCCTCGGGGTCGGCGGACGTGGAGCGTCCCCCGCCCTCGTCGGGCTGGCCGGGCGTCGAGGCGGACGGCGTCGTGGCCGACGTCTCGTCCGCGACGCGGGCACCGCGCTCGCGCTCGGTGGTGCTGGCGTCCGAGTCGTGCTCGCGATCCGCCGAGGCGGCGCTGCCGTCCTCGGGGACGGGCCCGTCGCGCTTGTCGTCGTCGGAGCTCACTTCCACCACCCCGGGTTGCGCTGCTCGTTGCCGGTGAAGAGGATCGGCTCGCCACCGATCGGGAAGTCCCGCCGCTGCGGGTGACCGAGGTAGTCCTCGGGCAGCAGGATGCGACGCATGTCGGGGTGGCCCTCGAAGACGATGCCGAACATGTCGAACGCCTCGCGCTCCTGGAAGCTCGCGGTCGGCCACTTCGGCGTGACCGACGGCACCCGCGGGGCGGACAGCGGCACGCGCACCTTCACGGCGACGCGGTCCTGGTGCTCGTACGACAGCAGCTCGTAGAGGACGCCGAAGCGGGGCTCGTCCGGGTAGTAGTCGAGCGCGTGCAGCGACATCAGGTGCGTGTAGCCCTGGGACCGCAGCCGCTCGAGGGTCTCGCCGATGACGTCGGGCCGGACCTGGATCTCGGCGCGACGCCCGCGGTGGTGCGTGGTGACGACGGCGTCATCGCCGACGGCGCCGACGATGCCGACGAGGCGCTCGAACGCGGCGAGGTCAGGCACGCGCGTCCTGCTCCCGCGACTCGAGCTCCGCGGCCTTGCCCGCGCGATCCTCGAGCTCGGTGAGGCTCCAGGGCTTCGTCTCCTCCGTGCCGTGGGCGCGGTACCGGTCGCGCCAGGCCATCGTCGGGTCGTCCTGGATCATCTTGCGGAGCTTGAGGATCCCGTAGACGACGGCCTCGGGGCGCGGCGGGCAGCCCGGGATGTGGACGTCGACGGGCATGAACTTGTCCGCCGGGACGATCGCGTAGTTGTTGAAGACGCCCATCGACGAGGAGCAGGCGCCCATCGCGATGGCGTACTTCGGCTCGAGCATCTGGTCGTAGATGCGGCGGACGACCGGCGCCATCTTCATCGAGACGCGGCCGGCCAGGATGATCATGTCCGCCTGGCGCGGCGTGGCCCGCATGGCCTCGGAGCCGAAGCGCGACAGGTCCATGCGCGAGCCGACGAGCGAGATCATCTCGATCGAGCAGCAGGCCAGGCCGAAGGTCAGCGGGAAGATCGAGTTGCCCTGCGCCCAGTGGGCGGCCTTGTCGAGCGTCGTCGTGACGATGGAGTCGCGGACGTGCTGCTCGAGGTCGTCGCCCTCGAGCTCGCCGCGGAGGAGGTCCCGGGCGCGCAGCTGGCGCGCGCGGAACGCGTCCTTGTCGCCGGGCTGCAGCGCGTGCGGGGACGCGGCCGCCGGGCCGATCCCGGCCTCCGCCTTGCCGTGCCTGATCACTTCCATTCGAGAGCACCCCTCCGCCACACGTAGATGAGCGCCACCATGAGCAGCACGATGAACACGGCCGTCTCGATGAGGGCGAAGGTGCCGAACGCCTTCAGCTCCACCGCGATCGGATAGAGGAAGACCACCTCGATGTCGAACAGCAGGAAGAGCATCGCGATCAGGTAGAAGCTGATCCCGAAGCGGAAGCCCTGCTGGACGTCGGACGGCAGTCCGCTCTCGTACGCATCGTCGTGGACCGTCGTCGGCCGCCGCTTGAAGCGCGGACCGAGGAACGAGTTCGCCGCGACGAAGAGCGCACCCACGCCCGTCGAGAGCACGAGGAACACCAAGAGCGGGAGATACGACCGGAGCACCGCCTCCTGTTCTACCAGTTGTGGCGGGCGCTTCTTGAGGTTCGGTGACCCTCACTTTTAGCTGCTCGTAACGTCCTGCACGAAGTCCCGGTCGACTTTGCACCATCGGTTGCGAGCCGGGGTGCGCGGTGTCACGAGCGTGTCACGAGCGGCGTCGGCGCGGGTCGGAGGGGCCCGCCGCGGGGTGTCGGCGGATCGGGCGTTCCGGTGGTCGGTGTACGCCGGGTCGGTGGTGGGGTGCGGCGGGCGGGGTGTCGGCGGGCCGGGTGTTGTCGGGCGGGGTGTCGGCGGGCGGGGCGTCGGCGGGCGGGGCAGTCGGTGCGGCATCAGACGGGATGGCCAGGACGCGCAGCCCGGGCGGATGCGAGGTGGGACGCCCGGGTCGAGGGCCGGGTCGTGCGCGTCGCGGTCGGCGTGCGAGCCGGTTCCGGGTGGACGTCCTGGTCGGCGGCCATGGCGAGCAGGGCATGTGGCAGGTGACGCGACGGGCGCGGTCGTGGCAGGCGGCGCGAATCGTCGGATCGTCCACCTGACCGACGGGGGTCGAGCCGCGACGGTCGGCGGGGTTCCGGACCGGGCGGGCCGGACGGGACGGCCCGGCCGACACGTCCGGGCGCGACGGCCCCCGCCGCGTTCCGATCCGAGATCCCTCGGCGCGCGTCCTCGGACCACGGCTCCGGTGCGGTCCGGTCGCCGCCGCGCGTTCCCGGGAAACGCTCGCGTGGATCGCATTCCTGGAACACGACGACGGGGCAGGCGCGGCGGAGCGCCGCGGTACCGGAAGGTGCTCCCAGGCATCGGATTCCTGGAACACGACGACGGGGCAGCTGAGGCGGAGCGTCTCGTTACCCGGAACGTGCACCCAGGCATCGCTTTCCTGGAACACGACGACGGCGCGGCCGCGGCGGAGCGCCGCGGTACCCGGAACGTGCACCCAGGCACCGCATTCCTGGAACACGACGGCGGCCGGCCGACCGCGGCATCGCGCTGCCCGAAACGTGCACCCCGGTACCACGCTCCCGGAGCACCGGACCGCAGGGGCCCGACCCGGCGGCGGCCGGACCCTGTCCGTCCTTCCGGCCGTCTCCCCGTCGCCCGTGCGACGATCCGCGACGGATGTCCTCGGTCGCACTCGTCGTCTCCCTCGTCGTCGGCGTCGTCGCGCTCGCCTCCGGGGCCTGGGGAGCGCTGCTCTGGTGGCGCTTCGACGCGCGCGGCAGCTACTGGATCGCGGTGCGGACCACCCAGGTGGGCGCCCTCGCGCTCGCGGTCACGGCCGGTGTGGTGTGGGTCTCCGGCGAGGAGCCCACGAGCTGGCTGTTCTGGCTCTACTCGCTGATGCCGGTCGCGATCTCGCTCGTGGCGGAGCAGCTCCGGCTGATCGCCGCCGAGCAGGTGCTCGAGCGCCGCGGCCTCGACGGGGCGGCCGACGTCGCCCTGCTCGACGACGCGGGGCAGCGCGGGGTGGTCCGGGAGATCGTCCGCCGCGAGATCGGCGTGATGGCCAGCGCGGCCTTCGTTATCGCGTTCCTCGCCCTGCGGGTCACCGTGGAGCGCGGCGGCCTCTGACGCGCGCCGCGTCCGGCGCCCGGGAGGCCGCGGGAACGCCGGCCGCGGGCAGTCCGGCCGCTTCCGCGTCGCCACACGGCCGACGGCCTCGCGCCCGGAAGCGGTCGCTCCGACCACCTCGCGCCCGGAAGCGGCGTGGGTCCTGAAGATGACTCACCCCCGGCACCGGCCAATTGGTTGCCGCCGTCAAAGACCAGTCGCGGGCATCAAGTGCAGATGCGAGAGGGTCTTCGTGGCCGGCACCGGGGGGCGATGACCTGTTTCGCCCCCGCGCGACGGGTTCCTTCCCGGGATCTCGAAAAGTTCTCGCCCGGCGTCCGGCGCTCGCCGCGGCGCCCGCGTCCGCTCAGCCGTCCTCGCCGCCGGCCGGCGCGTCCGCCGGGTCCTCGCGGCGGCGGCCCGGCTCCGGGGTGCAGTCGGGCTCGGGGCCGGTGACCTTCAGGTCGGCCACCATGCCCAGGTCCTCCTCGCCCGCCTGACCGCTGATGATCCGGTAGTCGCCCGGACCCAGGCAGATCGCGATCATCTCGCGGCGGACGTCCCCCGGCTTCAGCGGCGGGCGATCGGAGGCGGCGAAGCGCGCCCGTCGGTTGCCGCGCTTGTCGTCGTCGGAGACGATCCGGAGGCTGTGGACGAGGCGGCCGGTGTTCTCCGCGTCGATCACGAGACGCCCCGCCGGCATCACGAGGTTGCGCGGGGTGATCGAGTACTCCGTCAGGTCCAGCCGGACCTCGCCGTCCTCGATCTCGCGCTCGGGGCCGGTGTTGCACCCGGCCTGCACCAGGAGGACGGCGACCACGAGGACGACGAGCCCGATCAGGACCCAACGGAGGTCGTGAACGGGGTCCACGGTGCGGTCCCGGCCGGGCATCGGGGGCACTATCGCTCATCGACGCGTGGGGGCGCGCCTCGAGGAGGACCCTCTCGTCTAGGATCCAGCGCACATGCAGCGTCGAGCCCTCACGACCCTGGGTGCCCTGGTGGCAGCCCTCGTCCTCGCCTCCTGCGGGTCCGAGTCGGTCCAGACCAACATCGACAACGGACCACTCAAGGGGGAGAAGGACCCAGTCGTGCTCAAGGGCGCGAACCTCTTCGCCGAGCGGTGCTCGGGATGCCACACCCTCGCGGTGGCCGGCACGCAGGGCGGCGCCTACGCGATCAAGGATCGCGAGCGCACCGACGGCCCGAACTTCGACCTCCGCGCGGAGTCGAAGGGCTCGGTCCTCTACGCCCTCCACAACGGCGGCTACTCGGGCGCGATCATGCCCGCGAACATCGCGGTCGGCGACGACGCCGAGGCGATCGCCGAGTTCCTCTGCAAGTACACCGGCCTCAAGGCCAAGGCCTCCTCGAGCCCCGCCAAGCGCCCGACGCCCGCCCAGCGCTGCGCCGACACCGGTCCGCCGAAGGCCGGCAACGCCGAGAAATCCCCCGCCGGCTCGGGCGTGGCCGACACCGAAGACTCGGGCGCGCAGAGCAGCAACCCGTCGCAGGGCACCGACACGGGGCAGTAGCCCCGGGGCCGGCTCGCCGGCCTCCCGCAGGACTTCCCGGAGGGGCGGCACGTGCCGCCCCTTCGTCGTTCTCGGGACGCCGTCAGGTCGGATCCGCGGCGGCCGGGATCCGTGAGCGGTCGCCCGCGGTCCGACGGCGGCCGGGAGCGGCGCCGGGGCGCCCGCCGGCCGCTCCGGACCCTCAGCCCCGCCGGGCGATCTCGAACGCGACCAGCGTCGTCGCGCACGCCACGTTGAGCGACTCGACGCCCCCAGGCATCGGCACCGACGTCCACGAGTGCGCGAACGCGGCGGACTGCTCCGAGGCGCCCTCGTGCTCGCCGCCGACCAGGAAGGCGATGCGGTCGGGCAGGTCGAGCTCCCACAACGACGTCTCCGCGCCCGCGTCGAGACCGACGATCGCGAAGCCCGCGTCCGTCAGCTCCGAGAGGGCGCCCGGGGCGTCGGAGGTGCGGAGGATCGGGGACGAGAACGCCGTCCCGGCCGACGCCTTGACGACCTGCGGGCCGATCGCGGCGGTGCCGCGGCGGGGCACCACGATGCCGTCGATGCCCGCGGCGGTCGCCGAACGGATGATCAGGCCCAGGTTGCCCGGCGTCGTGACGCCGTCGACGACGAGCAGGCGCTGCTTGCGGGACGGGTCGCGAGTCAGCTCGTCCAGGCGATCGGTGAGCGCCCCCATCTCGGGGGCGACCACGTCGGCGACGACGCCCTGGTCCTGCCGGCCGTTGCCCGAGATCAGCGACACGCGGTGCGCCGAGGTCTCGCGGACGTCCACCCCGCGCTCGGTGGCGGACTTCTTCACCTCGCTGGTCACCGCCCCGCCCATCTCGGCGATCGTCACGCCCGCGACCTCGAGCTTCGGGTCGCGCAACGCCTCGAGCACCGCACGACGGCCGTAGACGGTGATGCAGCGGTCGCGCCGCTGGCCGGGATCCATGGACGGAGGCATCGCCGTGGAGGGTACGGGCGGGAGCGGGGACGAGCGCGCGGCCCCTGCGGCCTGCGGGCTACCCTTGCCCGCGATGCTCGATCTGAAGGCCCTGCGCCGCGATCCCGACGCCGCCCGTGCCGCCCTCGCCCGTCGCGGGGGCACGGACGCCGAGGCGTTCGACGCCGTCCTCGAGCTCGACGAACGCCGCCGCGAGCTGCTGCCCCAGCTCGAGACCCTGCGGGCCGAGCAGAACGCCGCCAACGGCGCGATCGCGCAGGCGAAGAAGGCCGCGAAGGCGTCGGGCGACCAGACCGAGGCCGACGCCGCGGTCGCCGCGATGCGCGACGTCTCCGCCCGGGCCAAGGCGATCCAGGAGGAGCTCGCGAGCGTCGAGTCCGGGCTCGCCGACCAGCAGGCGCGCCTGCCCAACCTCCCCCACGCCGATGCCCCGCCACAGGACACGGTGCTGCGGACGATCGGCGAGCCGCGGATCGACGGCCTGGGCGCCCGCCCCGCCGCGGCCGGCAGCGTCGCCGCACCGGCCCGCCCGGGCGCCCCCACGGAGGACGGCCCCGCGACGGTCGAGGTCGCCGCTCCCGCCACCGAGCCGAAGGACCACCTCGAGCTCGCCGGCGCCCACCGCGTCGACATGGAGCGCGGCGCGAGGCTCTCCGGCTCGCGATTCGCGTACCTGCGCGGCGACCTCGTCTTCCTCGAGCTCGCGCTCGTCCAGTGGGCGCTGTCGAAGCTGCGCGACAAGGGGCACGAGGCCGTCATCCCGCCCGTCCTGGTGCGCGAGGACGCGCTCTACGGCACCGGCTTCCTGCCCGACACGGAGCAGCAGATCTACGCGCTGCCCGGCGACGACCTCTACCTCGTCGGCACCAGCGAGGTCGCCCTGGCCTCGATGCACGCCGGCGAGATCCTCGAGGTCGCCGAGCTGCCGCTGCGCTATGCCGGCTTCTCGCCGTGCTTCCGTCGCGAGGCCGGCGCCGCCGGGGCCAGCGACCGCGGGCTCTTCCGCGTGCACCAGTTCGACAAGGTCGAGATGTTCTCGTTCGTCCCGCCCGAGGACGCCGAGGAGGAGCACGCGCGTCTCCTGGCCATCGAGGAGGAGATCCTCACCGACCTGGGCATCCCGTACCAGGTGGTCGACATCGCGGTCGACGATCTCGGGGCCTCGGCCGCCCGCAAGTTCGACTGCGAGGCGTGGTTGCCGTCGCAGGGGCAGTACCGCGAGCTGACGTCGACGTCGAACACGACGGACTTCCAGGCCCGGCGCCTGGGCACCCGCCTGAAGGACTCCCGCCCGGAGTCCGCCCGCAAGCCGGAGCCGCTGGCGACGCTGAACGGCACCGCGGTCGCGGTCGGCCGCACGATCATCGCCCTGCTCGAGCACGGACAGCGCGAGGACGGCACGATCGTGCTGCCCGAGTGCCTCGCGCCGTTCGGCGCGCCGCGGGTGCTGCCGGCGGCGTAGGTCCGGAGCCTCGTCGCCCGCGGACGGCGGCGGCCCCTCGGTGTCGTCGGGTGGCGTCCCTCCACGGGACGGACCTCGACGACCGGCCCGGCCTCCCGGCCCGCGGTCGCTCAGGCGTCGGTCGACGGCGCCGCCTTGGCGTCGAGCTCCCGGCGGATCAGGAGGTCGGGGACGATCACCAGCGCCGCGATGCCGGCGATGACGACCGCGACCGGGTACTTCATGTTCCAGCGGCCCTGGCGGGCGCCGATGAACGCGATGCCGACGAGGACGAGGAAGAGCAGGCCGTGCGTCATGCCCAGCGGGGCGACGAACGAGTCCGAGTCGATGATTCCGAACTTGCCCGCCAGCAGGACGATCAGCATCACGAAGTCGATCGTCGCCAGCACGAACATCGCCGAGAGGATCTTGCGGGTGCGGGGCGAGTCGGTCTGCGAGACGTCGAACATGGTGCGAAGGGTACGAGGCCGGGGCCGCCGGCGGTCGCCCCGCGTCACACGACCGGCTCAGGTGCGGCGCCGCGTGCCGCACCCGTCGGCGGAGCACCGGGACGAGCGGCGGCGCGCCACCGGCGACGCCCCCGACGCCACTCCGACCGAGCGGCGACGCGCCACGTCGTCGGGTCCCGCGACCCCCGCCCGAGCGCGTGTGGGAGGGTCAGGGCATGACCTCCGACGCCCGGTACGACGAGCTCGTCGCGAACCACTCCTGGAACGTCCCCGAGCGCTTCAACGTCGCCGCCGAGGTGTGCGACAAGTGGCCCGACGACAAGCTGGCGATGGTCCACGAGGGCCCCGACGGGACGATCCGCGAGGTCCTCTGGAAGGAGCAGCGCGAGCTGTCCAACCGCTTCGCGAACCTCGCCACGCAGCACGGCATCGGTCGCGAGGACGTCGTCGCGATGCTCGTGCCGCCGCGCCCCGAGGCGGCCGCCGCGTTCCTGGGCACCTACAAGGCCGGCGCGATCCTGCTGGCGATGTCGGTGCTCTACGGCGAGGAGGGCATCCGCCACCGCATCCGCGACTCCGGTGCCCGGCTGGTCGTCACGGACGAGGCCCACCGCGAGCAGATCGCCAAGGCGATCACCGGCCTCGAGGGCTGGGACGCGGGCGGTGGCGCGGACGGTCTGCCCGGCTCGGCCGACCACACCATGCTGATCCTCACCGCCGAGCTGCTCGACGGCGCCTCCCCGGACTTCGAGACCGTCGACACCGCGTCCGACGACCCGGCGCAGCTCTTCTACACCTCAGGCACCACCGGTCTGGCGAAGGGCATCCTGCACGCCCACCGCTTCGTCCTCGGGCACGAGGAGTTCGAGTACTGCCACGAGGTGCAGGACGGCGAGCGCTTCCGGTCGATGAGCGAGTGGGCGTGGGCCGCGGGGCTGAACCCGTTGCTCGGTGCCTGGCGGACCGGGGCGACGCACTACGTGCTGGAGCGCGAGGGCGGCTTCGCCCCCGAGGCCGAGCTCGACTTCCAGAGCCGCCACCAGATCACGAACCTCTTCACGACCCCCACGGCGATGCGCTCGCTGATGGCCGTGCAGGACGCCGGGTCGCGCTTCCCGATCCCGCTGCGCCGCGCGTGCTCGGCCGGCGAGCCGCTGAACCCCGAGGCGATCAAGTGGTTCCGCGAGCAGTTCGGCGTCACCGTCATGGACTTCTACGGGCTGTCGGAGGGCTACCCGCTCTGCGCGAACTTCCCGTGGATGGAGGTCCGAGAGGGCTCGATGGGCAAGGTCATGCCGGGCTGGGACGTGGCGATCCTCGACGAGGACGAGAAGCCCGTCGCCGTCGACGAGCGCGGCGAGATCTGCTGGCGTCGCGAGTCCTCCCCCACCTGGCCGCTGCGGTTCTGGAACAACCCCGAGGCCACGGAGGAGACCTTCGGCGGGGAGTGGTTCCACACGAAGGACGCCGCCCGCATGGACGCCGACGGGTACGTCTGGTTCGAGGGCCGCGCCGACGACGTGATCCTCACCGCCGGCTACCGCGTCGGCCCGTTCGAGGTCGAGTCCGCCTGCCTCGAGCACCCCGCGGTCAAGGAGGCCGCGGCGGTGGCGAAGCCCGACGAGCGCCGCGGCTGGATCGTCAAGGCGTTCGTCGTCGCGGCGGCCGGCCACGAGCCGAGCGACGAGCTCGGCAAGGAGATCTCCTCCTTCGTCCGCGACAACCACTCCAAGTACGCCTACCCCCGCGAGGTGGAGTTCGTGGAGGACCTGCCCAAGACGCTGACGGGCAAGATCCGCCGCATCGAGCTGCGGGCGATGGAGGAGGAGCGGGCGAAGGGGGCGGCGGCGGACTGAGGCCGCGCGCCCGGGTGCGCCGGCGGCGGGGCGACGCCGGCGGGTGCGGGCCGGAGCGCCGCGTACCGGCCCGACCGCTACTGTCCCTCGGGTCGCGCGGACTCGCCTCCGTTCGGCCGTGCTCCGGGGCGCTCACACGCCGCCGGGGCGTTGTCGTTCCCGGGCGTGTCCGCCCGGCGACCGCCGGCCTACGGGTGGTAGGTCCAGACGATGCGGCGCGTGCCCCTGCGGCAGTCGAAGTGCCCCGTCCCGTCCGGGTCGCCCGCCGTGGTCTGGATCGACCTCATCCGGCAGCGGTAGCCGCGGAGGGTGAAGCGGGCGCCCTGGTCGCCCTCGCCCTGTGCGCGCTGCCAGGCCTTCGCCTGGGTGCGGCCCTCGCGGCACGAGACACCGTGGACCTTGAGCGTGCGGGCGACGCCGTCGGGCGACGAGCAGCGCGTGAACGGCGTGGCGGCCGACGCCGGCGCGGCGACCGCGCCACCGAGCGCGAGCGCGGCGATCGTCGCGACGCCTGACGCGGCGATCCGGGAGATGGACTGGTGCTTCACGGGACGTGACTCCTCGACTGCGGACCTGGGACGGGGCAGCCTAGCCGGTCGCGGGCCACCGTGACGAACACCGTTCACCAGGGCCGCCGACGCGGCGGTGCGGCGGCGCCCCGGCCGACGGTGGGGCGCCGCGGACGGCGGGCGTCGAACGAGCGGCACTTGCCACGGACGACGGGCACGGGACGGGCGGGGACGCGTCACGGACGACGGGCCGCGACAGCGCCCGTCGCCCCGTGCAGGCGGAGGGGAGGGGATTCGAACCCCTGGACCGGGGTGACCGGCCTCCAGTTTTCAAGACTGGCGCAATCGTCCACTCTGCCACCCCTCCGTGGCGCGCCGGAGCGCAGCCCAAGGGTAGTGCGCATCCCCGCCGCATGGGGTGGTTCCCGCGGGGCCCGCCCGCCGGACGGGCGACGTCGCCGGGGGCGCGCCGACGCTCGACGGCGTACGCGCGGAGCCCGGTCCTGACGGGGCCCGCACGTCGTCGCGCCGCCGAGCCCCGGCCGGGCCGTCCCCCCGGGTCCGGCCCGGGTCCGGCCCGGTCAGCCGAAGATCGCCAGGTGCAGCAGCCCGGCGCCGAAGCCCAGGACGGCGCCGTGGAGGAAGAGCAGCCACTCGTCCTCCTTCATCGCCGTGCGCAGCATCTCGACGAAGTCCGCCGGCGGCATCTCGCGCATGCGGGTCGAGACCAGCGTCCGGATCCGCTCGCCCTGGACGCGGTTGAACTCCGGGTCGCGCAGCGGCGTCAGCGTGTAGTCGACGGCCTCGACGGCGACGGAGTCCCGGATCGCGTCGTAGCTCTTGCCGCCCATGATCAGGCGCACCGCCGTCCGGGCCGGCCCGGTCGCGCGGTCGACGGCGGGGCGCAGCGCATCCTCGATCATCCGCCTCGTGGTGTCCGAGCGCGGGCCGTGCAGGAGCTCGTCGCCGATGCCGGCGAGCGTCAGGATCTCCCGCGAGATGACGGTGGAGTAGATCTCCGCCGCCTCGGCCTGCCGGCGGAGGAACAGGCCCTGCACCTTCACGCCGAGGATCCGGCGCGGCTCGATCGGCTCGAAGATCATCCAGATGCCGACGAGGTTGGTCGCCCAGCCGACGAACGTGCCCATGATCGGCAGGACGAACCAGTACGGGATCGCCTCCGTGATCAGCACGACCGGGAACCCCAGGAAGAACGCGAAGACGAAGCCGAAGTTCACCATGAACCGCAGCTCCCGCCGCCCCGTCTCCTGGAAGATCTGGTTGGCGAGCTCGGGCCGGTCCTCGAGGGCGCGGATGACCATCAGCTTGACGTCGAGCAGCTGGTCGATGTGCTCGCCGATCTGCTCCGTCACGTCGCGGACGATGTCGGGCAGCTGGTTGCGGACGCGGGTGTGGATCGCCTCGCGGACCTGCGGCGGCAGGTCGTGCCAGAGCCGCGGGTGCTCGCGCTCCATGATCCGCTCGACGAGCGGGCGCAGGTCCTGCTCGACCGAGGCGATCATGTGCTCGGCGATCTTGTCCGGCTCGAGCTGCTGGTAGAAGTCCGCCGCGTTGCCGAGCTTGGAGATGCCCTTGTCGACGGCGATCGACCCCATCTTCGCCGCGCGCGACGGGATGATCCCCTGCCAGCCGATGCCGCCGTGCATGACGCCGGGGATCTGCTGGACCTTGCGCGGCGAGAGCTTCACGAAGAAGCGCATGCCGGGGACCCGCACCCCCTTGAACTCCAGGGGGTTGAAGAGCATCCAGACGGCGGACCAGTTCGTGATGTAGCCGATCGCCCCCATGAACAGCGGGACGGTGATGATCTCCTGCAGGTGCAGCTCGAGGCCGAGGAGATGGATGCTGGCCAGCAGCGACGCCCCGGCGCTCACGACGTCCGCCCGGGCCCGGCGGGGCGACCGCGGCGGCCGAACGGGCCCTCGGCGCGCGGCGTGTCCTGCGCGGGCACGGGGCCGGAGGCCTCCCGGGCCAGCCCGCCGGTGGGCTCCGCCGGGACGCCGCGCGAGCTCGTGCTGGCCAGACCGGCCTGATCGATCGCGTCGCGCGAGCCGACGCCGAGCGGCAGGCAGACGCGGCAGAAGTCGTCGCCGAACGGGGTCAGCGCGATCGAGCGGCGCACCACCCGGGACGCGCGGCCGGCGCGCTTCATCGCGTCCCCGACCTCGGGCTGGGCCTCGAGGACCTGGTAACCGCGCAGGTCGTGCAGCTCCTCGTGCGAGAACCAGATCAGGCCGAGGCGGAAGAGGTTGTTCAGGTACGAGGGCACGCGCTCGACGTAGCGGCAGCCCGCCTCCGCGCCGATGACGGTGAGCCCGGCGGCGATCATCTCCGAGCCGATGCGCAGCGGCCGGCCCGTGCGCACGTCGACGGCGGGCTGCGCGCCCTTCGTCGCCATCAGGCGCAGGATGCGCGCCTCGTCGGGGGTCAGCTCGTCGAGGATCCGGCCGTAGGCGGGATGCGTGGACTCCTCGAACCGCACGTCGGCGGCCTGGGCGAGCAGCCCGGCGCCACGGGCCAGCAGGACGTCGCCCGGCTCGGGCTCCGGCTCGGCCTCGTGCCCGTGCGTGCCGCCCGGGCCGACCGGTCCGGTGGCCTGGGGTCCGCCGGAGGACCAGGCGCGGCCGGCCTCGGTCACCCGCTCGGGGACCATCCGCATGACGCGGCGCTCGACCTCGTCGACGCCGAGCATCCGGCGGGCGGTGTGGCGGGCCTGGTCGGCGGCCTCCTCGGCCACCTTCAGCGCGACGCCGCCGAACGGCAGGCGGCGCGCGATCCCGACGCCGGTGCGCACGGAGGTGCGGGCGCCCCAGGACGCGGCCTGGATCGAGCCGCGCGTCGCGATGCGCGCGACGCCGGGCAGGGCGTCGATCGCCGAGGGCTCCCGGGGTGACGCTGGGCCGTCGTGGTCGTTGTCCGGGAAGGCGGAGATACGCGCGATCGTAGGGGAACCGCCGACACCGCGGCAACACGTGCAGACGCCCGGCCGCCGCCGGCGCGGAGGGGCTCCTACCGCGGGTCGAAAGCGGCCCCGCCGCCCGGACGACGGGAGCGTGGGGCGGACGGCCCACCGTCGTCCGGGGCTGCGCGTACCGTCGTCGATCCGATGCGGCTCCTGCACACCGCCGACTGGCACCTCGGGCGGACCCTCCACCGCCTCCCGCTGCTCGACGCGCAGCGCGCGGTCGTCGACCACCTCGTCGACGTCGCCCGCGCCGAGCGGGTCGACGTCGTGCTCGTCGCCGGCGACGTCTTCGATCGCGCGCTGCCGCCGGTGGAGGCCGTCCGGGTGGCGGGCGACGCCCTGCGCCGCCTGGCCGAGGTCGCCCCCGTCGTCGTCGTGTCGGGCAACCACGACTCCGCCGGCCGGCTGGGCTTCGCGGCCGAGCTGATCGCCGCCGGCGGCGTCCACCTGCGGACGGACCCGCTGACGTCGGGCGACCCGCTCGTCCTCCGGGACGAGCACGGGCCCGTCGCCATCTACGGCCTCCCCTACCTCGACCCTGATCTCGCCCGCGGACCCCTCGGCGTCGAGGAGCGATCGCACGAGGCGGTCGTCGGGGCGGCGATGGACCTCGTCCGCGCGGACCTCGCCGGGCGCGACGGGGCGCGGGCCGTCGTCGTCGCCCACGCCTTCGTCCAGGGCGGCGAGGCCTCGGAGTCCGAGCGCGACATCTCGGTCGGCGGCGCGGAGACCGTCCCGGCGTCGCTCTTCGCGGGCGCTGACTACGTCGCCCTCGGTCACCTGCACCGGCCGCACGCGGTCAGGGCCGGCGGCGGCGGCGGCGCGACGGGCGGGAGTGCGGCGACGGGCGGCGAGGCGGCGGGCGGCGAGGCGACGACCGGCAACGATGCGACGGCCGACAGCGGGGCGATGGCCGGTGACCGCGGATCGCTCCGGGCCGGCCCGGAGGTCCCGTCGGTGCCCCCGACGCCCGCCGACGCGGTCTCGGCCGAGGCGCAGGTCGAGCTGGGCGGACTCTTCGCGCTGCCGCTCGAGGACGCCCCGTCCGAGGAGACCCGGCCGGGTGCCGGGTCGGCCGGCGACCCCGGACCCGGGCCGGACGTCGCGTCGGACCCCGACCCCGGCCCCGACGCGTCCTCCGGGACCCCCGCCCTCGCCGGGCCCGACGTCCCGACCGACCACCCCGGCGCCGTCCGCTACGCCGGCTCCCCCCTCCCCTACTCCTTCACCGAGGCCGACGCCACGAAGACGACCGCGATCGTCGACCTGGCCGCGGACGGGTCGAGCACCGTGCGGTTCGTGCCGGTGCCCGCCCCGTTCCGGCTCGTGCGCCTGCGCGGGCCCCTCGAGGAGCTCCTCGCCGACGCGACGCTGAACGAGCACGAGACGGCCGACGCGTGGGTCGAGGTCGTCCTCACCGACGCCCTGCTGCCGGCCCGCCCGATGGAGCGCCTGCGGGCGCGGTTCCCCCAGGTGCTCGTCCTGCAGCACGCCCCCGACGGGGAGCTCTCCGCCGCCACGGTCGCGCGGGACCGGATCCGGGGCCGCAGCGACCTCGAGGTCCTCGAGGCGTTCGTGGCCGACGTGCGCGGCGAGCCCGCCGGGGCCGACGACGTGCCGCTGCTGCAGGCCGCCGCCGAGTCCGTCCACCGCGGCGAGGACGACTGATGCGCCTGCACCGGCTGACCCTCGAGGCGTTCGGGCCCTTCGGCGGGCGCGAGGAGGTCGACTTCGACGCGCTGTCGTCGTCGGGCCTGTTCCTGCTCTCCGGGCCGACGGGCGCGGGCAAGACGAGCGTCCTGGACGCCGTCTGCTTCGCGCTCTTCGGCGAGGTCCCCGGCGCCCGCGGCGAGGGCCGGCTGGGCAGCGACCACCGCGCGCCCGACGCGACGCCCCGTGTCGTCCTCGAGGCGACCCTGGGCGGCCGGCGCGTCCGGGTGACCCGCTCGCCGAAGCACGAGCGGCCCCCGCTGCGGGGTGGTGGGGCCCCGGTGCTCGAGGGTGCCACGGCCAAGCTCGAGATCGCCGACGGGGACGGGTGGACGGCGGTCGCCGCCAAGATCCCCGACGTCCGGCACGAGCTCGACCCGCTGCTGGGCATGACCGCCGAGCAGTTCCTGCAGGTCGTGATGCTGCCGCAGGGCGCGTTCGCGACGTTCCTGCGCGCCGACGCGAAGGCCCGGCAGCAGGTGCTGGAGCGGCTGTTCGACGCGGAGCGCTTCTCGAAGATCGAGTACTGGCTGCAGGACCGGGCGCGCGAGGCCCGGGCCGGCGTGCAGGCCGCCCGCGTCGACGCCGACCGATCCCTGTCGGCCGCCGCGGGCGCCTGGAAGGCCGAGGACGAGGTGCCCCTGCTCTCCGGCGACGCCGCGTCCACCGTCGACGAGGTCCGCGCGTGGATCGCGGCGGAGCAGGCGCGGACCGCCACCGCCGAGGCCGAGGCCGAGGCCGCCCGCGCCGTCGCGGACGCCGAACGGGTGCAGGCCG
>NZ_JAURWA010000182.1 GCF_030655195.1 Patulibacter sp. | reverse complement strand
GTCCCGCGGCGCGCCGGGCGCGCCGGTGGTCGCGGGTCCGCGCTTGGGGCGGCGCTCCCAGCGGTCGGGGCGGCCGGACCCGCGCTTGGGCAGCTCGGAGTCGCTCATCGGGCGACCCGTCCGCGGTGGTGCTCGGCGTGGGCGACGCGGCTCATCGGCAGGTCGCCCCGTGGAGGTCGTCGGCGGCGGCGCGCGTCATCGGCCGGCCTTTCCTCGGAGGTAGTCGGCGTAGGTCATGGTGCCCTTCCCGGGCGGTTGGACCTCGAGCAGCTCGAGGGTGCCGTCCTCCGCGACCCGCGTGCGGCGGACCCCGAGGTACGTGTCGTCGTCCTGCAGCAGGCGGGCGCCGATGTGGGGCGCCAGCGCCCGGACGTGGTCGTGCCGGGTCCGAGCGGGGGCGGCGGGGTCCAGGTCGCGGTCGGCGGCGACGATCTTCTCGGCGTACGTGATGCCCTCGTCGGGCTGCGGGGTCGCGCTGAGCGTCCCCGCGGCGACCTCGTCGAGCGCCCGCAGCAGCAGCGTCGAGCCGAGCTCGACGAGCCGCGGGGCGACGTCGCCGTACGTGTCGTCGGGGCCGATCGGGATCCGCTCCTGCAGCTGGACCGGGCCGGCGTCGAGCTCCTCTACGAGCTCCATGATCGACACCCCGGTCTCGCGGTCCCCGGCCATGATCGCCCGCTCGACCGGGGCGGCGCCGCGCCAGCGCGGGAGCAGCGACGGGTGCACGTTGAGGATCGGGTAGGCCGACAGGAGCGGCTCGCGGACGATCGCGCCGTAGGCGCAGACGATCAGCGCGTCGGGCTCGTCCGCCGCGATCCGGGCGACGACCTCGTCGTCGATGCGGTCGGGCTGCAGCAGCGGCAGGTCGAGCTCGCGCGCGGCGTCGGCGACCGGCGGTGCGGTGAGCCTGCGCCCGCGGCCCGCCGGGCGGTCGGGGCGCGTGAGGACGAGCGACGGGGCACGCCCGGCGGCGACGAGGCGACGCAGCACGTCGGCGGCGAACCAGCTCGTGCCGAGGAAGGCGGTGCGGACGGGGGCGGCGCCGGTGTCGGCCGGGGCGGGCGGGTCGGCGCTCATGCGCCGGCGGTCGCGGCCGCGCGCAGCTCGCGCAGCGCCCGCTTGCGCTGGTCGCGCGAGGTGCGGTCGAGGATCAGGACGCCGTCGAGGTGGTCCATCTCGTGCTGGATGATCCGGGCCTCGAACCCCGAGGCCTCCACGGTGATGTCCTCGCCCTCCTCGTCCTGGGCGGCGACGCGCAGGAACACGGAGCGCTCGACGTCGACGAGGATCCCGGGCAGCGACAGGCAGCCCTCCTGGCCGACCTCGGACTCCGCGCCGCGCCACTCGATGCGGGGGTTGACCAGCCGGCGGACGGGGCCGTCGCCGCCGTCGACCGCGTAGACCAGCACGCGGTGGAGGGTGCCGACCTGGTTGGCGGCGAGCCCGACGCCGTGGGCGGCGTGCATGAGCTGCCCCATCGTGTCGAGCTCGCGGCGCAGCTGCTCGTCGAAGATCTCGACGTCGCGCGCCTTGCCCTTGAGCACGGGATCGCCCCACTGGCGGATCGCCTCCATCGCGGCGCGGCGACGGGCGGCGGCCTCGTGCTCCTCGGGGGTCAGGGACCGCCCCGGTCCCTCCTGGATCTCCACGTCGGCCATCGACCGTCCAGGGTATCGCGGGTCCCGCGGCGGACGGCGGACGGCGCGGTCCGTCCGCGGACGGTGCGAACATACGTTCGTGGTCGGCGTCCGGGCCATCCTCCACGCAGACCTGGACGCCTTCTACGCGTCGGTCGAGCAGCGCGACGACGTCGCGCTGCGCGGCCGGCCCGTGGTCGTCGGCGGCGGCGTGGTCCTCGCCGCCAGCTACGAGGCGCGCGCCCACGGGGTGCGGGGCGGCATGGGCGGCGGGCAGGCGGCACGGCTCTGCCCCGCCGCCGTCGTCGTCGCCCCGCGGTGGGACGCCTACGTCGAGGCGAGCGCCCGGGTGAGGGCGATCATGGAGGAGGCCGCGCCCGAGGTCGAGCCGGTCTCGATCGACGAGGCGTACCTCGACGTGACGGGGCTGGACCGCATCGGCCGCACGCCCGCGGGGGTCGGGGCGTGGCTGCGCCGCGTCGTCCGCCGCGAGGTCGGCCTGCCGCTGACCGTCGGCGGGGCCAGCACCCGGATGCTCGCCAAGATCGCCTGCGGCGCCGCCAAGCCCGACGGCCTGCGGGTGCTGGCCCCGGAGGACGAGCTCGCGTTCCTGCGCGCCCGGTCCGTCGGCGCGGTCCCCGGGATCGGCCCGGCGACGATGGAGCGCCTGCAGGCCTTCGGCATCGCGACGGTCGGAGATCTGGCGGGGTTGCCGGAGGAGACCCTGATCGCGTGGTTCGGGGCGCACGCCGGCGGCTGGTTCCACCGGATCGCCCACAACCGCGACGGCACGCCCGTGCGGCGCGGGCGGGCGCGGCGCTCGTTCGGCGCCCAGGCCGCGCTCGGCCGCGGGCCGCACGCCCCCGCGATCGTCGACGCCCGGCTGCTCGGCCTCGCGGACCGCGTCACCCGCCGGATGCGCGAGAAGGGCCGGGCCGGACGGACGATCACCCTGCGGGTCCGGTTCGGCGACTACGATGCGATCACCCGGTCCCGCACCCTGCCGCTGCGGACCGCGGAGTCGGCCGTCGTGCTGGCCACGGCGCGCGACCTGCTCGCCGGCCTGCGCCGCGAGGTCGCCGCGCGGGGCCTGACGCTCGTCGGGGTCGCCGTCTCGGGCCTGGAGGCCGACGACGCACCGCTGCAGCTGGCCCTGCCGCTCGACGAGGACGACGACGGCACGTGGCCCGCCGACCCGGAGGACGATCCGCGGGCGGTCGACGCGGCGCTGGACGCGGTCCGCGCGCGCTTCGGCACGGACGCGCTGACCCGGGGCGCGCTCCTCCGGGCGGGTGCGGCGCCGCCGGCGTGGCTCGGGCCGGCCGACCTGGTCGAGGCGGCGGACGGCGCGGGCTGAGCAGGACGACTCCGCTGCGGCGGGCCAGGGCGGAGGGCAGACGGGGCGGGCTGCGCAGGACGACTCCGCGGGCCAGGGCGGAGGGCGAAGCGGAGGGGCGGGCCCTCGCGATCCTGCCGCCTGTCCTTCAGTTCCTCGTCAGCAGGCCCGCGTAGCCTTGCGCCTGCACGTCGGCGTCCTCGATCCCGAGCAGCTCCCGCAGCTCCGCCACCTTCGCGGCGCACTCCTCCTCGTCGCCCGCGGGACCGACGACGGCCTCGAGCTCCACGAACGTCCCGAGGCCGTCGACGTCGTCGAGGTGGATCCGGACGCCCTGCCGGAGCAGGAGGCCGCGGGTCTTCAGGACCTCGACCGTGACCCCGAGGCGCTCGTCGAGCGTCGCCCGGACGGTGGCCGGGTCGTCGACCGGCAGCAGGTCGTAGGCGCTGCCGCGGGCGGTCGCCTCGTCGGTGCGCTCGTAGTGGACGAGCTCGGCCGTCAGGTCGTGCTCGCCGGCGTACCCGGGCCACGGCTCGCGGCGCTCCTCGCGCAGCTTCAGCCGCCCGTGCGGGGCGGCGAAGTACGTGTCGCGCTGGTGCAGGACCGCGGTGGGCACCGCGCCGGCGGCGAGCGCCCGGCGCTCGGTCTCCTCGACGTCGCCGCACCGCGCCTTCAGCTCGACGTTGCGGCCGGTCGTCGGGGCGGGGCGGTCGTCGGAGGGCATCGGTCCAGGGTGCCACGGCGCCGTGTGCCCCGCCCCACCCCTCGGGCGACCTCAGCGCGGGTCGACCTCGATCGCCAGCACCACGCCGCGGTGGGCGTTGTCGTCGACCACCGCGGCGACGGCGTCGCGGACCGCCGCGACCGTCGCGGCGCGCGAGACCGCCTTGACCAGCAGCTGGCGCCGGAAGCGCGCCTGCCTGCGGAAGAGCGGGACGGGGCCCATCGTGTCGGCCGGCATCCGCAGGACGAGGTCGTCGGCGGCGGCCTGGACGCGCCGCTCGTCCTCGTGCTCGCAGACCACGCGCACGATCGTCGAGAACGGCGGGTAGCCGTGGAGCCGACGGCGCTCGATCTCCTCGACCACGAACCCGTGGGCGTCGTGGCGGGCGGCGAAGCGCAGCGACGGGTCGTCCGGCGACCGCGTCTGGACCAGGACGCGCGCCGGGGCGTCCGAGCCGCCGCCGCGGCCGGCCCGACCGGCGAGCTGGGCGACGAGCTGGAACGTGCGCTCCTGGCTGCGGAAGTCCGGGAACCGCAGGGTCGCGTCGGCGTCGACGACGACGCCGAGCTCGACGCCGGGGAAGTCGTGGCCCTTGGCGATCATCTGGGTGCCGACGAGGATCCCGTGATCCGCGGCGCCGAACGCCTCGAGCACCGACGAGCGGTCGCGGACGTCGGCGTCCAGGCGGTAGACGTGGCCGGGCAGGTCCTCCGCCAGCTGCTCCGTGCCGAGGCCGTGCTGGCCGACCGAGACCGAGCTGCACGAGACGCACCGCTCCGGGGGCCGTTCCTGGTGGCCGCAGTGGTGGCAGCGCAGGACGCCCGAGGTGCGCCCGGTGCGCTCGGACCGCCCGCCGTGAAGGACGAGCGAGACGTCGCAGTTGGGGCACTCCCACGTGTGGCCGCAGTCCGCGCACTCCATCCAGGTCGCCCAGCCCCGCCGGTTGAGCAGGACGATCGCCTTGCGGGCGTCGGCGATCGCGCGGTGGACGTCGGGATGGAGCGCACCGCGGGTGGCCCGGACGTCGATCAGCCGGACGTGGGGCATCTCGCCGCCGTCGGCGCGCCGCGGCAGGCCGATCCGTCGCAGGGACGCCCACGACTCCGGACGCGGGGTCGCGGAGCCGGCCAGCAGGACGGCCCCGGAGTCCCCGGCGCGCCAGGCGGCGACGCGCCGGGCGTCGTAGCGCGGGTCGCCGTCGTGCTTGTACGCCGGGTCGTGCTCCTCGTCGACGATGACGAGACCCAGGTCGGAGACGGGGGCGAAGACCGTCGACATCGGCCCGACGCAGACCCGCGCCTCGCCCGACCGCAGGCGCCACCACTCGTCGCGCCGCTCGCCCTTGGACAGCCCGGAGTGCAGGACGGCGACGGTCTCCCCCAGCCGCCGGCGGAACCGCTGCACCGTCTGCGGGGTCAGCGCGATCTCGGGGACCAGCACGAGCACGGTCCGCCCGGCGGCGACCACCCGCTCCGCGGCCTGCAGGTAGACCTCGGTCTTGCCGGAGCCGGTGACGCCGTGCAGCAGGAGCCGGCGCTCGCGGACCGGCAGGTCGGGGTCGGCGAGCACCCCGGCGATGCGTTCGACGGCGAGCGCCTGGTCGGGGTTCAGGAGCGGCGCCGTGCGCCCGTCGCCGTGGAGCGCCCCGATCGACGCGTGATCGGGCCGGCGGCCGTGCGCGCGGGCCTCGATCGTCACCAGGCCGCGGGCCTCGAGCCGCCGGAGCGCCGGGAGGTCGTCGCCCGTCCAGCCCGGCAGGCGGTCGAGCAGGGCGCGCTGGTTGGCGTTGAGGCGGACGCCGGCCCAGGGGTCGGTCGGCGGTGCCGGAGGGCCGTCGGTGGCCGAGCCCTCCCCGGAGGACGGGACGTCGCCCGGGGTCGACCCGCCGCCGGTGCCCTGCGGGCCCGCGGCCGACGGGTGGACCGGCTCCGCCCAGAACCGCGTGCGCTCCCCCACGCCCTCCGGCGGCAGGAGCAGCTCGAGGCAGCGGGCGCGCGTCGAGACGATGTCGTCCGCCATCCACAGCGCCAGGCGGACGAGCTGCGGCGGGAGCGAGACGTCCGAGACCGCCGTCGGGGCCTTCAGGCGGTGCGCGGAGTCCTCCGCCAGCCCGGTCACCACGCCCCGCAGCCGCTGCCGGCCGAACGGGACGTCCACCACCGCGCCGATGTCGCACCCCTCGGGGCGGGCGTAGTCGAACGGGCCACGGACGCCGCGGGCCGAGACCAGCGGCTCGACCTGGATGACGCGCGGACCGAACACCTCGGGGGATGGTCGCAGGAGGTCGGCGCGGGACGGCGGGCGGCGGGTGTTCCGGCACGGACGGGGGCCGGGGCGGCCCCGGACGCCACCCGCCCGCGGCGGGCCGGCGGCCGACGGCGGACGTTCGGGCGATCCCCGGGGCGTCCACCGTTCACCCGACTCCGTCGACCGCCCTGTCCGCCGGTATCGTCGCGGGCATGGACCTGAACGACGACGAGACCCAGATCTTCTCCACGAGCCCCTCGTGGCGCAGCCAGTTCGGCAAGCACGTGGCGGTCGTCGTCGGCGCGATCCTGGTCGGCGTGGTCGTCGGGTTGATCGCCGAGATCGGGATCGGCATCGCCGCGGGCGTCGTCATCGCCCTGGTCGCCGTCGGCCTGCTCTGGGCGGAGCGCTCCAGGACGACGTACATGGTCACGAGCCAGCGGATCCAGGTCCGGGAGGGCTTCCTCTCGAAGGAGGTCCAGCAGACCCGCCTGGACCGGATCCAGAACGTCACGCTCGACCAGTCCGTCGCCGACCGCCTGCTCCGCATCGGCACGGTCGACTACGACACCGCCGGCGACGACGGCTCGCGCTTCCGCATGACCGGCGTGGCCAACCCCGACGCCCTCGTCCGGCTCGTGGACCGGACCCAGCGCAGCGCCTTCGACTCCGAGCGCGACCGCACCGCCCGCGCCGAGGCCGAGGCCGACGCCCGGGTCCGCGGCCGCACGTCGCCGCGCGAGGGCGGCTCGGGGGACCAGGGCCAGGGCATCTGACCGAGCGGGGGCGTTCGCGCCTCCCCTCAGTCCTCGTCGAGCCGCGCGGACCCCGCCTCCCAGAGCGCCTGGGCGACGGCGATCGGCACCCGCGCGGTGCGAAGCCCGCGGATCTCGGCCGCGGTGAGCTGCAGCAGCGCGACGGCCGGGGCCTCGGACCCGCCGGGGCGGTCGGCTCCCGGGGGACCGCCGGCGGACGACTCCGCCCCGTCGGGGAGCCACGCGACCACCGCGACCGCGTCGTCCGGCAGGTCCTCGTCGCGCAGGACGAGCGGGCCCTCGCGGCGGAGGTGCAGGACGACGAGCCCGGACGCCCGGACGCTCGACCGCAGGGCGGCCGCCTCGTCCGGCGCGACCTCTCCGCCACGCCCGGCGGACCGCCGGAGCAGCTCGTCGAGCTCGCCGCCGTCGGCGGTCAGGACCTGGGACGTCGGATCCTCCCGCCGCTCCGGGTCGTCTCCGCCGACCGGGGCGGCCCTCGTCCTCGCCCCGCCTCGCGCGTCCGCGGCGTCGCCCGCGACCGCACCGCCCAGCGCGTCGAGGATCCGCCGGAGCCACCCGGTCGCGCGCTGGTCCGTCATGGGTCGTCGGTCATCGATCGTCGCGAACGTCCCGGACGTCGAGGACCACCGTCCCGGCCACCCTCGGACGCCGGCGGCCCGCGGCGCTCAGCCGGCGTGCTCCCGGGCCCAGCGGACGATCGACCCGCTCCCGGACACGGTCTCGCCGCCGGGCAGCACGAGGACGGGGAGCTTCTCCTGCCCGCTGACCCGCTCCAGGTCGCCCCGGGTGCCCGCGGCCCCGATGCCGAAGGGCCGACCCTTGCCGTAGACGATCTTGTCGTGCGCGATGCCGGCGCCCTCCAGCGCGGCGTGGGCCTTCGCGCACGGGTGCAGGCGGGGCATCTTCGCGTCGATGTGACAGACGTAGAGGGTCGGCGTGGTGACGTCGGAGGTGACGAGGGTGTCGGCCATGGGTGCGCTCCTGCTCGGGTCGCCCGATCCTCCCACGGGGGGCGACGCCCGACCAGGGCGCTCGTCGCGGCGACGCGTTCCGGGTAGCTGCACCGGGACCGCGCGACCGCGCGACCGTCCTCGAAGAGCAGGAGTCCCCCATGCCCAGCACCCCCGTCGTCGCGTTCCTCGGCACCGGCACCATGGGCGCCCCGATGGTGTCGAACCTGTTGCGGGCCGGCCTGACCGTCCGCGTCTGGAACCGGACCGCCGAGAAGGCCCGCCCGCTGGCCGACGAGGGCGCCGAGCTCGCCGCCGACCCGGCCGACGCCGTCCGCGGCGCCGACGTCGTCGTGACGATGCTCGACGCCGCCGACGCCGTCCGGCAGACGATCGCCGCCGCCGCACCGGGCCTGTCGACCGAGCAGGTCTGGATCCAGGCCAGCACCGTCGGCGTGGCCGGGACGCAGGGCCTGATCGAGCTGGCCGGTGACCTGGGCCCGCGCTTCGTCGACGCCCCCGTCCTCGGCACCCTGGGTCCGGCGCAGGACGGCACGCTCGTGATCCTCGCCAGCGGCGCCGACGACGCGATCGACGTCGCCCAGCCGGTGTTCGACGCCGTCGGCTCGCGGACGATGCGGGTGGGCGCCGCCGGGGCGGGGACGCGGCTGAAGCTCGTCGCCAACTCGTGGGTCCTCGCCGTCACCGCCGCCACGGCCGAGGCGTTCGCGCTCGCCCAAGGGCTCGACCTGGACCCGCGGCTCTTCGTCGAGGCCGTCTCCGGCGGTCCGCTCGACCTGCCGTACCTCCACGTGAAGGGGCAGTCGATGCTCGACGACGCCTACCCGACCGCGTTCTCGGTCAAGAACGCGCTGAAGGACGCCCGCCTCGTCGGCGACGCCGCAGGAGAGGCCGGCGTGCGCAACGGCATCGCCGCCGTCGCCGCGGAGCACCTCGACCGCGCCGCGCAGGCGGGACACGGGGAGGACGACATGGCCGCGCTCTTCAAGGGCGTCACGCACGACTGAGGCGCGCGGCGCGGGGCCCTCGTACCGGGCGGAGGTGGCGTCGGGCCCCTGGCGGGGGCGTCGGGCGGGGGGCGACGGGCTCCGGCGGCGCGCCCGTCGGCGCCGTCGCCTCACGCCATGAGGGCGGCCGCCGCGCCGGCCGCGACCGCGAACGGCGCGTCGACGGCCCGCATCCCCGCCGCGACCGTCGCCCCCTCGTGGAGCAGCATCAGCCCGGCGCCCAGGGTGCTCGGGTCCGCGGCGCCCGAGGCGGCGGCCAGACCCGTGAACAGGTCGAGCATCCAGCGCTTCTGCTCGACCATCACCGTGAAGGCGGGGTGGGCGGGGTCGTCGATCTCGGCGTGGGCGTTGACCATCGCGCAGCCGTGCGACCCCCGCTCGCTCGACCACTGCCCGGCCGCGGCGAAGACCGCGGCGACCCGCTCCCGCGGGTCGTCCCCCGCTCCGTCCAGGCGACCCTGCAGGACCTCGCGCCACTGCCGGTCGCGCTCGGCGAGGTACTCGGCGACGAGACGCTCCTTCGAGCCGAAGCGGTCGTAGAGCGTCTTCTTCGTCACGCCCGCACGCTCGGCCACGGCGTCGACCCCGACGGCGTGGATGCCCCGGGCGTAGAAGAGCTCGGACGCCGCCCGGAGCACCGCGCGCGCCTTCGGGGTCCACGTGATCGTCTCGGCCATGGGTCGAGCATAGAGCACCGAGTACACCGATCGGTATAGTCGCCGGGATGGCAAGTAGACCGATCGGTATACCTTGGCCGCGGATCGTTGCGGCGCGCCCCTCCCGGAGCACCTGGATCACCGTCGGTCTCGGCGTGCTGTTCGTCGTCTCCTGGTCCTCGGGGTTCATCGGGGCGAAGCTCGGTGCCGGTCAGGCGCCCACCGCGACGGTGCTCATGTGGCGGTTCGTCCCGCTCGCCGTCGTCCTGGTCCCGCTCGCCCTGCGGCGGGCCGGGCGCGGTCTGCGCGGACACCCGCGGGCCGAGGTCCGGCGCCACGTCCTGGTCGGCCTGCTCTCGCAGTCGGGGTACCTGCTCACGGTCTACGGCGCGATCGGCCTGGGCGTCAGCACCGGCACGACGGCCCTCGTCGACGGCGTGCAGCCCCTGGTCGCGGCGGCCCTGGTGGGCCCCCTCCTGGGTCTCGTCGTCGGTCGTCGCGGGTGGGCGGGCCTGGCGCTCGGCCTCACGGGCGTGGTCCTCGTCACGTGGTCCGACGCGACGTCCCCGGCGAGCACCGCGCCGTTCTGGGCCTACCTCGTGCCGTTCACCGGCATGCTGGGCCTCGTCGCCTCGACGTTCCTCGAACGCCGGTCCCGGATCCGGACCCCGCCGATGACCGCGCTGGCGATCCACTGCTCGACCTCCGCCGTCGTCTTCACCGGCCTGGCGCTGGCGACCGGGACGGCGGTGCCGCCGTCGTCGGGCGACTTCTGGCTCGCGACGGCGTGGCTGGTGCTGCTGCCGACCTTCGGGGGCTACGGGCTCTACTGGCTGCTCGTCGAGCGGGTCGGCGTGACGTCGGTCAACGGCCTGCTGTTCCTGATCGCCCCCGTGACCGCGGTCTGGGGTGCGGCGATGTTCGGCGAGCCGCTGACCGTGGTGACGGTGGCCGGCCTCGGCCTGGCCCTCGCGGCGGCGCTGGTGGTGGGCCGGGAGGCGCCTCGCGGCGCCGGGTCCGGCGTTCAGCCGTAGAGCCGCCGCCCGTACGCCGGTCCGTAGTAGGCCTCGAGCTCCTCCATCCGCTCCTCGGGCCGCTCGAGGGCCTTGGCGATCGCGGCCCGCGACGGCACGGTCGCCTCGGGGCCCCAGGTCTCCGGGTCCCACAGCTTCGCCCGCAGGAACGCCTTCGCGCAGTGGTGGAAGACCTCGTCGACCTCGACGACGAGCGCCAGCGCCGGCCGGTGGGGCCCGACGACGAGGTCGTCGAACCACGGGGCGTCCCGGACGACGTGGGCCCGTCCGTTCACCCGCAGCGTGTCGCCCCGCCCGGGGATCAGGAAGTTCAGGCCGACGTGCGGGTTCTCCAGCACGTTGCGCAGCCCGTCCGCGCGACGGTTCCCGGGCCGCTCGGGCAGCGCGATCGTCGTGTCGTCGAGGACGTGGACGAGCCTCCCGGCGGGGTCGCCCTTCGGCGAGACGTCGCAGCGCCCCTCGGCGTCCGCGGTCCCCACCAGGCAGAAGGGCGAGGCGGCCAGCCACCGCCGGTCGAGCTCGTGCAGCGTGGACCGCGCCTTGTCGCGGACCCGCGGCAGCGGCTCACCGACGATCGAGCGGAGCTCGTCGAGCGTCTCGATGCGCCTGCCGTCCATGCCCCCATGGTCGCAGCTGCCCGGAACGACGACGGGCGCCGCAAGCGGCGCCCGTCGGTCCTGCGAGGTGCGGTGGGCTAGAGGCCGGCGGCGGCCTTCAGCTCGTCGACCTTGTCGAGCTTCTCCCACGTGAAGTCCGGGTCCTCGCGACCGAAGTGGCCGTAGGCGGCCGTCTTCTGGAAGATCGGGCGGAACAGGTTCAGGTGGCGGCGGTAGGCCAGCGGGCGGAGGTCGAAGACCTCGCGCACGGCCTTCTCGATCTTCGAGCGCTCGATCTTCTCCGTGCCGAACGTCTCGACGAGGATCGAGATCGGCTGCGCGACGCCGATGGCGTACGAGACCTGGATCTCGGCGCGGTCGGCCAGACCGGCCGCGACGACGTTCTTGGCGACCCAGCGCGTCGCGTACGCGGCGGAGCGGTCGACCTTGGAGGAGTCCTTGCCCGAGAACGCTCCGCCGCCGTGGCGGGCGGAGCCGCCGTAGGTGTCGACGATGATCTTGCGGCCGGTCAGGCCGGTGTCGCCGACCGGGCCGCCGATGACGAAGCGGCCGGTCGGGTTGACCAGGAACTCGTCGATCAGCGTGTTCTCGTCGTACAGGTCGCCCGGCAGGACGTGCTTGACGACGTGCTCCCAGAGGTCGGACTTGATCTGCTTCTGGTCGAGCACGTCCTCGGTGTGCTGCGTCGAGATCAGGAGCTTGTCGATCGAGACCGGCTTGCCGTCGCGGTAGCGGACGGAGACCTGGGTCTTGGCGTCGGGGCGCAGGTAGTCCAGCTCGCCGGACTTGCGCACGGCGGCCAGGCGCTCGGCCAGGCGGTGCGCGTTCTGGATCGCGACCGGCATGTACTCCGGCGTCTCGTTCGTCGCGTAGCCGAAGATGATGCCCTGGTCGCCGGCACCCTCGAGGTCGAACTCGTCGCCGGAGCCGCCCTTGTGCTCCGTCGCGTCGTCGACGCCCTGCGCGATGTCCGCGGACTGCGGGTCGATCGCGTTCAGGACGGCGCACGAGTCGTACGAGAAGCCCAGGTCGCCGTGCGTGTAGCCGATCTTCTTGATCGTGTCGCGGGCGACCTGCTGCACGTCGATGTACGCGTCCGTGCGGATCTCGCCCGAGACGACCACGAGGCCGGTGTTGACCAGCACCTCGCAGGCCACACGCGCCTTCTCGACGTTGGAATCGCTCGCGAGGACCGCGTCCAGGACACCGTCCGAGATCTGGTCGGCGACCTTGTCGGGGTGACCCTCGGAGACGGACTCCGAGGTGAACAGGTACTCGTTATCGGCGTACTGGCTCATGGGATCCTGAGGTCGACGTCAAAGGTTGCTTCCCGGCCCTCCGTGCGGGACCGCATCCGTGCCGAGGTGACCCGGCGCAGACCGTCCAGCAGGGCACGGTCCGCGGCACGCGCGCTCCCGGCCGGAGGGGCCGCGACGCGCACGAGCTGCGAGAAGTCGAGAAAGCCTATCGACATGGGCCGATTTCGGCTTTCGCCGCCTCCGCGGTCCCAGTCGACGCGATCGGTCAGTCGCGGACCGGGCCCGAGGACCGCCTCGGCGGCGGCCCGCGAGGTGTAGACCACGATCCGGTCGCCGTCGACGAGGTAGCCCGCGCCCCCGCCGCCCGGCAGCCGCAGCGACCAGGAGCGGCGGCCCGCCACCCGGCGGACCGTGAACCGCCGGTCGCCGAGGGCCCGCGCCAGACGGGGACGCAGGCGTGCCAGGGCGGCCGCGGCGCGGCGGCCGTCGGTCACCGGCACGACGACGGTGACCGCCAGGCCGCGCGCCGCCGTCCCCGTCGCGACGCCCCCGGTGGGCGCGGGCCCCGGGGTGAGGACGACCTCGGACGGCACGCGCAACGCACCGACGACGTCCCGGCGCACCGCCCCGCCGATGGCGACGTCGATCCGGTCGACGACGGCCGAGAGCAGCGCCGCGAGGTCCTTCGGCGTCTCGCCGCGCGTCGCCGCGATGACGTCCAGGACGCGGGAGGCGGTCGCGAGCGGGTCCGTCGTCAGGAGGGTGCCCACCGCCGACGCCGGCGCGGCGACCGGGGTGTCCGCCGCGAACGCGCGCCCGGCGCCGGACGTCGTGTCCAGGCGCGCGACCACCCGGGCGCCGTCGCCCGTCGGGACGATCCCGAGCGCGACGCCCCCCAGGTCGGGGCGGTCCAGCGCCGCGGCGAGCGCGGCGGCCCCGTCCCCCCGCGTGGCGAGCACCCGGCGGACGCCGTCGGGGGTCATCCACGCGGTGATCAGCCGATCGTCGGGGAGCCCGGAGACCATGCGTCGCTGCAGGGGATCGGCGGCCAGCGAGCCGCGGGCGCGCGGGGCGCCGAGCAGGCGGCGCGCCCGCCGCACGAGGGCGGCGGGGCCGACGGCGACGAAGCGGCCCAGCCGCTGGGAGGTGCGCCCGCCGCACCGCCGCACGGGGCCGGCGTCGGTCCGGGTCCCGCCGCGGCCGAGCAGCACGAGCGGCGCGGCCGGCCCGCCCGCCCGGGTGCGCAGCAGCGCGACGGTCACGTCGCGCGTCCGCACCGTGATCGGCGGGCACCCCTCGGGCACCAGCTGGGCCCGCAGCCGGCCGAGCAGCGCGGTGCCGCCGGGCAGGTCGTCCAGTCGGCGGAGCGCGTCGTCGACGGGGGCACGGGTCTGGTCGGCGACGACCTGGACGGTGATCAGCGCGTCGTCGGGGACCAGGCGCAGCGACGCGCCGGAGGGCCGGAACGGCGGGGCGTCGTCGGCGCGCAGCAGCAGCACGCCGAGGACGGTGAGCAGGACCGCGAGGGTCGCGGCGACGACGAGGCGTCGCAGCGACGGCCGTCGGGGCGTCCGCGGCACGGGTCGGACCGGCCGTCGCGCTCAGCCGGCGGCTGTCGCGACGCCCGCCATCTCAGTCGTCGTCGAGCGACGCGTCGCCCGCGTCGATCCACGGCAGGTGGTCGATCGCGGGGTCGATCGGGAACTCCTCGACCTCCGCCAGCTCCTCGTCCGGCACGACGTCCTCGTCGTCCAGGACCTCCTCCTCGATGATCCGGCGCTGGCGGCCCGGCGTCATCGAGACCTCGCTGCGGCGGGCACGGCGCTCGTTGAAGTCGATGATCACGGGCACGCCGTCGAAGCCGAAGCGCGCGCGCAGCCGGTTCTCGACGAAGTAGGCGTAGGACCGCACGACGCGGGCGCGGTCGTTGACCGAGATCGCGAAGCGCGGCGGCTCCTCCCCCACCTGCGTGATGTAGAGCATCTTCAGGCGGTTGCCGCGGACGGCCGGCGGCTGCTTGGCCTCGACGACCTCGGCGAGGAAGCGGTTGAGCTGCGAGGTCGGGATCCGGCCCTTGCGGCGGTCGCCCAGGGCGATCGCCTCCTCGATGACCCGGTTGATGTTGCGGCCGGTCTTCGCGCTGGCGGTGAGGACACGCGGGCGCAGGCGGAGCTTCTGCTGGACGTGCCCGCGCTCGTGCGCCAGATCGTCGTCGGTCATGTTGTGCTCGTCCCACTTGTTGAGCACGATGAGCGTCGAGCAGCCGGCGCGCATGGCCAGGTCGGCGATGCGGAAGTCCTGGGCGGTGACGCCGTCGGCGGCGTCGCAGACGACGATCGCCACGTCGGCGCGGTCGACCGCCCGCTGCGAGCGGAGCGTCGTGTAGTACTCGACGGACTCCGAGACCTTCGACTGGCGGCGCATGCCGGCGGTGTCGACGATGATCAGGTCGCGGCCGTCGATCTGGATCGGCAGGTCGATGGCGTCGCGCGTGGTGCCGGCGACGTTGGAGACGATCGTCCGCTCGTCGCCGACGAGGCGGTTGAACATCGTCGACTTGCCGACGTTCGGGCGGCCGATGATCGCGAGGCGGAGGACGTCGTCCGCGCCGGGATCGCCGTCGCCGTCGGGCAGCGCCTCGACGACCTTGTCGAGCAGGTCGCCGGTGCCCAGGCCCTGCGCGGCGGAGACGGGCATCGGCTCGCCGAGGCCGAGGCCGTAGAACTCCGACGCCGCCGGGATGTCCTTGCCGACGTCGATCTTGTTGGCCGCGACGATCTTCGGGCCCTTCCAGCGCCGGAGGATGTCGGCGAGCTCGGCGTCGCCGGGGCGCAGTCCGGACTTCGCGTCGACGACCATCACGACGACGTCGGCGGTGAGCAGCGACGCGCGGACCTGATCGAGGATGGCCGCGGCCATCGGGTCGGGGTCCAGGGCGTCGACGCCGCCGGTGTCGACGAGCTCGAAGGTCCGGCCGTTCCACTCGGCCTCGACGTGCTTGCGGTCGCGGGTGATCCCGGAGCGCTCGTGCACGACGGCCTCGCGCCGACCGGTAAGCCGGTTGACGAGCGAGGACTTGCCGACGTTGGGGAAGCCGACGATGGCGACCTGTCTCATGATGCGGGGTCCTTCGGGGTGGTCGCGGGCCCGCGGACGTCGTCCACGAGCTCGGCGATCCGGGTGACGACCTCGTCGAACGAGAGGCCGGTGGTGTCGACGAGGACCGCGTCGTCGGCCTGCCGCAGGGGCGAGGCCTCCCGGGTGCGGTCGCGCTCGTCGCGCTCGCGCAGGTCCGCGAGCTCCTCCTGCAGGGTGCGGCCGGTCTGCGCCGCGCGGCGGCCGGCCCGCTCCTCGTCGGAGGCGGTGAGGAAGACCTTCAGCTCGGCGTCGGGCCGCACGACGGTGCCGATGTCGCGGCCCTCGGCGACCCAGTCGCCGCGCCGGGTCAACGCGCGCTGGCGCTCCACGAGGTTCTCGCGGACGGCGGGGTCCGTGGCGACCTCGGAGGCGCGCTGGCTGACGGCCGGGGTGCGGATGACGTCCGTCGCGTCCATGTCGTCGAGGAACACGCGCGTGCCCTCGAAGTCGATCGCGAGCTCCTCCACCGGCCGCGTGCGGTCGGCGGACTCGTCCTGCACGCGGGCCAGCGCCACGCAGCGGTACATGGCGCCGGTGTCGAGGTACGTGAAGCCGAGATGGGCGGCGACGGCACGCGCCACGGTGGACTTGCCGGCCCCCACGGGGCCGTCGATCGCGACGAGCATCGGCCCGAGGATAGAGCGGTCGGAGACCGCACCGCGCGGCCCCTCCGCGGCACGGGGGCCCGGGCCGGGTGGGGTTCGAACCCCTCCGTGCGCGGGGTCACGTCGCCGACGGGGGCGCGGGCCGGGCCGCCCGTCGCGCTACAACAGTGGGCCGTGCGCGCCCTCCGTCCACTCCGCGACCGGGACTTCCGGCTCCTCTGGTCCGGCCTCGCCGTGTCGCTGGTCGGCGACGGCGTCTGGCTCGTCGCGCTGGCCTGGCAGGTCATCGAGCTGGGCGGCGGACCGCTGCAGCTGTCGCTCGTGACCACCCTCTTCGGGGTCGGTCTGGTCACGTGCATCCTGTTCGCCGGGGTCGTCGCCGACCGCGTGCCGCGCCGGCGGATCATGGTCACCGCGGACGTCGCCCGCGGCGTCAGCACCCTGGCCCTCGGCGCCCTCGCGCTGACGGGGACCCTCGAGCTCTGGCACCTCGCCGTCGGCGCCGTGGTGATCGGCTCGGCCGAGGCGTTCTTCGTCCCGGCGTTCACGGCGCTCGTCCCGCAGCTCGTGCCGCCCGACCAGCTGCTCGCGTCCAACGGGCTCGAGGGCGTCATCCGCCCGCTGGCGCTGCAGTCCGCCGGCCCGGCGCTCGGCGGGCTGCTCGTCGCCGTCGCCAGTCCCGGTGCGGCGATGCTGCTGAACGCGGCGACCTACGCGATCTCGGTGGCGTGCCTGATGGCGATGCGCTCCGTCCCGCTCCCGGGCGACGCGGTCAAGGCGGCGAGCGGGATCCGCCCCGTCCTGGCCGAGATGGCGGAGGGTGCGCGCTACGTCCGCTCGCAGCGCTGGCTCTGGGGCACGCTCGTCTTCGCGATGGTCACGATCCTCTTCCTGCTCGGGCCGATCGAGGTGCTGCTGCCGTTCCTCGTGCGCGACGAGACCGGCGGCGGATCGGCGGAGTACGGCCTGCTCCTGGCCGCCTACGGGATCGCGTCGGCGACGGGGGCGCTGATCGTCTCGTCGCGCCCGTTCCCGCGCCGGTACCTCACCGCGATCCTGCTGCTGTGGGGTCTCGGCACCGCGCCGCTGGCGATCCTCGGGTTCCTCGACCACCTGTGGGCGATGGCCGTCGTCCTCGTCGTCGTCGGCCTGCTCGACTCGGGCGGCCAGGTGATCTGGGGCACGCTCCTGCAACGGCGCGTCCCGCCGCGCCTGCAGGGCCGCATCGCCAGCCTGGACTGGTTCGTGTCGCTCGCGCTCATGCCGATCTCGATGGCGCTGGCCGGGCCGGCCGGCGAGCTCTTCGGCGTGACCGCCGTGTTCGTCGCCACCGGCGTCGTCGCGGCGGTGGCGGGCGTGGGGTTCCTCTTCGGCCTGGGACTCCGGCGCGACGAGCTGGAGCACCCGCTGATCGACGAGCCCGCCGCGGCCTGAGCCGTTCCGACGGCGGCGCCCGGTCGCCCGGATCGGCGGCCGGGACGGCGGGTCCGGCGGGTGCGGTCGCCGAGCCGGGGGGGGCGCGGCCCGGTCGGCGTCAGGCGCAGTGCGCCGCGATCGCCGCGGCGGTCTCGGCCGGGCGGTCCTCGACGACGAAGTGCGACGCGTCCAGGGCGTGGCCGCGGACGTCGTCGCACCACGGGCGCCAGGCGTCGACGACGTCCCCGTAGAGGATCGGCAGCGCGCCCCGGGCGCCCCAGAGCGCGAGCGTCGGGCAGGCGATGCGCCGGCCCGCGGCGCGGTCGTCGGCGTCGTGGGCGCGGTCGACCGTCGCACCCGCCCGGTAGTCCTCGCAGATCGCGGTGCGGAAGCCGGGGTCGTCGAGCTGGGCGCGGTAGGCGGCGACGACGTCGGGCGGGTACCGGACGGGATCGGTCGGATCGATGCCGATCCGGGTGACGTGGGCGTCCCAGAACGCGTCGGGCGCTCCGCCGATCAGGTCCTCCGGGAGCGGCGCGGGCTGGGCGAGGAAGCCCCAGTGCCAGTAGGCGATCGCCAGCCGGTCGTCGGCGCGCTCCCAGACCTCCAGGGTCGGGACGACGTCCAGGACGCAGAGGCGGGTGACCCGGTCGGGCAGGTCGAGCGCCATCCGGTAGGCCACCCGCGCGCCGCGGTCGTGCCCGGCGACGGCGAAGCGCTCGTGGCCCAGCGAGGTCATGGCGTCGGCCAGCGCCTCGCCCCACGCGCGCTTGCCGTACGGGGCGTGGTCGTCCTGCACCGCCGGGCGGTACGACGCGCCGTAGCCGGGCAGGTCGCAGGCGACGACGGTGAACCGCTCCGCCAGCCGCGGCGCGACCGCGTGCCACATGAGGTGGGTCTCGGGGTAGCCGTGGAGCAGCAGGAGCGGCGGCCCCTCGCCGCCGACCGCCGCGCGGACCGTCCCGTGGCGGGTCGGCAGATCGCGGACGTCGAGGCCGGGGATGCTCGGGGACATGGGCGGCCCCTACCCCGCCCTCAGGTCCCCGCGCGGCGCTGCAGGTGTGCGACGTGGTCGGCGAAGCCGGGGTACGACACCTCGGCGGCCTCCATGCCCTTGACGGTCACGCCCTCGCGGGAGGCGAGTCCGGCGACGGCGCCGAGCATCGCCAGGCGGTGGTCGCCGTGCGCCTCGATCGTCCCGCCGCGGATCCCGGTGCCGCCCTGCACGACGAAGCCGTCGTCGGTCGCCTCGATGTCGGCGCCCAGGCCGCGCAGGCCGTCGACGACGGTCGCGATCCGGTCGGACTCCTTGTGCTTGAGCTCCTCGGCGCCGCGGACGATCGTCTCGCCCTCGGCGAAGCAGCCCAGGAGCGCCACGAGCGGCAGCTCGTCGATCACCAGCGGGACCTCCTCCGCCTCGACCGTCGTCCCGCGCAGCGGGCCGTGGGCGACGTCGAGGTCGGCCACGGGCTCCTCGCCGGGGACGATGCCGTCCTGCCGCCGCTCCCGCTCGCCGAGGACCACGGCGCCCATCCGCTCGAGCACGTCGAGGATGCCGACGCGGGTCCAGTTGACGTTGACGCCCTCGACCAGCAGGCGCGAGCCCTTCACGAGGACGCCGGCGACGATCGGGAACGCCGCGGACGAGATGTCGCCGGGCACGTGGATGTCGTCGACGGTCAGCTCGTCGACGTGGCCGACGGTGATGCGGTCGCCGTCGCGCCAGAGCGGGACGCCCAGGCGCGAGAGCAGCCGCTCGGTGTGGTCGCGCGAGGCGACGGGCTCGACGACGGTGGTCTCGCCGTGGGCGAGCATGCCGGCGAGCAGCACGCAGCTCTTGACCTGCGCGGAGGCGACGGGCAGCTCGTACGTGATGCCGTGCAGCTGGGTGCCGTGGACGGTGAACGGCGGCAGTCGGCCGTCGGTGGCCTCGATGTTCGCGCCCATCAGGCGCAGCGGCTCGGCGATGCGGTCCACGGGACGGCGGCGGATCGAGGCGTCGCCGTCGAAGCGGAACGAGCGGCCGTCCTGGCCGGCGAGCCAGCCGGGGAGCAGGCGCATCAGGGTCCCGGCGTTGCCGACGTCGATCGTCTCGCCGTGCGCGTCGGGGGTCCGCAGGCCGACGCCCCGGAGCGTGACGCGGGTGTCCTCACGGGTGACGAGCGCGCCCAGGGTGCTCATCGCCTGCAGGGTCGAGAGCGTGTCCTCGCCGGTCAGGTAGTTCGTCACGACGACCGGCTCGGAGGCCATCGTGCCGACCATCGCCGCGCGGTGGCTGATCGACTTGTCGGCGGGCGGCGTCAGCCGGCCCTTGAGCGGCCCCGAGGGGTCGAAGCGGACGTCCATCCGGTGGTGGTCCTTCGCTGGTGCGGTGGGGGCGGGCGTCTGGCGGGGCGCTCCGGCCCCACCCGGTGGACCGTGATCCTACGGACCGCCCCCGGGTGCCCGCGTGGCGCGGACCCGGGAGCGGTCGGCCCGGTCGGGTCAGGCGGGGACCGTGACCGGTGCGGGGACCCGGCCGGCGAGGGCCGCCGCGGCCTCGACCCGGCGCAGGTAGGCACCGAACTCGTCGGCCCGCAGCTGCTGCGGGCCGTCGCAGACGGCCTCCTCGGGCGCCGGGTGCGTCTCGACGATGATCCCGTCGGCCCCGGCGGCGGCGGCGGCCATCGACAGCGGCAGGACCAGGTCGCGCCGGCCCGCCGCGTGCGACGGATCGACGACGACCGGCAGGTGCGTCAGCTCCTTGAGCACCGGCACGGCCGCGATGTCGAGCGTGAACCGGGTCGTCGTCTCGAACGTCCGGATCCCGCGCTCGCAGAGGATGACGTTCGGGTTGCCCTCCTTCAGGACGTACTCCGACGCCATCAGGAGCTCCTCGATCGTCGCCGCCAGCCCGCGCTTGATCAGCGTCGCGACACCGCTGCGCCCGATCTCGGTGAGCAGCGGGTAGTTCTGCATGTTCCGCGCGCCGACCTGGATCACGTCGGCCACCTCGCAGACGGCCTCGACGTCGCGGACGTCCATCAGCTCGGTGACGATCGGCAGACCGGTCTCCTCCTTGACCGCCCGGAGGATGCCGAGCCCCTCGCGGCCGAGGCCCTGGAAGCTGTAGGGCGACGAGCGCGGCTTGTACGCCCCCGCACGGAAGAACTGGACGCCGACGTCGCGCATCGTGCGCGCCGTCGACATCGTCTGCTCGTAGGACTCGACGGTGCACGGGCCCGCGATCGTGGCGAACGCGCCGCCGCCGATCGTGCGCCCGGCGATCTCGAGCGTCGACTCGGGGTCGGGCCCGAACTCGCGCGAGGCGAGCTTGTAGGGCTTCGTGATCGGGACGACGCGGTCCACGCCCGGTGCCGTCGCCAGCGACGCGAGCCGCTCGCGCTGCGTCCCGTCGACGCCGACGGCCCCGATCACGGTGCGCTCGGCGCCCGTGCTGACGTGGGCCCGGGCCCCGCCCTCCTCGACGCGCGAGATCGCGGTGTCGATCTCCTCCTGCGTCGCATCGGCCTTCATGACGATCATCATCTGCTGCTCCTCGCGAGCGTCCTGACGAGCTGGTGTCGACGGTACGCCCGCCGTCTCCGGTGGGTTGTCTGTGCGCCGTCCCGTCGGCGGGGTGAGGTCCTGCCGGCACCCGGTCGCGCGCTCCCCCACGGGAGAGGGGCGGGGACGCGTCCCCGGGCTCAGGAGGACACGACGACCGAGGGCCTAGCGAAATCGCCAGGAGCGCCACGCGTACGAGTCCGGGGAGGACGCGTCGGGGCGCGGGGCGACGACCGGGGAATACTCGGCTGCGGAAGGCAGGGCTCGAGGGGCGGTCGTCGACATCGACCCGGCAACCGTAGCGCACCGGCGCGGCGGGATCGACGGGCGGGTGGCGCCCGTCGGGTCGGCCGCCGGGGACGGGGCCCGGCGGGCGGGGACGGGCGTCGGACGTGGCACCGTGCCGCTACCGTCCTCGCGATGCGGCTGCTGATCGTCGAGGACGAGGCCAAGCTCGCGGCGCTGCTCTCGCGCGGGCTCCGCGAGTCCGGGCACGCCGTCGACCTGGCCGACACCGGCGAGGAGGCGCTGTGGCGGGCGGGCTCCGCCTCCTACGACGCGATCGTCCTGGACGTCGGCCTGCCGACGATCGACGGCTTCGAGACGTGCCGCCGGCTCCGCGCCGACGGGGTGCGCACGCCGGTGATGATGCTGACCGCACGGGGCGAGGTCGAGGACCGGATCGCCGGCCTGGACGGCGGCGCGGACGACTACCTCGTCAAGCCGTTCGACTTCGGCGAGCTGGAGGCCCGGCTGCGCGCGCTCGTCCGGCGGGGGCCGGTCGCCCTGGCGGTCGTCCTGCGGGCGGGCCCGCTGCGGCTGGACCCCGCCGCGCGTCGCGCGTGGCACGGCGACGACGAGCTCGACCTGTCCCAGAAGGAGTTCGCGCTGCTGGAGGCGATGATGCGCCGGGCCGGGGAGGCGCTCGACCGCCGGGCGCTGCTCGAGGCGGCGTGGGACGACGCGTACGACCCGCGCTCCAACGTCGTCGACGTCTACGTCGGCTACCTGCGCCAGAAGGTCGACCGGCCGTTCGGCACCGCGCTGATCGCGACGGTGCGCGGGGTCGGCTACCGGCTCGACGCCCGGGACCCCGGCGCCGCGGGCGACGCGGCACCGGGCGACGCGCCCGGCGTCCCGGGTCCCAGCGACGGTGCGGGCCGCGGCCACCGACCGGGCGCCGGCCGGGAGGGACGGGGCACGTGATCGGCCGGCTCTCCGTCCGGCTGCGGGTCGTGATCGCCTCGACGCTGGCGATGGCGGTCGTGCTCGTGGGCCTCGGCGCGTTCCTGCGGGTCGAGGTCACGCGGGCGCTCGACGCGGGGCTGGAGCGGACCCTCGACGGGCGGCTGGCGGACGTCGCCGGGTCGCTCGCCGCCGGGCGGTCCGCAGCGGAGACCGTGCCGACCGGCGAGGCGGACGAGGACGCCGTCGTGGTCCAGGTGCTCGACCGCTCCGGGCGGGTCCTGGCCGCCAGCCCCGGCCTCGCCCCCACGCCGCTCCTGACCACCGCGGAGCTGTCCCGCGCCGCCGCCGACGACCTCTCCGTCGACCGTCGCGACGTCGCCGTGCGCGACGACGACGGTGACACGGACGCCTTCGCCGCACGGCTGCGCGCCCGCCCCGTCGACGACGACCGCGCCGACCTGCCGATCGTCGTGGCGGCCACGGGCAGCGAGGACCGGGACGCCACCGTCCGCTCGCTCGACACCGCGCTGCTCGTCGGTGTCCCCGTCGCGCTCCTCCTGTCCGGCCTGCTCGGGTGGGCGCTGGCTGCCGGGGCGCTGCGGCCCGTCGAGGCGATGCGGCGGCGCGCCGCGCGGATCGAGGGCCCGTCGGACGAGCGGCTTCCGGTGCCGCCGACCCGCGACGAGATCGCGCGCCTGGGCCACACCCTGAACGAGCTGCTGGACCGGCAGGCGGAGGGGTTCCGGCGCGAGCGGGCGTTCGCCGCCGACGCGAGCCACGAGCTGCGCACCCCGCTGACGATCCTGCGCACCGAGCTGGACCTCGCCGGCCGGGGCGGGCGCGACGCGGACGAGCTGCGCGCCGCGCTGGCCTCCGCGTCGGAGGAGACCCGCCGGCTCGAGCGGCTGGCCGAGGACCTGCTCGTGCTCGCCCGCGCCGAGGCGAAGGACCGGGACGAGCGGGAGGCCGTCCGGACGCGGCCGCTCCTGGAGGGCGTGCGCGACCGCTTCTCCGGCGCGTTCGCGGCCGAGGGCCGCACGGTCGACGTGCTCGACGCGCACGGCGCGCCGACCGACGTCCCGGGCCGCCGCGGCGAGCTGGACCGGGCGCTCTCCGGACTGCTCGAGAACGCCCTGCGCCACGGCGGGGGTGACGTCGAGCTGCGGACCGACGCGCCCGCCGACGGCCTCGTGCGGCTGCACGTCCTGGACCGCGGTCCCGGCGTGCCGGCCGACCTGCGCGGCCGGATCTTCGACCGCTTCGTCACCGGTGCCGGCGACCGGCACGAGCGACGCGGCACCGGGCTGGGCCTGTCGATCGTCGCCGCCGTCGCCGAGGCCCACGGCGGCACGGCGGGGGTCGACGAACGCCCGGGGGGTGGCGCGGACGCCTGGATCTCGGTGGCGGTCGTGGATTGACCGGGCGCGGCCCGGACGGGCCGGTGCCGGCCACGTGCCGCGGGGCGCTCTCATCGAACGCTCATGCACGCCTCCCTAGGTTCCTCCCCACCAGCCACCCCGGTCGTCCGCAGCGCGGAGCCGGCCGGGGCGGACCACCCACCCGAGGAGCAGCCATGACCCGCACCCGCACCGCCCTGATCGCCGTCTCGCTCGCCGCCGCCACCGCGGCCGGCGGCGTCGCGATCGCCGGCGCCGACGACCGCGCCGCCGACACCGGGCAGGCCGTCCTGACGGCCCCGGCCGACGCGGCCACCGGCTCCCCCGCCCCGGTCTCGCGCACCCGGGCCGGCGACGACGGCCTGACCCACGCCCAGGCGACGAAGGCCCGGCGCGCGGCGCTGAGGCAGGTCCCCGGTCGCGCCGTGCAGATCGAGCGCGACGCCGACGACGGCGCCGTGACCTACGACGTCAAGGTCCTCACCCGCGGCGGCCGGGCGCGCGAGGTCCACCTCGACAGCGCCTTCCGCGTGGCCCGCACCACCCGCGAGGACCGCGACGGCCTGACCTACGCGTCCGCCGGCAGGGCCGGCAGCGCGGCGACGAAGCGGGTGAAGGGCCTCGTCACCGGGATCGACACGGAGGACGACGGCCGGGTCCGCTACGAGGTCGAGGTCCTGACCGCCGGCTCGACCGAGCGCGTCGTCCGCCTGTCCTCGTCCTTCGGCGTCGTCACCGGCCAGACCGGCGACGACGACGGCGACGACGACTGATCCGGTCCGCGGCGGGCCTCAGGCCCGCTGCGCCCCCGACACCCCGTCGACGACGGGCGCCCGCACCAGCCGCGCGCGCAGCGCCGTGGTCACGTGCCGGCGCTGGGCGACCTCGTCGCGGTCGTCGTCGGGGTCCTCGTCCAGCACGCGGCCGTAGGGGCCGGGCTCCCAGCGCTGCAGGTCCTCACCGCGACCGATCGCCCGGATCGCGCGGTCGCGGACGTCGGTCTCGAGGACCCGGCCGTGCAGCTGCAGGGCGGCCAGCGCGATCCAGAACGAGGCCGCCAGGGACGGCGAGCCCGCGACCTCGTCGACCCAGTCCTCGACCAGGCGTCGCGTGGCCCGGGCGGGGCTGGTCCCGCCCGCCAGCGCGGCCTCCCAGTCGCCGCGCACGTCCGCGGCCAGGTCGTCGTCGTCGAAGAGGCCGGAGTACCAGGAGTCCATGGTGGGCCGACCGTAGGCCGCGAGCGCCGCCGCGATGCGAACGTTCGGTGACCGTCGACCGCCGGGGCGGGTCCCGCTCCGCCACCGGCGGCCCCCGCCGTCCTCGACACCTCGCGTGGGACGGCACGGCGTCCGCCCTCGCGGGTCCCCCCCCCCGCCCGGCGTCAGGCCGGCGCGACCACCGGCTCCTCGCCCGCCCCGGCCGGGCGCCGCTGCGCGAGCGCCTGGGCGGCCCGCGCGTCGGACTCGAAGAAGTGGGTGATCAGGCCCTCGACGAGCGCCAGCCGCACCCCGGGCGCCTCGACGCCGAGCGCCGCGAACCCCTCGGGGTCGAGGATCAGCAGGTCGGTCCGGTGCTCCGCGACGACGTCGGCGGCGTGCGTCCGGCCGGCGACGAGCGCCAGCTCGCCGAAGCTCATGCCGGCGGCGAGCGTCGCGACGCGACGGGGGCGGCCGTCGGGACCGTCCACGCTGACGGTCACCCGCCCCGAGAGCAGCAGGTGGATCCCGGCGGGCTCGTCGCCGCGCCGGACGAGGACCTCGCCCTCCTCGGCGGTGTGGGCGCGCAGGTGCGGCCGCAGGAGCTCGAGCCCGTCGGCGGAGAGGGCCGCGGTGAGCGGGTGGGCCTCCAGCGTCATCCGCTCGATCCGGCAGCTCGGCGTCCCGTGGCGGGCGAGCAGCTCGTCCTCGCACCACTCGACCGCGCCGTCGAGGCCGCCGTGGCGTGGCGGCCAGGAGTCCTCGCCGTGCTCCTCCTCGGGCAGCACCCCGTCGGGGTCGACGATCGCGACCTCGCAGCCGGATTCGCGCAGGCGGCGGCGCGCCTCGGCGAGCATCCGCCGCGCGACGCCGGCGACGTCGTCGACCCGTCGCAGGTCCAGGACGAGGAGCTCGAGGTCGTCGCTGCGGCGGGCGATCTCGCGGACCACCGTCTCCGCGCCGGCGAAGTGCAGATCGCCGTGCAGGGCGTAGATGCGGGCGCGACGGCCGTGCTCGCGCAGGACCTCCTCCTCGTCCTCCGTCCGGCGACGCCGCGACGGCCGGTCGAGCAGGTCCCACGACGCGCGCACGGCGGAGCGGGCGCTGCGGGAGACGTGGAGGAAGTGCAGCTCGAGCTCGCGCGAGAGCTTGCGGCAGGCCTCGACGCCCCGGACGCTGTTGCCGTGGTCGTCCAGCCGCGGCGAGAACACGGCGACGCCGATCTGGCCGGGGAGGACCGCCAGGACCCCGCCGCCGACGCCGCTCTTGGCGGGCATGCCGACGCCCGAGACCCAGTCGCCGGCGCCGTCGTACATGCCGCAGGTCGTCATGACCGACAGGACCCGCTCGACGAGGTGCGGGGCGAGCACCTGCACCCCGGTCCGCGGGTGGGTCCCGTTGTTGGCCAGCGTGGCCGCCATCAGCGCCAGGTCGCGGGCGTCGACGAGCAGCGAGCACTGCCGGAAGTAGCGGTCGACGACCGGCTCGGGATCGTCCTCGAGGATCGCGACGGTGCGCAGCATGTGGCCGATGGCGCGGTTGCGGTGACCGGTGCGCAGCTCGGAGCGGTAGATCTGCTCGTCGAGCTCCAGGTCGCGCCCCGCCCACGCCGAGTAGGCGGCGCGGACGCGGTCGAAGGACTCCTCGGCCGTGGCGCCGGCCACGAGCGACGCGGCGGTGATCGCGCCGGCGTTGATCATCGGGTTGCGCGGCCGGCCCGAGACGGGGTCGAGGCTGATCTCGTTGAACGCGTCGCCGGAGGGCTCGACGCCGACCTTCGCGTCGACCGCCGCGGTCCCGCGGTCGGCCAGCGCCAGGCCGTAGGTGAAGGGCTTGGAGATCGACTGGATCGTGAACGGGACGCGCGAGTCGCCGGCCTCGTAGAGGTAGCCGTCGGCGCTGGCGACGCAGATCCCGAAGCGGTCGGGATCGGCCGCGGCGAGCTCGGGGATGTAGTCCGCGACCGCCCCGGAGCGGTCGGCCCCGCAGTCGGCGAGGATGGAGTCGACGTAGTCCTGGACGACGGAGCGCACCGCCCGAACCTAGTGCAGCGACGCGACGTCTCCGCGGGCGCGGGGCGCACGTGCCCCGCCCCGGCGGTCCCGGCCCCGGCGGACCGCTCAGGCGAGCGCGCCGCGGAGCTCGCGCAGGAAGCGCTCGTTCTCCTCCGGCGTGCCGTACGTGACGCGCAGGGCGCCGGGACGGCCGAGGGCGCCGCCGGAGCGCACGAGCACGCCCGCGTCGCGGAGCTGCCCGATGACGCGCGTCTCGACGGCCGACCGCTCGTCGTCGGAGGCGTCGTCCCCCGCGGGCAGGTCGAACCACGAGAAGTTCGCCTCGGACGCGGCGGGCTCGATGCCCAGGCCGCGCAGGCCCTGGGCCAGCACGGCGCGCGACTCGCGGGCCTGCGCGATGCGGGCCTGCGTGGCACCGGGGTGGCGCAGCGCCTCGGTGGCGGCCGCGGCGGCGGCGACGTTGACGACGAACGGCTGGCGCACGCGCTCGACGGCGGCGACGAGCTCGGGCGAGCTGCAGAGGCCGTAGCCGACGCGCAGGCCGGCCAGCCCGTAGAGCTTGGAGAACGTGCGCAGGAGCATCAGGTGCGGGTGCTCCTGCAGCAGGGGGATCGAGTCCTCGGGCCGGTACTGCTCGGCGAACTCGATGTACGCCTCGTCGAGCAGCACGACGACGTCCTCGGGGACCTTCGCCAGGAACGCGCGGATCTCGTCGAGGCCGACGGCGGTCGACGTCGGGTTGTTCGGGTTGCAGACGATGACCAGGCGCGTGCGGTCCGTGATCGCGGCGGCCAGCGCGTCGAGGTCGTGCCGGTGGTCGCCGTCGAGCGGCACACGGACCGCGGTGGCGCCGGAGGCGGCCTCGAGGTGCGGGTAGACCGAGAACGCGGGCCACGCGTAGACGAGCTCCGAGTCCGGGTCCAGCAGCGCCTCGCCGAGGGCCAGGAGGACCTCGCAGGACCCGTTGCCCACCGCGATCAGGGACGCGTCCACGCCGGAGTGCTCCGCCAGCGCCTCGCGCAGCGGCCCGTACGAGGGGTCCGGGTAGCGGTTGGTCGCGCCGAGCGCGGCGGCCGCGGCGGCCACGACCTCGGGCAGCGGCGGGTCGGGGCACTCGTTCGACGCCAGCAGCGCCACCCCGTCGGGCAGGCTGTACCCGCCCGCGGCGGGGTAGTGCGGGATCTTCGCGGCGCGGTCGGTGATCTTCAGGGGCACGACGCCATGGTCCCACGTCGCTCCCACGGGCCGCGGCGAGGCGGGCCGGACGGTCGACCGCCCGTGACCGGGGGTTCGACCCCGCGACGTCGCGGGCGGGACGGCACGCGGTCCACGGCGGGCGGGCGGGGGCTGCGCCGCGGGCCGTGGGAGGCGCGGGAGATCCCCCGGCCTTCGTTAGGCTCGGGAGATGGCCGAGACCCCCACGTCGGCCCCTGCCGCGCCCTCAGACGCCGCCGCACCGACGACCGCGGCGACCACCGAGCTCCGGCGCGAGGCCGGTCGCCGGCGGACGTTCGCGATCATCTCCCACCCCGACGCCGGCAAGACCACGCTGACGGAGAAGCTCCTGCTCTACGGCGGTGCCGTCCACGAGGCCGGCGCGGTCAAGGCGCGGGCCGGAGGACGCAACGCGACGTCGGACTGGATGCAGATCGAGCGCGAGCGCGGGATCTCCGTCAGCTCCACGGTGCTGCGGTTCGTCGTGGGCGACGTGGTCGTCAACCTGCTCGACACGCCCGGCCACCAGGACTTCTCCGAGGACACCCTGCGGGTGCTCGCCGCGGCGGACTGCGCGGTGATGGTGATCGACGCCGCCAAGGGCATCGAGCAGCAGACCAAGCGGCTCTTCCAGGTGGCCCGCGCCCGCCGGATCCCGATCATCACGTTCGTCAACAAGTGCGACCGCCCGGGCGTCAGCGCGCTGCAGCTGCTGGACCACATCGAGAAGGAGCTGGGCCTGCGGGCCACGCCGGTGACCTGGCCGGTCGGCGAGGGGCAGGACTTCTGCGGCGTGATCGACCGGCGCGACGACACGTTCCACCGCTTCACGCGCACCGCCCGCGGCTCGTCGATCGTCGACGACGAGGTCGTGCCGGCCGACGGCGCCGGCCTCGACGACGATCCCCGGTGGGCTGCAGCGCGCGAGGAGGTCGACCTGCTCGACGCCGTGGAGGCCGACCACGACCCCGAGGCGTTCGCGGCGGGCAGCTCGACGCCGCTGTTCTTCGGCTCGGCGGTCTGGAACTTCGGGGTCGACGCGCTGCTGCAGGCGCTGCAGGAGATCGCGCCGGCGCCCACCCCTCGGCCGACGACGGACGACGTCCCCCGTCCGCTCGAGGCGACCTTCTCCGGGTTCGTCTGCAAGGTGCAGGCCAACACCGATCCGCGGCACCGCGACCGGATCGCCTACGTCCGCATCTGCTCGGGGCGCTTCGAGCGCGGGCTGAAGGTGCAGAACAGCCGGAACGGCCGACCGTTCACGATGCACCACGCCCACGCGGTGTTCGCCCGCGAGCGCCAGGACCTCCCGGAGGCCTGGCCCGGCGACGTGATCGGCGTCGTCGGCGCGCTGGACCTCCGCGTCGGGGACACCCTGCACGCCGGGTCGGCCGTCGTGGCGTTCCCGCCGATCCCGACCATCCCGCCCGAGCGCTTCGCCGCGGCCGTCAACCGCGACGCCCGGCGGCACAAGCAGTTCCGCAGCGGCCTCCAGCAGCTCGACGAGGAGGGCGTCGTCCGTCTGCTCCAGCGCGGCGGCGTCCAGGACCCCCGGCCCGTCCTGGGCGGGGTCGGCGCGCTGCAGTTCGAGGTCGCGGTGCAGCGGATGAAGGACGAGTTCGGCTGCGAGATCCGGCTGGACCCGCTGCCGTGGACCGAGGCGCGGCTGATCGACCCGGAGGACGTGCCGACGGTCGAGGGCGACGGGGCCGGCGTCGCCCTCAGCGGGGCGGACGGCGCGGTCTTCGCCGCCTTCCCGGACGGCTTCCAGCTGCGCCGCTTCGCGTCCCGCCACCCCGACGTCGAGCTGCGGGAGCTCGTGAACACCGCCTCGGGCGTCCCCGCCTAGCCTTTTTATTGGGCGGAGTCGAGGTCCTTGCGCAGGGCCTTCGCCCGGCCGAGGTAGACGTGCTGGGCGCGGTGCTCCTCGTCCGTGCGCTGGTAGTGGGCCATCACGCGGATGATCTTCGGCAGCGCGCCGGGGACGTCGATCTCGACCGCGCACATCAGCGGCACCTGGTCGAAGCCCATCTGCCGCGCCGCGGCGGCGGGGAACGCGGCCTTCAGGTCGGGCGTGGCCGTGAAGATGCAGGAGACCATGTCGTCGGGCTCCAGCCCGTTGCGGTCCAGGAGCTCGTGCATCAGCTCGGTGGTCCGGGCCAGGATCTCGTCCGCGTCGTCGTCTTCGACGGAGATGGCCCCGCGGAGGGCGTGCAGCCGCATCGGGTTGATGATCGCACCGCGGGGACGCGGGCGATCCGACGGTCGCCCGGGACGGCCGACGCGCCGCGGGTCGCCGTCGCCGTCCGGCGACCTCAGCGGGCGTGGGCCTGCTTGGGCACGGCCCGCAGCGCGGCGACCTCGGAGGCCTCCAGCGCGCGCCACTCCCCCGGCTTCAGGCGTCCCACGTCGAGCGGCCCGAGCTTGACGCGCCGCAGCGAGAGGACGGGGTGGTCGACCGCGTCGAGCATCCGGCGGACCTGGCGCTTGCGGCCCTCGCGCAGCGTGATCCGCAGCAGCTTGGGGTTGAGCAGCTCGACGCCGGCGGGCAGGGTCGGCCCGTCCTCGAGCTGCACGCCGGCACGCAACGCCTCGACGGTCTCGGGACCGACCGGGCCCCCGGAGACCTCGGCGATGTAGACCTTCTCGACCTCGTAGCGCGGGTGCGTCAGCAGGTCGGCCAGGTCGCCGTCGTCGGTCAGGAGGATCAGGCCGGTGGTCTCCGCGTCGAGGCGGCCGACGGGGTAGAGCCGGCGCCCGTCGGCGGGGACGAGCTCGACGACGGTCGGTCGCCGGTGCGTGTCGTGCGCGGTGGAGACGACGCCCGCGGGCTTGTTGACGGCGAAGACGACGGTCTCGGAGACGGGCCGCACGGAGCGCCCGTCGACGCGGACGTCGTCCTCGTCGGTGACGTCGCGGGCGGGGTCGGCGACGATGCGGCCGTCGACGGTCACGCGGCCGGAGTAGATGATCTCCTCCGAGGCGCGGCGCGAGGCGACGCCCGCGTGGGCGAGGAACTTCTGCAGGCGCACGTCAGGTGCCTTCCGGTCGGCCCGGGCCGCCGGGCCCGGTCTGGTGGTCCCGCGCGTCCATGGTCGGGAGAGGATGGCAGGTGCCGCGCCCTCCCCAGCACGGTCGTCCCGGGCCGGACCCGGCGCCCGCCCCCGGCCGCCCTGCCGCGCCCGTCGTCCGGCGGCTCACCCGGCGGTGCCCCGGAGCTCCCGGCGCGCCGAGCGCGCGCGCTCCCGGATCAGGTCGAGCTCGTCGTCGGGGATCTTCGCGAGCGACCGCAGCGGCATGGCGATCCGGTGGTTGCCCTGCAGGTCCTCGCGGTGGCGGTCCAGGAAGTCCCAGTAGAGGGCGGTCAGCGGGCAGGCGTCCTCCCCCGTGCGCTTCTTCGGGTCGAAGCGGCACGACGGGCAGTGCTGCGACATCCGGTTGACATAATTCCCGCCGGCGGCGTAGGGCTTGGTCATCATCTCCCCGCCGTCCGCGTAGAGGGCCATCCCGGCGGCGTTGGGCGCCATGACCCACTCGGCCCCGTCGACGAAGCCCCGGGCGAACCAGCGGACGAGCTCCCACGGGCGGATCCCCGACGTCAGGCCGATCGTCCCGAGCACCATCAGGCGCTCGATGTGGTGCGCGTAGCCGGTCTCCCGCACGGACCGCACGGTCTCGTCGAGGCAGCGCCAGCCGGAGTCGGCCTCGCGGTACGCCTGCGGCAGCGGCTCACGGGCCCGCATCGCGTTGCGCTCGGGCCACTGCGTCGCGCGCAGCCAGTACATCCCCCACACGTACTCGCGCCAGCCGACGATCTGCCGGACGAAGCCCTCGACCGACTGCAGTGGCGCGTCGTCCCGCAGGTACGCGCGCTCCGCCGCACGGACCGCCCGCATCGGGTCCAGCACGCCGAGGTTCATGGGGACGCTGAGGTTGGAGTGGAAGAGCGTGCGCTCGCCGTCGACCATCGCGTCCTGCCACGGCCCGAAGCCGGCCAGCCGGCCCTGCACGAACGACCGCAGCGCCGACGTCGCCTCCTCCGGCGTCACGGCGAAGCCGCGGGGTGCGTCGTCGCCCCAGAAGTCGATGCCGGTCGCGTCGAGGTCGCGGCGGACCTCCTCGTCGATCCCGTCCTCCGTCGGCCGCCACGGCGCCGGGGCGTCGAGTCCGCCCTTCGGCGGCGGCCTGCGGTTGTCCGCGTCCAGGTTCCACTTCCCGCCCGCGGGCTCGCCGGCGTCGTCGACGAGCACCTCGAGCCTGCGGCGCTGCTCGCGGTAGAAGTCCTCCATCTTCAGCGTCCTGCGGCCCTCGGCCCAGCGCTCGAACGCCTCGGGGCTCGTGAGGAACTGCGGTGCAGCGGTCAGCTCCACGCCGCGCTCCTGCAGCGCCTGCAGCATCGCCCACGACGAGGGGTAGGCGCAGACGACGTCGCCCTCGATCGCGTCGACGCCGTCGAGCAGCCGGTCCTCGGTGCGCTCCTCCACCTCGACCCGGCCGTCCTCGCGCAGCTCCGCCGCGAGGTGCCGCATCCCCGAGAGCACGAGGTGGGCGCGCTGGCGGTGCAGGCCGGGGCGCGCCAGCAGCGCGCGGGAGGTGACAAGGACGACCCGGTCGACGCCCTCGAGCGCCGGGTTGTCGCGCGAGAGCTGGTCGCCGAGGACGAGGGCGGTGCGGGTCACACGGGGTCACTACCCGTCGATCGCCCTGGCGACGACCGGCCGGGCGCGGCAGGATGGGCGCCGAGCGCCGCCCGCGATGAGTTCGCGCCTCCACGGGCGTCCCGGCTTGCACGACCCGCGACCCGCCGTCCGGCGGCCGCCCCATCCTTCCCGGAGCCCCACATGCGCCAGATCATCGTCACCGCCTTCGTCTCCGCCGACGGCGTCATGGAGGCACCCGGCGGCGAGGCCGGCTACCGCAACTCGGGCTGGACGTTCAAGGACGTGCCGTTCGACCCCGCCGCGTTCGAGATCAAGGGCCGCGAGCAGGAGGAGGCCGGCGGCCTACTGCTGGGCCGCACGAGCTACGAGGCGTTTGCCCCGGTGTGGCCGACGATGGACGACTTCGCCCGCTACAACGCGCTGCCGCGCTGGGTCGTCTCGACGACGCTGGAGCAGGACGACGACCGCTGGCCGGCGACCGTCCTGCGCTCGACGGACGAGGTCGCCGCGCTGCGGCAGGAGGACGGTGCGCCCCTCCTGGTCCACGGCAGCGCGACCCTCGGTGCGAGCCTCGCCGACGAGGGCCTGGTCGACCGCTACCACCTGCTCGTGTTCCCGCTGCTGCTGGGCGCCGGCAGGCGTCTCTTCAGCGAGGCGGACAAGGACGCCACGAAGCTCGAGCTCGTCGAGAGCGAGGCCTACGGCAACGGCGTGCAGAAGCAGGTCTGGGACGTCGTGCGCTGAGTCCGGGAGAGACGGCGAGGCGCGGACGGGCGGTCTCGGCGCCACAGGTGCAGCCGACCTGCCGCGGGAGCGGGACCGACCCACCGCTCTCCACATCCAATGTATAGCGCACACGAACCGCTCATGAGGTCCTGACGGCGCCCCCATACTCGCCCGTCGATGCCGAGGATCAGCGCCGACGGGAGTGACGGAATGCAGGGGAACGGGAGCGACGGGATGGACGCCGACGTGATCGTCGTGGGGGGTGGCCCGGTGGGCCTGATGCTCGCCGGGGAGCTGCGGCTGGCGGGCGTCCGGCCGCTCGTGCTCGAGCGGCACGCGGAGGTCGGGCACTCCCCCAACGCCAACGGGCTGGGCGGGCAGATCGTCGAGCTCCTGCGGTACCGCGGCCTGCTGCACCGCTTCGCGGCGGTGGCGCTGGACCCGGACCCCGAGATCCCGGGCTACCCGTTCGGGGGCATGCACCTGGACCTCTCGCGGCTGAGCGATCCCCCGCTGAAGGGCCTGCGGCTGCAGCACCCGTCGGTCGATCGCCTGCTCGCCGAGCGCGCGGTCGAGCTCGGCGCCGAGATCCGCCACGGTCACCGGGTCGTCGGGGTCGAGCAGGACGACCACGCGGTGACCGCCCGGGTCGAGGGCCCGGACGGGACCCGCTCCGTCACGGCGCGGTTTCTCGTCGGCTGCGACGGCGCCCACTCGCGGGTCCGCGGGATGGCCGGGATCGCCTTCCCCGGCGTGACCTACCCGGACGTCCACCGCCTCGCCGAGGTCGCCCTGCACCCGTCGGTGACGGTGCACGAGAACGGAGACCTCGACGTCCCGGGGCACGGGTCGGTCGAGGCGGGCTTCACGCGCGGCGAGCACGGGGTCTTCGCGATGGGCTCGACCGGCCCGGGGTCGCTGATGGTCCAGACGATCGAGGACGAGGAGGGCCCCGCGGACGACGAGTCGCCGATGACGATGGCCGAGCTCGGCGCGAGCATCCGGCGCGTGCGCGGGGTGGACCTGCCGCTCGGGGAGCCCCGCCGCCTGTCGCGGTACCGGCACGAGGCCCGCCAGGCCGAGACCTACCGCGCCGGTCGCGTCCTCCTCGCCGGCGACGCCGCGCACGTGCTCCCGGCGACCGGGATCGCGCGCAGCGTCGGGATGCTCGACGCGGTGAACCTGGCCTGGAAGCTCGGCGCCGAGGTGCGGGGCCGCGCACCCGCCGGCCTCCTGGACAGCTACCACCGCGAGCGCCGGCACGCCGGGGCCCGCGCGATGCTGCAGAGCCAGGCCCAGGTCGCCCTCCGCCGCGGCCTCGACGGGGCGGCCGACGCGCTGCGCGAGCTCTTCCAGGAGCTGCTGCAGGACGAGGCGCCCTCGCGTCGGTTGGCGGCGATGGTCTCGGGCTCCGACGTCCGCTACCCGCCGCCCGGCCCCGGCCCCGGCCCCGGCCCCGGCGTCGGCGTCGGGGAGGGAGGCCGGCGGCACGAGCTGGCCGGGAGGTTCGTCCCGGACCTCGTCCTCCGCGGCGCAGACGGCACCACGACCAGCGTCGCGGAGCTCCTGCGACGCGCCCGGCCGGTCCTCCTGGTCCTCGCCGACCGCCCGGAGCTGCACGACGCCGTGGCCGGGTGGCGCGGCCGGGTCGAGGTCCACGCGGCGACGACCGACGACCGCCCCGCCGACGCCCTGCTGGTCCGCCCGGACGCCCACGTCGCCTGGGCGGCGGCGGTCGGCGAGCCCGGTACGACCGCGGTGCCGACGCTGCGGGAATCGCTCGCGACGTGGTTCGGCGCGGGGTGAGCGCACCTCGACGGGCGGGCGGGCCCGAGGGCCCGTCCCGTCGCCGAGCCGGCGGACCGCCTCCCTTCGCGGGTCAGTCCCAGCGCTGCAGCTCGAGGATGTTGCCCTCCGGGTCCCGCGCGTAGACCACCCGCAGTCGCCCCTTGCCGGGGACCTCCGTCTCGGCGACCGTACCCAGCGAGGAGCCGCCCGCGGCCAGCAGCTGCGCGAGCGTCTCGTCGACGTCGTCGACGAGGAACGCGAGGTGCCCGAAGCCGAGGCGGTCGGCGGTCGGGTGGGACTGCTCGACGGTCTCGTCGTACTGGAAGACCTCGAGCGTCGGTCCGTCGGGACCGTGCCCGGGCAGCAGCAGGTGCTGCCCTCGCAGGTGTGCTCCCCCGAGCCCCGTCGACTCGTCCAGCCAGGCGCCGCCGAGGTCCCGCTCCGTCCCGGACGGCGTGCAGCCGAAGACCTCGACGTAGAACGCGGCGAGGCGACGCCAGTCGCGGGCGACGAGGTTCGTGTGGCGGTAGACGGGGGCCATGGGACGGACCATAGCCCGGCGATCCCGGTCCGCCGTACCCGGCGCCGGTCCCTCAGACCAGGTGGGCCGTCGCCACCACCGTGGCGAACTCGCCGTCCAGGTTCGTCGCCGTCGCGGCGGCGAGCTCGTCGGCGGTCATCGTGCCGCCGTCCGGCCGTCGGCGGTCGAACGTGTGGGTCGCGTCGAGGACGAACAGCACGCGGTGGCCGAGGTTGCCGCCCACCCGCGCCGTCGTCTCGCAGCAGTGGTTGGTGGTGATCCCGCAGACCACGATGCCGTCGAGGTCCCGACCGCGCAGCCACGCGTCGAGGTCCGGGGTGCCGTGGAAGCTCGAGTTCACGCTCTTGCGCACGACCAGGTCGTGGTCGACGGCGAGGAGGTCCTGGAACGCGTTCCCGGGCCGGTCGGGGTGCAGCGGCGAGTCCGGGTCGGCGGAGTCGTGGCGGACGAGGACGATCGGGCGTCCCCCCGTCGCCCAGGCGTCGAGCAGCCGGGCGATGTTCGACTCGCACGAGGGGGTGTTGCGCGGGCCCCAGTACGCCGCGTCGTCGAACCCGCGCTGGACGTCGACCACGACGAGGGCCAGCCGGTCGAGGTCGGGGAGCTCCGGGGTGGCGAGGTCCATGTACCGAGTCTGGCGGGTCGGGCCCGCGGCGGGACGCTCGCCTCACCGACCGGGCCGCGCCCCCGTCGGCCGGGGCACCCCGAGGTGCTCGGCCAGCGCCCACGCCGCCTGTCGTCCCGCGCGGTTGGCCCCGACGGTGGACTGGGAGGGGCCGAAGCCGATCAGGTGCACGCGTGGCTCGTCCGCGACCCGGGTGCCGCGCATCTCGATGCCCCCGCGGTCGTTCCGGAGGCCGAGCGGGTCGAGGTGGGGCAGGTGGGCCTTGAAGCCCGTGGCCCAGAGGAGGACGTCGACCGGGGTGAGCGTCCCGTCGGGCTCCCGGACGCCGTCCGGCTCGATCGACGCGAACATCGGCCGCCGGTGCAGCACGCCGCGTTCGCGGGCGGCCAGGGCGGAGGCGGACCAGATCTGGCCGGTGTAGGAGACGACGCTGCCCGTCGGGTCGCCCGCCTCGACGTCGGCGGTGACCCGCTCGATGATCATCCGGCCCTCGACCTCGGGCCGGAACTCGCCGTCGCGGAAGACCGGCTCCCGCCGCGTGTACCAGAGGACGGTCGCCACCCGGGAGACCTCCTCGAGCAGCTGGATCGCCGAGATCCCGCCGCCGACGATCGCCACCCGCCGGCCGGCGAGCTCGTCCGCGGACACGTAGTCCCGGGTGTGCAGCTGCCGGCCGCGGAAGGTGTCCCGGCCGGGGTACGCGGGCAGGACCGGGGTGTTCCAGGTGCCGGTGGCGTTGATCACCGCCCGGGTCCGCCACCGCCCCGCATCGGTGGTGACGAGGAGGTCGCCGTCGGGGTCCGCGTCGGCGCGCGTGACCGCGGTGACGGTCACCGGGCGGCGGATCGGCAGGTGCTCCGCCCGTTCGAACGCCGCGAAGTACTCCGGCACGGCGTCGCGGCTGGGCGCGTCCGGGTCGATCGGCGGCTTCGGGAACCGCGGCAGGTCGAAGATGCCGTTGACCGTGCGCATCGTCAGGGAGGCCCACCGGTGCCGCCACGCGCCGCCCGGTCCGTCCTCGGCGTCCAGCACGACGAAGGTCGCGTCCGGCGCTGCGGGGGCGGCACCGGTGGCGTCCACCGGGTCTCCGGCCCCCGGGACGGCCGCGAACCCCCGCCGCACGAGGTGGTGGCCGGCGGAGAGGCCCGCCTGCCCCGCACCGACGACGACCACGGTCGCCCGCCGGCACGCCTGGTCCTCCGTCGCGTCGCGCACGTCCCCCAGTGTCCCGCGGCGGTCCGACGGCGTCGATCAGGACCCGTCGTGCCGCCCGGGTCGGTGCTCAGACCCCGAGCCGCGCCCTGACCTCCGCCGACCACTCGACGTACTCCACGACGGCCCCGAACGGCATGCGGACCGTGGCGTTCCGGCCCGTCTCCTGGGCCGCCGGCCCCCGCAGGACCTCGGCGCCGAGACCCCGGGCGCGGTCGAGCGCGACGTCGAGATCGTCGACGACCGAGGTGACCTGGGTCTCCCGGAAGCCCGCGAGCACCTCCTCGGGGCCGGCCAGCACGAGGACGTCGCCAACGAGCGCGAGCTCCAGACCGGAGGCGTGCGAGAAGCGCAGCCGCGGCTCGGGCGCGCCGGCGTCGGTGAAGAGCCCGAGCGCCGGCTCGAGGTCCGAGACGTAGACGCGGGCGAAGGTGGCGAGCGTTCCCACCCGCGGAACGCTAGCCGTCCCCGTCCGCGCGCCGGCCGTGGGCGGCATCAGGCCGCAGCAGCCCCTGCCGGACGCGCGCCGCCTGCCGGGTGAGGTGGTGGCGCTCGGCCAGGTTCGACGCCGCGGCGGCCGCGTCGGCGTAGAGCCCCGCCGCGGTCGGCAGGTCACCGGCGCGCTCGTGCAGGTGGGCCGACGCGGCGGTTCGTCGCGGGACGGACGGGTCCACCCCGGCCAGCGCCGCGAGGCCGGCCCGGGCCCCGTCCGCCTCCCCCACCGCGACCGCGCGGTTGAGCGCGACGACGGGACTGCCCGTGAGGGCCAGCAGCTCGTCGTACCAGGCGACGATCTGCACCCAGTCGGTCTCGTCGGCGCGCGGGGCGTCGGCGTGCAGGGCCGCGATCGCGGCCTGGACCTGGAACTCGCCGTGGCGGTCGCGGGCGAGCGCGCCCTGCAGGATCGCGACGCCCTCCGCGATCAGGTCCGTGTCCCAGCGACCGCGGTCCTGCTCGGCGAGCGGGACGAGGCTGCCGTCCGGCCGCGTCCGCGCGGGTCGGCGCGCGTGGTGCAGCAGCATCAGGGCCAGGAGGCCCGCGGTCTCCTCGTCGTCGGTGAGCCCCGCGAGCTGCCGCGCCAGCCGGATCGCCTCCGCGGCGAGGTCGACGTCGCCGGAGTACCCCTCGTTGAAGACGAGGTAGAGCACGCGCAGGACCGTGCCCAGGTCGCCCGGCCGGTCGAACCGCGCGTCGGCGACCGTGCGCCTGGCGCGGCTGATCCGCTGCGCCATCGTCGCCTCGGGCACGAGGTAGGCGTCGGCGATCTGCCTCGTGGTCAGCCCGCCGACGGCGCGCAGGGTCAGCGCGACCGCCGAGGCCGGCGAGAGCGACGGGTGGGCGCCGAGGAAGAAGACCTCCAGCGTGTCGTCGACGTCCACCGTCGGGCCGGGCGGCGGCTCCAGCTCGACCCGCTCCTCGCGGTCCCGGCGCGCGGACTCCGCGCGGTGGGCGTCGAGGAATCGTCGCCACGCGACGGTCACCAGCCAGCCCTTCGGGTCGTCCGGACGCCCGTCGGCCCAGGTCGTCGCGGCCTGGACCAGCGCCTCCTGCACGGCGTCCTCGGCGGTCGCGAAGTCCACCCCGCGGCGCACGAGAACACCGATCACCGCGGGGGTGAGGTCCCGCAGGAGCAGCTCGTCCATCGCCCCGACCCGGTCGGTCGGCGGGTCAGTCGGTGTGGCAGGTCGAGGCCGGGGGCTGCTGCAGGAACGGCCGCAGCTCGAGCCACTCGTGGATCGGCTCGCCGTTCGCGCCGGGCGCCGCGGAGAGCTCGCCGGCCAGCTCGACCGCGCGGTCGTGGGAGTCGACGTCGATGATCATCCAGCCGGCGATCAGGTCCTTCGTCTCCGCGAACGGCCCGTCGGTGATCGGCGGCCTGCCCCCGCCCTGGGACCGGACGAACGTGCCGTCCGGCGAGAGCGCGTCGCCGCTGACGTACTCGCCGGTCTCCTCCAGCCGGGCGGCGAAGTCGCGCATGTACCGGATGTGCGCATCGACCTCCTCCGGCGTCCACTCCGCCATCGGGACGTCGTTGACGGCGGCGGGGGCACCGCGGTAGTGCTTGAGGAGCAGGAACTTCGGCATGGTGGTTCTCCTTGTCGTGGTGCGGCGGGGATCACCGCATCTGCCCCTGGGACGGAGCCACCGGGCGGTTCTCGACATCCTCGCCGAAACCCGTTCCCACGACCACCCGAGGACCGGCGCCCTGCGCCTGCCATCATCGCCCTGTGGATCTGAACCTCCTCCGCAGCACCCTCGAGGAGCTCGGCCAGCCCAAGTTCCGCTTCGACCAGGTGTGGAAGTGGACCGCCGAGGGCGCCCGTGGCTACCACGAGATGTCGAACCTGCCGGCGAAGCTCCGCGAGGACCTGACCGAGAAGGTCCCGTTCTCGACCCTCTCCGAGGTCACCCGCGCGACCGCCTCGGACGGCACGGTGAAGCTGCTCCTGAACACGAAGGACGGCCGGCCGATCGAGACCGTCCTCATGCGCTACAAGGACGGCCGCCGGTCGATCTGCGTCTCGTCGCAGTCCGGCTGCCCGCTGACCTGCACGTTCTGCGCGACCGGCGCGATGAAGTTCGGCCGCAACCTGACGGCCTGGGAGATCCTCGACCAGGCCCTGCACCTGCGCCGCATCGACGAGCTGAACCACTGCGTCTTCATGGGCATGGGCGAGCCGATGATGAACCTCGACGCCGTGCTCGAGGTCTGCCGCCGCCTCCCCGACCTCGGGATCACCAACCGCCGCACCGGCATCTCGACGGTCGGCTGGGTCCCCGGGATCGACAAGCTCACCGAGAGCGACGTCCCCGTGCGCCTGGCGTGGTCGCTGCACTCCGCCGACTCGCAGCTGCGCAGCGACATCATGCCCGTCAACGACCGCTACTCCCTCGCGGACGTCAAGGCCGCGTGCGACCGCTTCTACGAGAAGCGCCGCAAGATGGTCTTCGTCGAATACATCATGCTCGGCGGGGTCAACGACTCGGTCGAGCAGGCCAAGCTCCTGGCCGACCTGCTGGAGCCGTGGAAGTACAAGATCAACCTGATCCCGTACAACCCGACCGACTCGATCTACGACGGCTCCGAGCGCGACCAGATGGAGCGCTTCCGCCAGGTCCTCGAGGACGAGGGCTTCAACGCGACGATCCGCCTCATCCGCGGGCGCGACATCGACGCGGCGTGCGGCCAGCTGGCCGCGAAGGCCGCCGCGTAACACACGGGCCGGGGCCCGCACCCCGTGCGGGTGGACCGTGTACCGCCGTCGCCCGAGGTGCTTTCGGCCCGAGACACACGGGCCGGGGCCCGCACCCCCTCCTTCAGCCCGTCGCCCGCAGGTAGGCGAGCACCGCTAGGACGCGACGGTGGTCGCCCTGCGAGACCGGCAGGTCGAGCTTCTGGAACAGGCTGGTGACGTGCTTCTCGACCGCGCCGCCGGTGACCACGAGCGCCTCGGCGATCGCCGCGTTCGTGCGGCCCTCGGCCATCAGGGCGAGCACCTCGCGCTCGCGCGGGGTCAGGCGCTCGAGCGCCGGGTCGCTCCGCGCGTCGCGGCCACGGACGAGCTCGGCCACGACCTCGCGGTCCAGCGCCGTGCCGCCGCCGGCCACGCGCCGCACGGCGTCCATGAACGCGCGGACGTCGCCGACGCGCTCCTTGAGCATGTAGCCGATCCCGCCGCTGCCGGCGGAGGACAGGAGCTCGGCGGTGTAGACCGGCTCGACGTACTGCGACAGGACGAGGACGGCGAGCGGCGGATGGATCTCGCGTGCCTCGATCGCCGCCCGGAGCCCCTCGTCGGAGAACGACGGCGGCAGACGGACGTCGACGATCGCCAGGTCGGGGCGGTGGCCGCGCACGATCCGCAGCAGCCCCTCGGCGTCCTCGGCCTGGGCGACGACCTCGACGCCGTGCTCGCGCAGGAGCGCGACGATCCCCTCCCGCAGGAGCGCGTGGTCCTCGACGATCACGACGCGCACGGCAGCTCCGCCCTGACGGTGGTCCCGGTGCCCGCGGCGCTCGTGACGAGCAGCCGCCCGTCGAGCGCCTCGACGCGGTGACGGAGCCCCGTCAGGCCCGACCCGGCCGGGTCCGCGCCACCGGGACCGTCGTCGGCGACCAGGACGACGAGGGCCCCGTCCTCCTCGCGCAGCGTCACGCGGACCGCGGCGCCCGGCACGTGCTTGCTCGCGTTCGTCAGCGCCTCGGCGATCACGAAGTACGCCGCGGACTCGACGACCGGTGCGGCGCGGGCACCGAGGACCGCGTCCACCTCGACCGGCGAGGCGGAGCGCCGGCCCAGCGCGTCGGCCGCGGCGGCGAGGCCGCGGTCGGCGAGCACGGGCGGCGCGATGCCCCGGGCGAGGTCGCGCAGCTCACCGATCGCCGCGGACGCCTCGTCGCGGGCGCGCCGGACGAGCGCCAGGGTCGCCTCGTCCCCGGAGTCCTCGAGACGCGCCTCGGCACGGCCGAGCTGCATCGTCAGGGCCACGAGGCGGACCTGCGCGCCGTCGTGGAGGTCGCGCTCGATGCGGCGCAGCTGGTGCGCCTGCACGTCCAGCGCGCCGCTGCGGGTCCGCGTCAGGACGTCGACCCGCTCGACGAGCTCGCTGGAGCTCGCCCACGGCAGCCTCCTGCGGTGCACGATCGCCGAGAGCGTCGCCGCGACGACCGCGTAGCCGGTCAGGGACCACCGCGGATAGAAGGTGCCGGCGCCGGCCAGCAGCCAGACGAGCACGTCGACGACCGCCAGCGCCGCGAGGGACGCCATCGTCACGCGGTAGGCCTTGCCCGGGCGCGACGGCGTGAGCGCCGCCCAGCGCACGAGCAGGTGCACGGCCACCGAGATCGCGAGCCCGAGCCAGACCCAGCGCGGCCAGAAGTAGTCGCCTGACGTGGCGGCCCACGTCGCCGTCGCGGCGGCGCCGGCGACGACGGACAGGGCGACGTGCAGGCCGAAGGCGGCATCGGGCTGACCGTCGGCCTCGACGGGAACGGGGCCCGGGGGCGTGACTGCGGCTCTGGGCTCGGCGGACATCGGCGCGGCGCGCGGCCGGACCACGACCGCCTCGACGCCCATCGTCCCACGTGCGTGCGGCGCGGCGCGGGCGGCGGCCCCGGGTGGGGGTCCCAAGAGGTGGCACGTTCCCTCGGAAGGTGGCGCACGAACACCAGAACGGATCGTTCACCGATGCTCCCGCGCAGGCACCACGGGCGTCTGTGTGCGCTGCTACCGTCGGCCGCCATGGCCCTCCCCCAGCCGTCCGCCCACGCCTCACCCTCGGCGCCGCCGGGAGGCGCCGGTGTCGTCGTCGAGGACCTCTCGAAGCGCTACGGCGACGTCGAGGCGGTCCGCGGGATCAGCTTCGACGCCCGTCCGGGCGAGGTCTTCGGCCTGCTCGGCCACAACGGCGCCGGCAAGACGACGACGATCCGCATGCTGACCGGTCGCACCCCGCCCAGCGGCGGCAGCGCGACCGTCGGCGGGCACGACATCGTCGCCGACCGCGAGGCCGCGCGTGGTCTGCTGAACCTCGTCTTCGAGGACCAGAACCTCTACGAGCGCCTGAGCGGCCGGGACAACCTCAAGCTCTTCGCCGACCTCTACGGCGCCCCGGCCGGACGCACCGACGAGCTGCTCGAGCGGGTCGGCATCGCCGGCGCCGCCGGCCGGAAGGTCAAGACGTACTCGACCGGCATGAAGCAGCGCCTGGTGCTCGCCCGCGGCCTGATCAACGACCCGCAGGTGCTGTTCCTCGACGAGCCCACCCGCGGTCTGGACCCGATGTCCGCCCGCAACCTGCGCTCGATCGTCCGCGACCTCAGCGACCAGGGCACCACGATCGTGCTGACCACGCACGACATGGTCGAGGCGGACGAGCTCTGCCACCGCGTGGCCTTCCTCTCGGAGGGCCGCATCATCGCCCTGGACACCCCGCAGGAGCTGAAGCTCCACGTCGGGGGCCGGACCGGGGCATCGCGGTCCGCGCGCGTGCTCCTCGACGACCGGACGGTGCACACCGTGGTCCTCGACGACCCGGAGCAGGACGAGCGCCTGTCCGCCTGGCTGCGCGAGGGTCGGGTGCTCACCGTGCACAGCGACGAGCCGTCGCTGGCCGACGTCTTCGTCGCGCTGGCCGGGCGGAGCCTCGACGAGGACGAGTCCACCCGGACGGAGGCGGCGTCGTGAACCTCTCCCGGGTCTGGGCCATCCTGCGCAAGGACCTCCTCGACGCGATCCGCGACGGGCGGGTCCTGGCCATCATCATCGTGCCCCTGGCGCTGGGCATCGTCTACTCGATGATCTATCCCGACCAGGAGCCGCGGCCGAAGGCCGACGTGGTCGTGGTCGGCAGCGCGAGCAACACCGACGCGAAGCGGCTGTCGGTCGCCCTCCCCCGCGACGTCGGCCGGGCCCTGGACCTGACGGTCCGCGTCGAGCCAGACGAGGCGACGGCGCGCGACGCGGTCGCCGAGGACGACGCCGACGTCGCGGTCGTGGTCCCCGAGGGCCTGATCGCCGACGCCGAGGCGGGCCGGGCACCGCCGCTGCAGGTCCTCGTCGGCCCCGACGCCTCGCCGACCGCGCGGGCCGTGGTCGACCTGCTGCCCACGTCCGTGGGCAAGCTCGCCGACCGGGCCCCCGCCGCCCAGGTGGCGGTGCGCGACGTCGCCCCGACCTCGCCCTCCGCGATCGACGAGCTCGGGCTGAGCAACTACTTCGTGCTCGCGGCCGTCGTGATGACCGTCGGCTTCATCGGCCTGCTGGCGACCCCGATCGTGCTGGCCGAGGAGATCGAGAAGCGGACGATCGAGGCGCTGCTGCTCGCCGCCCGCGGGCCCGAGGTCCTGGCGGCCAAGTCGCTCGTGGGGGTGATCTACTCGGTGGCGGCGACCGCCATCCTGCTCGCGGTGACCGGGGTCCCGATCGAACGACCGCTGCTGTTCGTGGTCGGCACGCTGGGCATGGTCGTCTCGATCGTCGGGTTCGGCCTCTGCCTCGCCTACCTGTTCCGGGCCGCGGACAAGCTGAACACCTGGGGCTGGGTCATCGTCATGCCGGCCATCGCCCCGGCGTTCATCGTCGGCGTCGACCCGCCCGGCTGGCTCGACGCGATCGTCCAGGCCGTGCCCACCGGTCAGGGCATGCGGCTGATGGTCGACGGCGCGCTGCCGACCGACGTCTTCGGCGGCCTGGGGCTCGCGCTCGTCGTGTTCGCCGTGTGGGGCCTGGGCGGCCTGCTGGTGCTGTCGCGGCTGCTGCAGCGGCGCGGCAGCTGAGGCCCGGTGGGCGGGTCCGCGCGGTCGCGCGGGCCCGCCCACCGGTCGTGGCGCGACGTGTGACGATCCTGTTGCCGGAATGACAACAGCAGTGTCCTTCAGGGCCACGGTCCGCTATCGTCGGCATCGAGCGCGTCGGACCCTCCGACCTGCCGGACGCCGAGAAGACGGCGAGCACGCTGGTCCGCGCCGCGATGACCCG
>NZ_JAURWA010000021.1 GCF_030655195.1 Patulibacter sp. | reverse complement strand
TCGCCGCGGCCGCCGCGGCGGGGCTGCTGGCGGTCGGGGCGACCGTCGGCGGGGCATCCCGCGGAGGGACGACGGGCCCGCGCGTGCTGGCGGGCGACGGGGTGGCGGTCCTCGACGTCGGTCAGGGCAGCGCGACGCTGCTGCGCCAGGGCGGCGCGACGATCCTCGTCGACGCGGGGCCGGCGGACGGGCGGGTGGTGGACCGACTCGCCGAGCAGGGCGTGACGCACCTCGACGCGCTGGTCCTCTCGCACGCCGCGGCCGACCACACCGGTGGCGCACCGGCCGTGGCGGCGCGGCTGCGGCCGACGCTCCTGGTCGACGGACGGAGCGGGCACGACGACCCACCGACGGCGGTGGCGGCGTCGATCGTCGCCGCGGCGGGTGGACGCGTGATGCCGGCGCGGTCGGGACTGCGGCTGGCGGCCGGGTCCCTGCGCGCCGAGCTCCGCTGGCCGCCGTCGCGGTCCGGACCGCCACCCGCCGGCGAGGACCCCAACGACCGTGCCGTCGTCGTCCGCGCGACGGTCGGCGGGATCCGGGTGCTCGTCCCCAGCGACCGCGAGGGCGTCCCGCTGCGCACCGCCGCCGGCGGCCCGGTCGACCTGCTCGTCCTGCCCCACCACGGCAGCGCCGACGACGACGTCCCGCGCCTGCTCGAGGCGTTGCGCCCGCGCCTGGCGGTCGCGCAGGTCGGCGCGCACAACGGCTACGGCCACCCGGCCCCGCCGACCGTCGACGCGGTCCGGACCGCGGGCGTCGCGCTCGGGCGCACCGATCGGGACGGCACCGTCGGCGTCGCCCTGGGACCCGGGGGCGTCACCTCCACGCCGGCGCGGACGGGCGGCGGGCCCTGAGCGGCCCGCCCTCGGTCCGTCCCTCGACCGGTCGTCTCGGTCTGCCCCTCGTTCCGCCGAGGGCCCGCCCGCGTCCCGCCGGGACCGAGCCCGGGCCGCGGCCGGGCCATCGCATACCCTGGGCCGCGATGACCGCGTGGCTGCCCGCCTACCTGATCCACGGCGACGACCACGACCGCGTCGCCGAGCGGCGCTCCCGGCTGAAGGCCACGGCCGAGGCCGAGGTCGGCGCCGAGGGCGTCGAGCACCTCGACGGCGACGACGCGACCCCGGCCGCGATCGCCGACACGCTCTCCGCCATGACCCTGGGCCTCGGGCGACGCTTCGTCCTGGTCGACGGGGTCGAGCGGTGGAAGGACGAGGAGGTCGCCGCCCGCATCGTCCCCGTCCTGAAGGTCCTCGACCGCGAGACGACCACCGTCGCGTTCGTCGCGATGGAGGACAAGAAGCTGCAGGCCCCCGCGCCGCTGGCCGCCGCCGTGGAGAAGATCGGTGGGGCGATCGTGCTCGAGGCGGCGCTCAAGGCGCGCGACCTGCCGCGGTGGGCGAAGGAGCGCGCCGAGCAGCTCGGGATCGAGCTCGACGGCGCGGGTGCCCAGGCGCTGGTGGCCCAGGTCGGCGAGCGCCGGGTCCGCCTGGAGCGCGAGCTCGAGAAGCTCGCCCTGGAGTACGGCCCGGGCGCCCGCCTGTCGACCTCGGAGGTCGAGGGGGCCGTCGCCGACGCGGCGGAGCAGCAGGTCTGGGGTCTCGTCGACTCGATCATGGCCGGCGACCGGCAGGCCGCGGTGGCCTCCTACCTGGCGCTGCGGGCGCAGGGCGAGGCGCTGGCCCGGCTCACCGGGGTGCTGCAGTCGCGGATGCGGGTCGCGCTGGAGCTGGCCCGCCGCCTGGAGGCGGGGGAGGACCGCAGCCAGATCCAGCGCAGCGTCCGGATGGCGCCCTACCAGTTCGACCGTCGGCTGAACGAGGCCCGCGACGTCGGCGCGACCACGCTGGCCGCCGCCGTCGACCGCATCGCCCGGCTCGAACTGGCCGCCCGCGGCGACAGCACCCTGGACCAGGACACCGAGGCGATCCGCGTCATCGGGGCGGTCACGACGCGTCGCTGAGGGCCGACCCCAGAGGGAACGACGAAACGGCCCGTCGTCGACGAGCCGTCAGGTGCTGCTGGTGCTGCGGGTGCGGGCCGAGAGCGGCCCGCGGCCGATCAGGCGGCCGTGGCGGCCTTGGCCATGCGCGAGGCGCGGGCGATCTTGCGCGAGCCCGTGTTGCGGTGCAGGGCACCGGCCTTGACGGCCTTGCCGACCAGGCTGGTGTACTTGCGCTGGGCCGCCGAGATCTCGTCGGCGTCGCCGGCCTTGACGGCCGCCTCCAGCTGACGGAGCTGGGTCTTGAGCGACGACGTGTAACGCCGGTTCTCGAGACGCTCGCGCTCGGTACGGAGGATGCGCTTCTTCTGCGATGCGATGTTTGCCATAAGCCGACCCGGGAGAGTAACGCCTTCCCCCGGCCCCGTGCGTACCGGCTCCGACCGCCCCGTGGCACGGACGGCACCGGGCGTCGCTCCGCGGATCGGGCCGTCGGCCGCCCGGGGCCGTAGGATGCCGCACCGGTGTCCCCGTCCCGCCAGCCAGCCCACGTCGCGGTCCCGGGCGACCCGGACCCCGAGGGCGGCGGCGCCGAGGGCGTCATCCCCGACGGGGGCGGCGCGGACGGCCGCGCCCGCAACACGATCATCTTCTCCGTCGCGACCGGGCTCTCGCGCGTCGCGGGCCTGATCCGCGAGATCTTCTCGAACGCCCTGTACGGCGCCGGCGGCGCGGCGTCCGCGTTCACGATCGCCTTCGCGGTCCCCAACCTGCTGCGCGCGCTCTTCGCCGACATGGCGCTGTCGGCCGCGTTCGTGCCGGTCTTCACCGAGCTGCTCGAGAAGAAGAAGAAGCGCGAGGCGCTGCTCCTGCTCTCGACGCTGTTCTGGGTGCTCCTGGCGGGCCTGGCCCTGCTCGTCGCGGTCGCGATGCTCACCGCCCCGCTGTACATGCCGCTGTTCGTCGGCGACGAGGTCCTCAGCAAGCTGGGGACGGAGGGCAACGGGCTGACCGTCGGGCTCTCCCAGGTGATGCTGCCGACGGTGCTCCTGCTCGGCCTGAACGGGCTGTTCGTGGGGGCGCTGAACGCGTACGACCACTTCACGATCCCGGCGCTCTCGCCGCTGGTGTGGAACTTCGTGATCATCGTGATCAACCTGGCGTTGCTCCCGGTGTTCGGCGGGGCGGACTCCGAGAACGGGATCTACGCCCAGGCGATCGGCATCCTCGTCGGCACGATCGCCCAGCTGCTGATGGCCGTCCCGGTGCTGCGCCGGTACGGCATCAGGCTGGTCCCGAAGGTCGATCTGCACGACCCGCGGCTGCGCCAGGTCCTCGTCCTGATGGTCCCGGTGGCCATCAGCCTGGGACTGATCAACTTCAGCGCGCTGATCGACTCGATCCTGGCCTCGCGGGTCTCCGACGACGGGCCGCGGGCGATCGAGGCGGCGTTCCGCCTCTACATGCTGCCGCAGGGCATCTTCAGCGTGGCGATCGTGACGGTCCTCTTCCCGGTCCTCAGCCGAGCGGTCGCACGCGACGACCGGGCGGGGCTGCGCGGCCTGATCGGCGGCGGGATGGCCCAGATCCTCGTGCTCCTGGTGCCCCTGGGCCTGCTCTTCGCCAGCCCGGTGATCTCGCACGACATCATCGAGACGCTGTTCCAGCGCGGGAAGTGGACGGACGAGAACACCGACACGGCGACGACCGCCCTGGTCTTCCTCGGCATCAGCCTGGCGCTCAACGGCGTCAGCCTCCTGCTCAGCCGCACCTTCTTCGCGCTGCAGCGCCCGTGGGCGAACACCGGCCTGGCGCTCGGCAGCCTCGTGGCCAACGTCGCCGTCTCGGTCGCGCTGTACGGACCGCTCGGCATCGCGGGCATCGTGATCGGCACGTTCGTCGGCAACGTGGTCCTCGTGGGCCTGCAGATCCGGCTGCTGCGCAAGGAGACCGGCGGCCCGCTCGGCCTGCTGCCGGTCCTCCGGTCGCTGCTGCAGGTGCTCGTGGCGTCGGTCCTGGCCGTGCTGGCGGCGACCGGCGTCGTGCTGATCGGGCGGATCGGCAGCGACGCCCTCGGCGACGGGACGGCGGCCTCGATCGTGACGATGGTCTACCTCGGCGTGTCGCTCCTGGCCGGCGGCGTCGTCTACGTCGGCCTCGCCCGCGACCTGGGCCTGCGCGAGCTCGAGACCGCGGGGGCCCGGTTCGTCCGCCTGTTCGAGCGCGTCCGCGGACCGATCACCCGCCTGCCGGGCGTGCGCGGCGTCGTGGCCGCGGGCGGGCGACCCGGCGTGCGGCGCCTCGCCGGCACGACGGAGTCCGCGCTCGCCGTGGCCGCGTGGCCGCTGCGTCTGCCGACGTGGCTGGCCGTCGGGCTGGCGCGCCTGCTCGTCGGGCTCGTCCCGG
>NZ_JAURWA010000020.1 GCF_030655195.1 Patulibacter sp. | reverse complement strand
CGCGACGGCGCGCACGCGACCCGCAGGTCGCCCGCGCCGGCGAGGGGGTCGGCGTCGTCGTCCGCTCCGCCGCGCCGACGAGCGACGCCGAGGACGGCGACGGCGCCCCGCGTCCGGCGGGCTCCACGTCCGGGACGGGCGCGACGCCGACGGCGGGCGGGGCCGGCGGTCCCGCCGAGAGCGCCGTCGCGATCGTGGCCCGGGGCGCCCGCGGGCTCGGCGAGCTGCTGACGGGCGACCGGACGGTGCGGGTCGCACCCGCGGAGGTCGCTCGCTCGGCGCCGCGCTGCCGGCTCGTCGGTGGCGTGCGCCCCGCGCCCGAGGGTGCGGCCGGCCGGCTGCAGCGCCGCGACGGCCGCTCCTGGAGGACGGTGCGCCGCGTGCCGCTGCGCGGCGGCGGCTTCGAGACGGTCGTCCCGAAGCGGGGCGAGTGGCGGGTCCGCGTCGGGCGCTTCTCGACGCCCGCCGCGAAGCTCTAGCCCGTCGGTCGTCGGTCGACGGCCCCGCGGCGGGTAGGGGCGCGAGGATGCTGCGCTACGAGACCGCCACCTCCGCGCCGCCGGAGGTCGTCTGGCCGCTCCTCGCGCGACCCGACCGGTGGCACGAGTGGGCGTGGCACGTCCGGGGGGCTTGGGGGCTCGGCTCGCCGGAGGTCCGCGCCGGGGCCCTCGGTGCCGTCCGGCTGCTGGGCGTCGCACCGGTCCCGGTGCGGATCGTCGACGTCGATCCGGGGCGCTCGTGGAGCTGGAGGGCGGGCCCGCTGCTCTTCGTTCACCGCGTGGACCCGGTCGTCGCGGGCGGCAGCGTCGTGGGCATCGACGTCGACGGCCCGGCTCCGGTGCTGGCCCTCGTCCGCCGGACCTACGGGCCGTGGTGCCGGCACGTGACCCGCGTGATGGCGGAGCGGGCCGCGGCCGACGCCTCGAGCGCCGCCTCGCGCGGGGGGTGGTGAGCGTCGGGGCCGGGCTCCTGCGCCCGGCCCGCCGCGCCCCGTCGATCGTCCGCGGGTCCTACCGCTCGGTGCGGAGCCGCTCGACGATGAGGTCGGCGACGAGCTCGGGCTCGGTCCACTGCGGGCAGTGGCCCGAGGGCAGCTCGACGCTCTGGGCCGCGCCGGCCGGGAAGTCGGGGGCGACGGCGCGCGGGACGAGGTCCGCGGTGCCCGACACGTTCACGTAGGGCAGCTCGGTCCACGCCGCCGTCTCGATCGGGCGGTCGGTGCCGGACATGTCCTGCGGACGGAGCTGGTCCAGGGCGACGGCCGCGCGGTCGTCGTCGGCGTCGTTGAACAGCGCCTGCCGCGCGACCTCCCGCGGGAACGAGGCCAGGCCGTCGTCGCCGACCTGGATCGGGCTGTCCTGGCCCTCCGGGGTGACGGCGGCGGTCGTCGACGCCATGCTCGCGCCGGACCCGGGGGCGGCGGCGCAGAGGTAGACGAGCTCGAGGACGTTCGGGTGCGGCCCGGCCGCGGCGTCGGTGATGACCGAGCCGCCGTAGGAGTGGGCGACGAGGACGACCGGCCTGCCCACGGCGTCCAGCGCGCCGCGGACCGCGGCGACGTCGGCCCCGAAGCCGTCGCCGGTCGACGGTCCGCCGACCGAGGGCAGCGCGACGACCTGCGCCTCGACGTCCTGCGCGGCCAGGCGCTCGACGACGTCGGCGTAGATCCACGGGCCGGAGAACGCCCCCGGCACGAGGAGGACGTCGGGAGAGGTCGTTGCGCTGGGAACCATGTCCTCCGGATACCCGCCACGCGCCTCCGCCACCGCGGCGACCGGGAGGGCCGGGCCGGCGGCGCAGGGCAAAGACCGGCCGACACCCGACCCCTAGTTCGTGTGCTTCACCGTGATGACGTCGCCGTCCTGCATCACGTAGTCCCGGCCCTCGGTGCGCAGCGTGCCGACGTCGCGGGCCTTCGAGTAGCCGCCGGCGGCGAGCAGCTCGTCCGAGCCGATGACGTCGGCGCGGACGAAGCCCTTCTGGATGTCGCCGTGGATCTCTCCCGCGGCGTGCCACACGGTCAGGCCGCGCTTGAGGTGCCACGACTGCGCGCGGACGTCGGCGCCGGCGGTGAAGAACGTGATCAGGTCGAGCAGCTCGAAGGCGCCCTTGGCGATCCGCTGCAGGCCGGACTCGGCGAAGCCCATGTCCTCGCGCATCGCGGCGGCCTCCTCGTCGTCCATCTCGATCAGCTCGGCCTCCAGGCGCGAGGAGACGGCCACGGCGACGGCCCCCATGGCGGCGGCATGCTCGGCGATCGCCGGGGGCACCTCGCCGGAGGCGTCGTTCTCGTCGACGTTGGCGACGAAGAGGACCGGCTTGGCGGTCAGCGGCGAGAGCGTCCGGACGACGTGGGGGTGGTCCTCGGGCGCCGGGATGCTGCGCGCGGGCTTCCCCTCGTTCAGCGCGGCGACGACCTGCTCGAGCCAGCCGAGCTCCGCCTTCGCCTCGGCGTCGCCGCCGCGGGCCATCTTCGTGACGCGTTCCATCCGGCGCTCGGCCTGCTCGAGGTCGGCCATCAGCAGCTCGGTCTCGATCGTCTCGACGTCCCGCAGCGGGTTCACCGACCCGTCGGGGTGAATGATGTTGCCGTCCTCGTGCGCGCGGACGACGTGGACCAGCGCGTCGGTCTCGCGGATGTTCGCCAGGAACTTGTTGCCCAGGCCCTCGCCCTTGTGGGCGCCGGCAACGAGGCCCGCGATGTCGTGGAAGTCGATGTGGTCGAAGACGATGTCCGACGACCCCAGCAGCTCCGCGATCGCGACCATCCGGTCGTCGTGGACCGGGACGACGGCGACGTTGGGCTCGATCGTCGTGAACGGGTAGTTCGCGGCCTCGGCCCCGGACTTCGTCAGGGCGTTGAAGAGGGAGGACTTGCCCGCGTTGGGCATGCCCACGATGCCGATCTTCATCAGGCGGCTCCGATGTCGGTGTTGGCGGCGGCCGAGGCGGCGACGGTGGCGGTCCCGACGGCGGCGGCGGTGGCGACCTTGTCCCCGGTCTCGCCGTGGTCCCCCCAGGACTCGCGGCGGCGGACGGCGATCCCGTGCCCGATGGCGCGCACCCCGGTCCCGACGGTCCAGCCGAGGGCGCCGCCGATGGCGATGTCGGTCGGGTAGTGCACGCCCAGGTGCACGCGCGAGACGGCCATGGCGGTCGCCGTCGCGTAGAGCGGCACGGTCGGCAGCAGCGGCGAGAACGCCGCGGCGGCCGCGAACGAGGAGGCGGCGTGCGAGCTGGGGAAGCTCAGCTGCGTCGGCGTCGGGATCAGCGGCGGGAGGTCGCGCAGCTGGGGGCGGGGACGACGCGCGACCTGCTTGACGGAGGTGTTGGCCACGTACGCCGCGCCGACGGCGGCGACGCCCACGAGCCAGTCCTCGCGACGGCGCTTGTCGACGGTCGCGCCGAGCGCCCCGATCCCGAGCCAGAGGGCGCCGTGCTCTCCGGTGCGCGAGAAGCGGACGATGGCGTGGGTGGCGCGCTGCGAGCGCGCGGTCGAGCGGACGGCGCGCATCCCGGCGAGGTCCAGACGGGCGAACGCGCGGCCGGACCGGCCGTGGAGCGCCCGGGCCAGGAGGCTCCGCCGGGCGTCGATCGCTTCGGGGAGGAGGCGTGGGTCCGGGGTGAGCTTTCGCACCCCGTCAGGGTACGGGCCGCGCGGATCCCGCGTCCCGACGGGAGGGACTCCCGGACGGCGCGGCCCCCCGGTCGTCCGGGTCGGTCACCATACGGGACGTGAAGCTGGCGTTGGTCGTCAATCCCAAGTCCGGCGCCGGCCGTGGGAGCGACGAGCTCGCGGGGCGCCTCGGATCACCCGGGCACGACGTCGAGACGTTCGAGATCGGGGACGCCGACGCCGCCGCCCGGTCGGGCGCGGACCGCGTGGTGGTGGCCGGCGGCGACGGCTCGATCGGCACCGTCTTCGCCGCCTGTGCCGCGGCGAAGGCCCCGCTGGCGATCCTGCCGGCGGGCACCGCCAACGACTTCGCCCGCGCGATCGGCGTCCCGGCGGACTTCGACGCCGCGATCGAGGTCGCGCGCGATCCGGACTCCCGGCACCGCACGGTCTGGGGCGCCACGCTCGACGGGCACCCGTTCGTCAACGTCGCGTCGATCGGCCTGGCGGTCAACGCCGCGCGCGAGGCGGCACCGCTGAAGTCCAAGCTCGGGCCGGCGGCCTACGCGCTCGGTGCGGTGATCGCCGGCGCGAAGGGCAAGCAGGTCCACTGCCGCGTCAGCGTCGACGGCGAGCAGGTCTACGAGGGCGACGTCTGGCAGGCGCTCGTCGCGGCGTCGGGGTCCTTCGGCGGCATCGTGCAGCTGCCCGACTCCGATCCCGGCACCGCGGAGATGGAGCTCTTCGTCGTCGAGTCGAAGTCGCGGCTGACCCTGATCCGCCGGGTCTGGGGCATGCGCAGCGGCGGCAACCGCGGCGGGATGCGGCTGTTCCAGGGCCACACCATCCGGGTCGACGTCGACCCGGACCTGCTGTGGAACGTCGACGGCGAGGTCCTCGACCTCGGCGACGTCACCGCCGACCCGCTCGGCCCGGTGCAGATCCACCTGCCGCCGGTGACGGCGACACCGCCGCGCTGGGGGCGACGTCGATGAGCGACGAGGATCCCCGCGACGAGCTGCCGCTCGCGCGGCACCTGCGCGACCGGCCCGACCGGCCGATCGGCGAGCGCGAGTTCATCCAGGGCCGCTCGCGTGCCCGGTTGATCCTGCTGCTGTTCTTCGTCGGCCTGCCGGTGATCGTGCTGGTCGTCGTGGTGCTGAACTCGCTCGCGTCCGGCCCGCCGGAGCGCGACGCGCAGGCGAGCACCGGCCTGAACGAGGTCACGCGCTACTGCACGTACAAGGTCCGCAACGAGGGCCAGTACGACGACTGCCTCGTGCGCACCGACTTCCGCGTGGTGCGCCGCGAGGACTCCAACGCCGCGCGCTACGCCCGCGGCGAGCTCACGCGGTGCCTGGTCGACGCCGGCCCGCGCTGCACCCTGCGGTGACGGAGCGCGGGCCCGCCCCGAGGGCCTCCTAGAGCCCGAAGCCGATCTTCTGCTCGTCCTTGTCGACGCGGAGGAAGACGACCTTGTCGAGGTTCAGCGTGACGCGGGCGTCCTCGGCGTCGAGGTCGGTCCAGCCGCCGTCCTTCAGCGACTGCTGCAGGCCCTGGTACTGGGACTCGGTGAGGCGGACGGCCAGCGGCGGGGCGCTGTCCAGGCCGATGCTGACGCGGAGCTTGTCGTCGGACACGGGCTCTCCTGATCGTTGCGGGTGGGGTGGGGAAGGACTAGTGGTGCGCCGGCTCGGTGAGCTCGGTCAGCACCTTGCCGGTGGACTTCGGGTGCAGGAAGGCCACCCGGCTCTCGCGGATGCCGACGCGCGGCTCCTCGTCGATGAGCCGGACGCCGCGCTCCTTGAGCGTCGCCAGCGCGGACACGATGTCGCGGGTCTGGTAGGCGACGTGGTGCAGGCCCGGGCCGTTCTTCTCGAGGAACTTGGCCACGCCGGTGTCGGGACCCAGCGGCGAGATCAGCTCGACGTGGTTCTCGCCGACGTCGAAGAGGACCGCCTCGACGCCCTGGGACTCGACGGTCTCGCGGTGCACGAGCTCGAACCCGAGCACGTCGCGGTGGTACGCGATCTGGTCGTCGAGGTCCTCGGGGGCGACGGCGATGCCCAGGTGGTCGATCCGATCGAACATGCGTCGGAGCCTATATCGCGGGCGTCGCGGGCCCGCCCGCCGCGAGGGCCACGACGTGCCGACCGGCCTCTGGTGGGAGCACGCCCCCCGCTGGGAGGATCACCCGATGCGATCCCGTGCGTTCCGCCAGGTCGACGTGTTCACCGCCGAGCCGTACCTGGGCAACCCGGTCGCGGTGGTGCTCGACGGCTCGGACCTCGACGACGACGCGATGGCGGCCTTCGCGCGCTGGACGAACCTGTCCGAGACGACCTTCGTCCTCCCGCCCACCGACGACGGGCGCGCGGCGGGGGCGGACTACCGGCTGCGGATCTTCACCCCGACGGTCGAGCTGCCGTTCGCCGGGCACCCGACCCTCGGCAGCTGCCACGCGTGGCTGGAGGCCGGGGGCGAGGCGGCGGCGCCGGAACGCGTCGTCCAGGAGTGCCGCGCCGGTCTGGTGGAGCTGCGCCGGGAGGACGGACGCCTGGCGTTCGCCGCCCCGCCGCGCCTGCGCACGGGCCCGCTCGAGGACGAGCTGCTGGACCGGGTCCGTGCCGGCCTGGGCCTGCGCCGTGACGAGGTCCGGGCGCACGCGTGGGTCGACAACGGCCCGGGCTGGTGCGCGGTGCTCCTGGAGTCCGCGGAGCGGGTCCTCGAGGTGACCGCCGACTTCGGGGTGCTCGGCGGCGCCAAGATCGGGGTCGTCGCCGGCCACGACGTCGGTGTGGTGGGCCCCCGGACCGGCGACGACGGCATCGCCTTCGAGCTGCGGGCGTTCTTCCCCCACGCGCCCGGCGCGGACGGCGTCGTCACCTCCGGCGCCGAGGACCCCGTGACCGGCAGCCTCAACGCGAGCGTCGCGCAGTGGCTGCGGGAGGAGGGCCTCGCGCCGGCCTCCTACGTCGCCGCGCAGGGCACCGCGCTCCGGCGGGCGGGCCGCGTCCACGTCGACGACGACGGCGAGCGGATCTGGGTCGGCGGCGACTGCGTCACGTGCATCTCCGGCGCGGTCGAGCTCTGAGCGGCGGCCGAGGGCGGCGCGTACGGTGGCTCGGGCGGGGTACGGGCCCGTGCATGACGACCCCCGGTGACGGCCGATCGACGACGACGTCCGGCGCGGGGGTGCCCAGGCGGTCCCCCGCCCTGCTCGGGGGCGGGCTCGCGCTGGCGCTCGTCGGGCTCGCGATCCTCCTGCTCGGCAGCTCCGCGATCGGCGTGGTCCTGCTGGTCGTCGGCCTCGCGCTGGCCGCCTTCGCCGCCGTGCCCCGTGTGTGGGCGAACGACCCGCAGCACCCGGGCGACTGAACGCCCCGCCCGGCGCCCCCAGCGGGTAGCGTCGCGGCCCATGGGCCTCCTCTCGCTCGCGCTGCTGCCTGCGCGCACCGTCGTCGCCTCGGCGGAGCTCGTCATCGCCGCGCGGGACATGACCGCCAAGGACGGCCCGCTGCGCCGCCCGGGAGGCCTGGGTGAGCGGGTCCAGGTCCTGATCGCCGAGGGCGGGGTCGTCGACCAGCTCGCCCGGCTGGCCGACCCGAAGGGCCCGCTCGCCCGGCTGGAGCAGCTGGCGATCCTGACGAGCGACGACCGGCCGCTCGGTCGGGCGCTCTCGCCCGGCGGGCCGCTGGACCGGCTGCTCGCCGACGGCGGGGCGTTCGACCGCCTGATGTCGGAGGGCGGCGCCGTCGACCGCCTCGTCGGCGAGAACGGCCCGCTGGACCGCCTGCTCGTCCCGGACGGTCCGCTCGACCGGCTGCTGGCGCCGGGCGGCCCGCTCGACCGCCTGACCGAGGACGGCGGCACCCTCGAGCGGGCGCTGGAGCGCGGCGGCGTCGTCGACCGTCTGCTGCAGGAGAACGGTCTCATCGAGCAGCTGCTGCAGGACGACGGCACGCTCGAGCTGCTGCTGACCCCGGGCAGCACGGTCAACCGGCTGATCCAGGACGGTGGCACGCTGGACCGGCTCCTGGCGGAGGACGGCGGCGTCGAGCGGCTCCTCGCCCAGGGCGGTCCGCTCGACCAGCTCGGCGAGCTGTCGGCCGCGCTCTCCGGTCTCGCCGAGCTGGAGCAGTCGCTGCGCCCGCTCGCCGGCCTCGACGAGGCGCTCAAGCCGCTGGAGGACCTGGGCGACCGCCTACGTCCGCTCGAGACCCTCGGCGACCGCCTGACGCCGCTGGCCGAGCTCGGCGACCGGCTCGCGCCCCTGGCCGCGCTGGGCGACCGGCTCGCCCCGCTCGAGGCCCTCGGCGACCGCCTGCGGCCGCTCGAGTCGCTCGAGGCGCACCTGCGGCCGCTCGAGACGCTGGACGCGACGCTGCGACCCCTCGGCGACCTGGAAGAGCTGCTGCGGCCGCTCGCCACCCTCGGCGACTCGATCGACTCGATCGCCGCGACGGTCGGCGGCATGCAGGAGGCCGCAGAGGAGCTCAGCCGCGCGGTCGTCCCGATCGGCCGCGTCGCCGGCCGGCTGCCGGGCGCGAAGAAGGCCGCGCGCGAGCTCGACGCGGGGAAGGGCGAGTAGGCCTCAGATCTCGCCGATCGGCTCGAGCCAACGGCCCTCGGCCGGGAGGCTCGCGAAGGTCAGGCGGGGGAGCGCCTGCTCGAAGAGGCCGGGGACGTCCTCCAGGTCGAAGACCTCGATGCCGTCGACCTGGCAGAGCTGCTGGGCGTGCTCGGGGAAGACCAGCGCGGTGACGCGGACGCCGTCGGCGATCAGGAGCTTCGCGGCCTCCGCGAACGCCATCCCGTCGTGGGACATGATCAGCGCCTCGCGCAGACCGCCCTCGCGGTGGCGCTCGGCGAGCAGGTCGAGGATGTCGTCGTCGACGTCCGAGTCGTCCCGCGTCTTCGGCTTGAGGAACATGCGGAAGCCCTGCTGCCGCACCACCTCGGCCCAGCCGACGACGCCGGTGAACGTCCGCTCGGTGACGTTGGCGAAGACCGAGGCCTCGACGGTCGGGCGCTCGCCGTCGAGCTCGACCGCGTCGTCGGCGCGCTCCCGCAGCCAGCCGCGCAGCGCGTCGATCCGCGGCCGCTCGCGTCCCGTCGGCTTGCGCCGCAGGATCAGCTGCCCGAGCACCATGTCGATGTTCGGTGAGTCCCACAGGAGCAGCATCCGCGGATCGGTCACCGCGCCATCCTCGCAGGGTGGGCGGAGGGCGGCGAAGGCGTCCCGGGCCGCCGGCCGGCCCGCCTACCCCAGGATCCGCCGGGTCACGTCGCGGAAGCACGCCGTCGCGAAGTCGAGGTCCTCGACGTCGATCCGCTCGTCCTTCGCGTGCATCCGGCCGGCCTGCTCGCGCAGCTCCAGGTTCTTGTGCGGGAAGAACCCGTAGGCCACGCAGTCGGGGAACGCCGTGCGCCACGTGCGCGAGTCGGTGAAGCCCGGGAGGAAGGTCGGCACGATGCCGGCACCGGGGACGTGCTCGCCGAGCCACTCCTGCAGCGCGTCGAACAGCTCGCCGTGCGCGGGGGACGCGTTGCCGGGCACCGTCATGCCCCACTCGACCTCGACGCCGTCGGGCAGGGGCGCCAGGGCGGCCAGGATCCGCTCCTTCGCCTGGTCCGTGGTGAGGTTCGGCGGGACGCGGCAGTCGACGCGCAGCTCGGCCCGGTCCGGGATCACGTTGATCTTGTCGCCCGCGGAGACGATGTTGGGCGAGAACGTGATGCGGCCCATCGGCTCGATCGCGGCCGACAGCGCCGGGTTCTCCTCGCGCAGCTGCCCGTAGGCGCCCGCGGGGTCGCGCCCGTCGAGGCCCAGACCGTCGAGCATCGCCACGATCGCCGGGTCGACGTCGAACGGCAGCTCCGCCTCGGCCAGCCGGGTGATCAGCGGCGCCAGGCGGACCAGCGCGTTGTCGCCCAGGCGCGGCGTGGCGGCGTGCGCGGCCCTGCCGGAGGCCTTCAGGGCGAAGCGCAGCGGCCCCTTCTCGCCGACGCAGACGCCGTAGTGCAGCGCGTCGCGGAACCGCAACGGGGCGCCGCCGCCCTCGTTCAGCATCAGGTCGCAGCGGGCGAGCTCGGGGTGGTTCTCGCAGAGCCAGATCGCGCCCTCGCCGCCGCCGACCTCCTCGTCGACCACGACGATGACCTTCAGGGATCCGCGCGCCGGCCGCCAGCCCGAGCGGGCCAGGTCGATCGCGGCGGTCACCTCGGCGGCGGTCTGCGACTTCATGTCGATCGCGCCGCGGCCCCAGATCTCGCCGTCCTCGAGGTCGCCGGACCAGGGGTCGTGCTGCCAGTCCTCGGCGGCGGCGAGCACCGTGTCGACGTGCGAGAGCAGGCCGAGGATCGGCCCTCCCGGCGTGCCGGGACCGTCGCCGTCGCCCGTCGCGGCGAGCTCGGCCACGAGGTTCGGGCGACCCGGCGTGTTGCCGACGAGGGTGACCTCGAAACCGGCGTCCTCCAGCAGCCCGGCGAGGAACTCCTGGGCCTCGCGCTCGTCGCCGGGCGGGTTCACCGTGTTGAAGCGGATCAGCCGCTGCAGCAGCTCGGTGGCCGAGCTGGGCGCGGTGGGCTCGGGCGCGGAGGCGGACACCCGCTGCAGGCTACGGGAGGGGACCGCGGGGTTCGACCGGATGGCGACGCGGAGCGGCTCGCACCTCCCCTGGGACTCCACCGCGCCCGGCCGCCGCACCGCACCGCGCCGCCACGCCGATGGATCGCGTGTCACACCCGCGTGCGCCGTACCGTCGGACCTGCGACGAGGTGCCGGCGACGACGGACGACGGGGAGCAGCACGATGCGCACAGCGGTGATCGGCGGGACGGGGAGCCTGGGTCGGCTCGTGGTGGACCAGCTGGTCCGGCGGGGGGACGAGGTGCGGGTGCTGTCGCGGACGCCCCCGGCCCTCCCGGTCGCCGGCGCGGAGCACCACCCGGTCGACCTCCGCACCGGCTCCGGGCTCGACGCGGCGCTGGACGGCGTCGAGGTCGTGGTCGACGCGGCGAACGGGCAGCAGGACCCCGGCGAGCTCCTGGTCGGCGGCACGGGCCGCACGCTCGAGGCGGGCGCGGCGGCGGGGGTGGCGCACCACGTGCTGATCTCGATCGTCGGCTGCGACGTCGTCCCGCTGGCCTACTACCGCGCGAAGGCCGAGCAGGAGCGCCTCGTCGCGGCGGCGTCGGTTCCCTCGACGGTCCTGCGCGCGACCCAGTTCCACCCGCTGCTCGCCGGGCTGTTCGAGCGCGCCGCCCGCCTCGGCGTCCGGCCCCGGGCGGCGGTCCCGCTCCAGCTGCTCGACCCCGCCGTCGCGGCGGTCCACCTGGCCGACGCGGCGCACGCCGGACCGGCCGGGCGACTGCCGGATCTGGCGGGCCCGCGGCGGCAGTCCGTCGCCGAGCTCGCGGACACGTGGTCCCGGGCGACCGGTCGAGGCCGCATCCCGGTGCGGGTGCCGCTGCCGGGGCAGACGGGGCGGGCGGTGCGGTCCGGAGCGCTCTGCGCGGCGACGGTCGGCGACGAGGGGCCGGACTTCAGGGCGTGGCTGGCGCGGGGCCGCAGCACTGCACAGGGTCCCGGGGTCGGCGCGCCCGGTCCCGGGGTCGAAGCGCCCGGTCCCGGGGTCGACGGCGGGGGTCGGACGTGAGCGCTTCGGTCCGCGACGTCCGCCTCGCCCGCACCGCGCTCGTCGTGCTCGCGGTGAGCGCGGCGTTCACCGGGCTCCCGGCGGCGATCGTCCCGCGCGCGTTCTTCGACGGCTTCCCGTTCCTCAGCGCCTGGGTCGCCCCGCTGCCGCCGTTCAACGAGCACCTCGTCACCGACGTGGGAGGCCTGTTCACGGCCTTCGCGGTGCTCTTCGCCTGGGCGGCGTGGCGGCCGACGCGCGAGCTCGTCGTGCCGCTCTGCGTGGCGTGGACGGTCTCGGCGGTCCTGCACCTCGTCTTCCACGCCACGCACCTCGACGGCTTCGGCCCGGTCGACGCGGTCGGGGAGCTGGTGACGCTGGGCCTGCTCGTCGCGCTGCCGGGCGTGGCGGTGTGGGCGCTGCCGTCGCGCGGGGCGGCGCCTGCGTCGGCGGAGCCCTGAGGGTCGGGCGGGGCCGGGGGGGTGCGGTCGATCCGGTGCCACCTGTTGGCACCGGATCGCCCCCACCCCCCCGGAACGCGAGCCGCGCAGCCCTAAGTGCGGTCGATCCGGTGCCACCCCTTGGCACCCGATCGACCCCACCCCCGGAACGCGAGCCGTGCTGCCCGGGGTTCGGTCGATTCGGTGCCACCCCTTGGCACCCGACCGCCCCACCCCCCCCGGAACGCGAGCCGCGGAGCCCGGGGTGCGGTCGATCCGGTGCCACCCCTTGGCACCCGATCGGTCCCACCCCCCCCCGAGGTGAGCCGCGCGAGGCCCGAGCCCGACCCGGATCGACCGCCCCGGAGGAGCGCCGTCGCGGCTCAGCCGATCGGCGCCGGGCTGCCGTGCGGCGTCCACGCGAGCGTGGTCGGCAGCACCGGCAGGAGGACGCGGCGCGCCCAGATGCTCAGCGCGTCGACGCCGAGGTCGCGCGCCGGGTCCCAGCGGAGGCCGAAGCCCTTGCGGACCTTGGGCGGCAGCAGGGACGCGGTGATCTCGTTGGCGACCTTGAGGGCAGGCCGGAACTGGAAGGGGACCGGGGGGTGCAGGACGATCTGTCGACCCGCGGACCGCGCGGTCGGGATGACTTCGGTGCGCTCCGACGCGAGCATGTCCGCGACGTACTCGTCGAAGGCGACGATGGACTGCGGCATGTCGGACTGGCGCAGACCGAAGAGCTCGCCGACGACCCGGTAGTCGCGCCAGAACGCGTCGCGCTCCTCCGGCCGCAGGGGGCGGACGAAGCGGTCGTGCACGAGGAGCGCCGAGTCGACGAGCGACGCGAGGATCCAGAGCAGCAGCTCGGGATCGTCGGCCCGCCACGGGGTGCCGGCCGGCCACGGACCGACGTCCTCGGCCGTGGTCCCGGAGACGGCGCCGTGGATCGCCCGGACCCGGCGACCCATGGCCTCGGCGGCGTCGGCCGGGCCGAAGACGGCGGTGGCCATCGCCTCGGCGGTGCGCTGGAGGCGGGGGTAGGCCTTCTCGGGCTCCTGCGCGGCGGTGGCGCCCCAGAAGCCGACGAACGCCAGCGGGTGCGCGGCCTGCATCAGGAGCGCGCGCTGGCCGTGCAGGGCGACGGCCCGCTCGCGGTGCACGCGGCGGATCATCGAGTGGTCGTCGAAGAGGCCCTCGGGGCTCGCGTGGGCGCTGGACATCACCGGCGTCGGCGACGGCGCGGACTCGTCGAGGGGGAGCGTGGAGTCGGTCGTGTGCACGGTGCGGGCGGGTCGTGTCGTCGGAGGGCGGACCAAGGGACTACCCGGTCACCTCGAAGGTACGCCTCGGGGGACGGGGCCGGTTGCGGTTCCCGGCGACGGGGACGGCCCGGGTGGGGCCCGGTCTCGGTTTCGTCGCCCGGGGCGTCGGGATCGCGACCACCGCTGCGGTGGGGGTGCGCTGCGTGGGGCCCGGTCTCGGTTTCGTCGCCGGGGGCGTCGGGATCGCGACCACCGCCGCGGCGGGGGTGCGTTGCGTGGGGCCCGGTCTCGGTTTCGTCGCCGGGGGCGTCGGGATCGCGACCACCCCTGGCGCCGAGGCTCGCGACGAGGATCCACCTCCGGCACCGTCGAGCCGCTCGGCCCGCCGCCGCCCGACCCGCCTGCGATCCTCGACCGGTGGACCGGCTCTTCGTCCCCGACCCCGACGACGGCACCCCCGCCGGCCGTCCCGCGGTGCCCCAGGACGCGCCGCTCGCCGCCCGGATGCGGCCGCGGATCGTCGAGGACGTGGTCGGCCAGGAGGATCTGCTCGGTCCCGGGCGCCCGCTCCGGGCGGCGATCGACGCGCAGATGCCCCACGCGATGCTCCTGCACGGCCCGCCCGGGTCGGGCAAGACGACGCTCGCCCGGATCGTGGCCGACGCGGCCGGGGCCGCGGTCGAGGCGCTGCAGGCCGTCGACGCCGGCAAGGCCGAGGTGCGGGCCGCGCTCTCACGGGCGCAGGAGCGACGCGACGCGAACGGCACCCCGACGGTCCTCTTCATCGACGAGATCCACCGCTTCAACCGCACCCAGCAGGACGCGCTGCTGCCGGCGGTCGAGGAGGGCCTCGTCACCCTGATCGCCGCGACGACCGAGCCTGCGTGGGCGGCGATCTCGCCGGCGCTGCGCTCGCGGCTGCGGATCTACCGGCTCCGCGCGCTCGACACGGACGACGTGCTCGTCCTGCTGCGCCGCGCCGTCGAGCGGCGCATGTTCGACCGGCCGGCCCCCGCGGCGTCCGCCGGTCCCGGGATCGCCCACCCCGTCGCGGGCGAAGACCGGGCGGCGGGCGACGACCCGGCCGCCGGCGAAGACCCAGCGGGCGAGAACCCGGCGGCGAGCGAGGACCCGGCGGCCGGCGGGTCGACCTCTGCGCCCGGGCCCGCGCAGGTCACCGCGGACGACGACGCGCTCGAGCTCCTCGCGTCCCGCAGCGCCGGTGACGCCCGGACGGCGCTCGGCGCGCTCGAGGCCGCGGTGGCCCTGGCCCGCACCGGCACGGCGACGATGACCGGCGACGCCGGCCGCGACGAGGGGGCGGCCCCGAGGGCCGTGGTCCCGGTCCGGGTCACGTCCCGCAACGCCGGCGCGGCGCTGGACCGGGCGACCGTCACGGCCGGCCCCGACCAGCCGCACGACCTGCTCTCGGCGTACATCAAGTCGATCCGGGGGAGCGATCCCGACGCCGCCGTCTACTACCTGGCGGGGATGCTGACCGCCGGCGAGGACCCGCGGACCGTGGCCCGGCGACTCGTCGTCTCCGCGTCCGAGGACATCGGCCTGGCCGACCCGCAGTGCCTGCCGCTGGCGATCGCCGCCGCCGAGGTCGTCGACCGCGTCGGGATGCCCGAGTGCCGCATCGCGCTCTCGCACGCGACCGTCCGCCTGGCGCTGGCCGGCAAGAGCAGCGCCGCCTACCGGGCGATCAACGACGCGATGGCGCACATCGAGGAGCACGGCGTGACGCCCCCGCCGCCGTACCTGCGCGGCAAGGTCAGCGACGGCGCGGACCCGGGCGCCTACGACTACCCGCACACGAACCCGGGGGGCGTCAGCGACCAGGAGCTGATGCCCGAGGGCCTCGAGTCCACCCGGTTCCTGCGACCCGCGCCGCACGAGAAGGTCCTGCGCGACCGGGTCGCGGCGGCGCGGACCGGGCGCGGCCGCACGCCGTAGGCCGCCGCACGCCGGCCGTGGTCCGGCCGGTGGCCCACTCCCCCGGCGACCGCCTCCCCCGACGCCCGCGGCGACCCCGCGGCCCACAGCCCGTCGCCCC
>NZ_JAURWA010000159.1 GCF_030655195.1 Patulibacter sp. | reverse complement strand
CGCCCCAGGTCGCGTCCCGCGGGGGCTCGGCTGGCCCGGGCCCGGGCCAGCCGAGCCCCCGCGGGACGCGACCTGGGGCGGACTCAGCCGATCGACAGCGGCGTCGCGATCGTCGCGGGCAGGCCCGCCGCGGCGTTGGTGATCGTCTTGAGCTTCCAGCCGTTGACCGTGCCGGCGCTCGCGCGGCAGCTCGGGTTGTCGATCGACGCCGACGTCAGGTTCTCGGACTGCGCCGTCCCGGTCGCCGCGTCCACGGTGGCCGCGACGACGAGGGAGCCCAGCGAGCCCGAGTAGGCGACCGACTTGCCCCAGATCGGATCGTTGCCGCCGTTGGCGCCGTTGCCGGTGTTGAGGTACCCCGTGCCGACGGAGGCCGCCGAGCCGCAGGCGCCCGTGTAATAGATCTGCGCGGGCGAGAACTGGCCCGTGAACGGCACGTCGACGTTGTAGCCGGTCGAGGTGATCACGCTGACGGCCCGTTCGCCGACGGCGACGACCTTGCCGAGCGAGACGCCGTTCTTGTCGGTCAGCGTCAGACCGCCACCCGAGGGGCCCGTCGCGCCGGTGGCGCCGGTCGCCCCGGTGTCGCCCTTCGCGCCGGTGTCGCCCTTCGCGCCGGCCGCGCCGTCGGCGCCCTTCGCCCCGTCGGAACCCTTCGCCCCGGTGTCGCCCTTGGCACCGGTGGCGCCGGTCGCCCCGTCGGTGCCGGCAACGCCCTGCGGCCCGCGCAGCCCCGCCTCGCCCTGCCTGCCGCGCGCGCCGTCCTGGCCGGTCGAGCCCGTCGCGCCGTCGCTGCCCGTGAGGCCCGTGGCCCCGACCGAGCCGGTCGGGCCGACCGGACCGACCGGACCGACCGGACCGCCCGCCCCGTCGGCGCCGCGCCTGCCGGCCTCGCCCTGCAGGCCGCGGGTGCCGCGGGCGGAGAACGAGATCTTCCGCGCGCCTCGGGCACACGAGGCCTTCTTCGTCGTGAGGCTCAGCGATCTGCTCCCGGACGCCGCGCAGGCGTAGTACGTGCGGGACGTCGAGGAGCTCGCCGCGAGCGCGACGGTCCCGCCGCCGCCCACGGCGAAGAAGAGGGCCAACGAGGCGATCCAGTGCCGCCGGACCACCCGCCAGGTCGAAAGGGCGAGCGCCCGGGGGGATGGGAGGTGCGATGTGGACACAGGTCCTTGTAACGGGCAGGCGTCTCGGGCATCGCCATTCCGGACGAACGATGTTCGCCGGGTACCTGCCGGCTGGTGCCGCGGACCCGGCCGCCGCGAGGATCGCGGACCGTCGGGCGCTCGGCGTCGAGGTGCCGCGGGCCGCGGCGGTTCCGGCGGCCTCAGGCCGTGGGCAGCAGCAGGCGCAGGTCCGTGCCGTGCGTCCGCAACCAAACGGACGGCTCGCGCCAGTCGGGCACGTGGCGGGCCAGGAGGGCCCAGAACGTCGGTCCGTGGTGCGCGTGCACCAGGTGGCAGGCCTCGTGCCACACGACGTAGTCCAGGCACGCCTCAGGAGCGAGCAGGAGCCGCCACGACAGGCTGATCGTGCCCGTGCTCGAGCAGCTGCCCCAGCGCGACCGGGTGTCCGTCACGCGCAGGCGCTCGTAGCGCCGGCCCAGCGTCGCGACGCTGACGTCCAGGCGCGCGACGCACTCCTCGCGGGCCCGGGCCCGGTACCACGCGACGAGCGCGGGACCTCTGGCGTCCGCGTCGGCGGGGACGAGCAGGCGGTCGTCGACCCGGTGGACCCGTCGGCGGTCGACCTGGGGCTCGAGCGTCAGGCGCTCGCCGAGGAACGGCAGCCCCGACGCGGCGTCCTCCGCGGCGCGGGCGCGTCGGTCCTGCAGCGCGCTGAGCCGCGGCGCGATCCAGCCGTCGAGCTCGCGGATCGCGCGCTCGGCGTCGCGGACCGTGGCCCGGGCGGGGATCGTGACGACGAGTCCCCGGTCCGGGTCGATGCGGACGGTCACGCGCCGGGCGCGCCGCGAGCGGCGCAGCTCGTACGCGGGTGACGCGTCGCTCAGCGCGGGCCCTTCGGGGCGTCCGGGTCCGGGACGGGGCCCGACTTGGCGTCCGGTGCCGGGGCCGGGACGGCGGTGCTGTCGACGGTCCCCGGGGCGTTCGCGCCGCCGGGCTTGTCGGCGACCTTGTCGACCGCGCCCTTGAGCTTCTCGGCGTTGGACGACAGCGTGTCGCCGTACTTGCCCTTCGTCGCCTTGTCGGCGGCCTTGACGCCCTTGTCGATCGCCTGATCGATCTTCGAGTTGTGCTGGCCGGCCATCGACTTCGCCTTGTCGGCGAGCTTGCTGAGGTTGCTGAAGTTCACCATGCGGGGCTCCGGGGGAGTCGGGATGGAGGGTCGCGCGGGCGACGCTCCGGACCGGATGCACGGTAGCGCGCCACCATCAGGGGCTCCTGAGGGAGAGGTCACGCTGGGCCGGACGGGGGCCCGGGCACGGATGCCGGACGGGGGCCCGGGCACGGATGCCGGACGACCCTCCCGGGTCCCGGGTCGCCAGCCACGCTGGAGGGCGATGGTCTCCAGGGTCGCCCCGAGAGGTTCGGGCTCGCGGCGGAGCCGATCCGCCGTGACCCGGACGGTGACCCAGCCGTGGGCGAGCATCTCGGCGTCCCGGCGGGCGTCCGACGTCCGACCCTGGGTCCCCTCGTGCGCCCCGGCCCCGTCGGCCTCGACCGCCATCCGGAGGTCGGGTCTCGCGAAGTCGAGCCGATACACGTGCCTGCCGAGCGTCACAGGATGCTGCGGCGTCCACGGGGCCAGAGCGGTCTGCCGTTCGAGGAAGACCGCGAGGTCCCCCGCCAGTGGACTGTCGCCCGTCAGGCGGACGGCGAGATCGCGGTCGCTCGCGGCCAGAACGGCGACTCCGGGGTGCCCCGCGAGCCGCGAGCAGGCCGCCGCCAGCTCCTCCGGCGGCAACGCCCCCAGGACCTGAGCCTCACGGATGAGGCGACGCAGACGGTCGGCAGGGGTCCGGGGCGCGACCTCGACGAGAGCACGCGCCACCGCGGTGACCGGGAGACCTCGGACGTGCCGCAGGTCGGCGGTCTCCAGGTTCCTCGTCCGGTGGCCGCGGACCCCGGCGACCCGAGGGCGCACGACACCGCCCACGAACGTCACGTCGACCGGCGTGACGGCCGAGGCGCACACCCCCTGGAGTCGCAGGGCCGTGTAGTGGCTCAGGACGATGTGCGGATCCAACAGGGTCGCCCGCACCGCGGCCTCCTCCGCCCCGAGCAGGGTGGGCTCGCGGGCGAGGTGACGATCGCCGCCGGCGCCGAGGAGCGCCGCGAACACGACCCCACGGTCGGTCACCCGGGGGACGAAGGCGTACGCCCGCCAGCCGACGCGGTAGATCCGGCCGCGCTCGACCCACCGCCGGAGGGTCCGGGTGGACACGCCCGCCCACCGCAGCTGCCGCAGGGAGATGACGCCGTCCTGGCGGCCGGCGATCGCCGCGGCGAGCCGCGCCGCATGATGGTCGTCGGGCACCCCGCCACTGTGTCGCCGGGACCTGTGGCGGAACAACGGTCGAGTGGCCCGATCGTGCTGCGCTTGGATGGCGGATCCCGTCCGGAGCCGCGGGTTGGGCGGTCACGGCGGGTGGGTGCGGTCGATCCGGTGCCGGCGTGTGGCACGGGTTTGACCCACCCCCGCCGGTCGGGGCGTGGTGGCGGGTGGGTGCGGTCGATCCGGTGCCGGCGTGTGGCACGGGTTTGCCCCACCCCCGCCGGTCGCCCCGCCCGCCCCGCCCCGGTCAGGCCAGCGAGGGCTGCCCGCCCGCCGCGGCGGGGGACTCCGGGGTGCGCTCCCAGGGGCGGTGCAGGCGCAGCGTGGCCAGGATCGCGCGGGTCGCGGGGCTGCGGTTCATGGTGATGAAGTGGATGCCCGGGGCACCCTGGGCCAGGAGCTCGGCCGCCTGCAGGGTGGCGTAGGAGATGCCGAGGCTCTTGATGGCGTCGGGGTCGTCCTCGCGCGCGTCGAGCTCGCGGGCGTAGCCCTCGGGGATCCGCGCGCCGATCTTCTTCAGGAACCCGCGGGACTGCCCGATCGAGGTGATCGGCATGAGGCCCGGGATGACGGGGACGTCGATGCCCTCGTCGCGCAGGCGCTGCACGAACGAGAAGTAGTCGGAGTTGTCGTAGAAGATCTGGGTGACGAGGAACTTCGCGCCGGCCCGGACCTTGTCCTTGGCCGTCTGCACGTCGTCGTCGTCGTGGCGGGCGTCCGGGTGGGGCTCCGGGTACGCCGCGCCGCCCACGCAGAACGGGAACTCCTCCTGGACCAGGGCCGTCAGCTCCGGCGAGGACGCGAAACCGCCGGGGGTCGGGGAGAACTTCTCCTCGCCGCCGGGCGGGTCGCCCCGGAGGGCCAGCACGTTGTCGATCCCGGCGTCGCGCATCTGCCCGAGGACCGTCCGGATCTCGTCCTTCGTGGCGCCGACGCAGGTCAGGTGGGCCATCGCCTCGAGGCCGTGCTCGACGCGCAGGTTGCGGACGACCTTGATCGTCCGGTCGCGCGAGCTGCCGCCGGCGCCGTAGGTGACGGAGACGAAGGACGGGGAGAGCTCGCGCAGCGTCTCCAGGGCCTCGTGGAGGAGCGCCTCGGCCTCGTCGGTCTTCGGCGGGAAGAACTCGAACGAGAACGTCGGGTCCGGGGACGTCTCGATGATCTCGTCGATGCGCATCCCGCACATCGTAGGACGCGCGCCGTCGACCCGTCGGTCCCGCGGTCCGGGCCCGCGGACCGGCCCGGGCTCAGAGCAGCCGGAAGCGGTCCGGGTCGCGGTCGGCGATCTCGACCCGGCCCGTGACCACGAGGTGCCGCAGGAAGCACTGGACCTCCCCGAGCAGCCAGGAGCCGTTCTCGGGCGTCAGCGCGACGTCGAAGACCGACGGCGCGATGTCCGCGGGCGTCCTGGGCTCCGTCCGCGACAGCGCGTCCTCCGTGGCCTGCAGCCGCTCGGCGACGAGCGCGCGGTTGGCCCGGATGTGGCCCTCGACGTCGGTGAACGTGCGGCCGTGCCCCGACAGGCAGAGCCGGGCGTCGAGCTGCTCGACGCGGTCCAGCGACGCGAGGAACTCGCCGATCGGGTCGGGCGTGTAGCCGAAGTCGAAGAAGAGCGAGACCCGTCCGAGCAGGTGGTCGCCCGAGATCAGCATCCGCCGGTCGGCGTTGAAGAGACAGACGTGCGAGGGCGCGTGGCCCGGCGTCTCGACGGCCTCGAACGTGCCCAGGTCGGTGTCGATGGTCACGCCGTCGACGAGGTCGTGGTCGACCTGCAGACCGCCGGCGATGCCGATGTCCTCGCGGCGGACCAGCGCCGAGGCGGCGCGGACGTCCGCCTCGGGGACGCCGGACTGCAGCGCGATCTCGACCCGTCGCTCCCAGTAGGAGTCCGGGTCCGCCAGCCACTTCGTCAGGTGCCCGTGGTCGGGGTGGCACCAGACGTCCGCGCCGGAGCGCAGGACGATCGGCGTGGTCTGGCCGCAGTGGTCGACGTGGGCGTGGGTGAGGACCACGCTGCGGACGAGCTCGAGCCGCAGGTGGACCATGTCGAGCGCCCGCTCGAGGTGGGCCAGCGAGCCAGGCTGGTGCATGCCGGTGTCGAAGAGCACGATGCCGTCGCCGGCCGCGACCGCCCAGGCGTTGCCGTGCGGGACGCCCGGCCAGGGCAGCGGCAGCCGCAGGCGCCACACGCCCGGGACGACGCGCTCGCCGCGTCCCAGCTCCTTCGCCGCGCGACCGCTGCTCATCGCGGCGTGCGGGTGCGGAGGGCGGGGGAGCGACGCGGCATGGACCCGGGACGTTACCCGTAGACTCGGGCGCAGACCGTGGCGAAGAAGCGCAAGAAGACCAACGGCGGGCCCCGGATCTCCGATCGCAAGGCCCCCGAGCTGCCGACGGTGCCCTACACGAGCCCCGACGGTCGGATGACGCTCGACCTGCGCTGCGCGATGACCCCGAAGACGCGGCTCGTCTACGCCGAGACCGTCGGCGGCGACCTGGCCCAGGCGTCGAGCACCCGCGAGGACGTCTGGCACCGGGCGGTCGAGTTCCTCTTCGAACGGCTCGTGATGGGCTGGAGCGTCGACGACGTGCCGACGACCGGCCAGAAGGCGCTGATCAGTCGCTTCCGGGTCGCGAGCCCCGAGGAGCGGACGTGGATCCGCAGCGTCCTGCGCGAGCACCTCGCCGAGTGGTTCCCCGAGATGCAGGCCCCCTGATGGCGCGCCGGCGGCCGTGGTCCAAGGAGCGGAAGGACGACGCAGTGCCCGACGAGCAGCCCGCCGTGCCCACCGGTGACGGGGACGCCGACGTGCTGAGCGGCCCGCCCGCGGACGCCACCGGCGCCCCCGTCGGCGACGCCCCGACGCCGTCCGCGCCGTCCGCCGCGCCCGCGACCGGCGACCGGGCCGCCCACGAGCCGGGCGGCGAGGCGGCCGGCGGGCCGGGCGGATCGTCCGGTGCCGACGACGGCGCCCCGCTCGACGACGACGCCACGATCGCCTCGGAGCTCTCCGCGGAGGCGTTCGCCGACCTCCTCGTCGGCTACTGCCTGGAGCCCGAGCCCGGCGACCAGGTCCTCGTCCGCTCGACCGACCTGGCCACGCCGCTGCTCGTCGAGCTCCAGCGGGCGATCCTGCAGCGCGACGCGTGGCCTCTCATCCGCGTCGAGCTGCCCGGTCAGACCGAGGGCTTCTACCGCCACGCGAAGGACCGGCACCTCGACGAGCTCTCGCCGCTGGCCCTGGAGGAGGCGCGGCAGGCGCAGCGCTCCCTGTCGATCCAGGCGCCCGAGGACACCTCGGCGCTGGCCGAGATCGACCCCGAGCGCCTCGCCCGCGCCGCCCGCGGCCGCCACGAGGCCCGCGAGCTGACGCTGCAGCGCCGCTGGGCCACGACGCTGTGGCCGACCGCCGCCCTGGCCGACCAGGCCGGCATGTCCCTGCGGGAGCTCTCGGCCTTCGTCGCCCGGGCGACGTTCCTGGACCGCAAGGACCCGCTGCGCGCCTGGAGCGGGCTGCGGGACTTCCAGGCGCGGCTGATCGAGCGCCTGCAGGGCGTCGAGGAGCTGCGGATCGAGGCCGAGGGCACCGACCTGACCCTGCGGGTCGGCGGCCGCACCTGGGTCAACAGCGACGGGCGGCGCAACATGCCCTCCGGCGAGGTCTTCACGGGTCCCCTCGAGTCCAGCGCGACGGGCACCATCCGCTACACCGTGCCCTCCTCCCCCGCCGGCGTCGACGTCGCGGGCGTCGAGCTGACCTTCCGCGACGGCGAGGTCGTCGAGCACCGGGCGGACGTCGGTGGCGAGTACCTCGAGCGGGCGCTGGCCACGGACGACGGCGCGCGCTTCCTCGGCGAGGTCGGCATCGGCACGAACTTCGGCATCGACCGGGCGATCGGCGTGATCCTCTTCGACGAGAAGATCGGCGGCACCGTCCACACCGCGCTCGGGCGCTCCTACCCCGAGACCGGTGGGACGAACGAGTCAGCGCTGCACTGGGACCTGATCTGCGACCTGCGTCCCGGCGGCCGCCTCTACGCCGACGGCGAGGTCCTGCAGGAGAACGGCCGCTTCGCGCCGCTGTAGCGGCGGAGCGGAACGCCGGCGCCGGCTCGAGGCCGGGCCCCGCCACAGCACGTCGACGGCCGGGCGCCGTCGCCGACAGGCGGCCATCGCGGACGCCAGGTGTCCGCGGACCTCCCTAGCGTCGACGTCATGGTCTCCCCCACCACGCCGCTCCTCCTGATCGGGGGCGCCGGCCTGCCCGCGTGGATCTGGGACGACGTCCGCGCGGCGCTCCCCCGTACCCGGCCGACCGCCGTGGCCGAGCGGCCCGATCCTTCCGCTCCGCGGACCCTGGAGGCCTACGCCGCAGCGGCGCTGGACGGGGCGCCGTGGCGCCACTTCGTCCTGGTCGGGCACTCGATCGGCGGCGTGATCGCCGGTGCCGTCGTCGCCCGCACGCCGGACCGCGTCCGGGGCGTCGTGGGGATCGCCGCCTCGTTCCCGGAGCCCGGGCGCTCGTTCTTCGGGGCGCTGCCGTTCCCGCAGCGGCTCGTCGTGCCCGCGATCACCCGGGTCGCCGGCACGCGCCCGCCGGACCGGATGCTCCGCGGGGGCTACGCCCGCGACCTGCCCGCCCCGGTCGTCGACCGGCTCGTCGACGACTTCGCCCCGGAGTCGCAGGAGCTCTACCGCGACCCGGTCCCCCCGGTCTCCTGGCCGCCCCGGACCGGCTACCTGCGGACCACCGCGGACCGCGACATGCCGCGGGCGGCGCAGGACCGGTACGCGACGACGCTCGAGGCGGAGCGCGTCGAGGAGCTCGCCACCGGGCATCTGCCGATGCTGCAGGACCCCGAGGGCACCGCCGCCGCGATCGAGCGGCTGCTGGCCTGACGCCGGGCGCGGCCCCGCCGCTGCCGGGGCGGTGCTGGCCTTGGGACGGACGGGATCCGGCCGTCGGGTGGCCAGCGGCCGTCGGGTGGTCGGCGGCCGTCGGGTGGTCGGCGGCCGTTTGGTCGCCGGCGGCCGTTTGGTCGCCGGCGGCCGGAGGGCACGCCGATGCCGACGGCCGGACCGGGCTCAGCGCCCGTCCGGCGGGCCCGACCGCTCGACGTCGCGCCGGCCCTCCTCGAGGCGGTCGCTCAGCTCGTCGACGATCAGCAGGTCCCGGCGCACGCGACGGGTGCGATACGCCGACCGGCCGACCATGTGGGCGGCCACCGGCGCCGTCGTCAGCTGGAAGACGGCGACGAGGACGAGCGTCGTGATGTCGAAGCCCGTGCGCAGGCGCAGCCCCACGCCGATCAGGACGAGCAGCAGGCCGAGGACCTGGGGCTTGGAGGCCGCGTGCATCCGCGAGAGGACGTCGGGGAAGCGCAGGACGCCGATGCCGGCGGCCAGGGACAGCGCGGCTCCTCCCAGGAGGCAGATCGCCGAGAGGACGTCGAGCACGCCGTTCACGACGGGTCCTCGCGGTCGCGGATCGTCTCGAGGCGGGCCTCGACCCGTGCCTCCTCGCGCCGGTCGGGGTCGTCGTCGCCGACGTCCGCGCCGAAGCGGGCGATCGCGACGGACCCGACGAAGCCGAGCAGGGCGAGCACCGCCAGGACCGGCAGGGTGGTGCCGTGGCGGCCGTAGGCGGCCTCGATGCCGATCGCGCCGATCAGGCACGACAGCAGCACGTCCATCGCCACGACGCGGTCCAGTGCGGACGGGCCCCGGACCACGCGGATCAGCGCGAGCAGCGCGGCGACGCCCAGCATGGTCGCGGCGACCCAGAGGACGACGGTCATCGGGTGGTCCCTCCGTCGGGGGCGGGGCGGGCGGGCGGCACGTCCGCCGGGACCGGGATCCCGACCGGGGCGCCGCGCCCGCCGCCCGTGGGGTCGTGGGGCCGGACGTCGCGGCGGCCGCCCTCGGCCAGCGCGTGGCGGTCCGCCGGCGATCCGAACGCCCGGATCATCCGGGCCTCGGTCTCCTGCGCGCGGCGGCGCTCCAGCTCGACGTCGTCGCGGTCGCGGACGCCGATGAGGTGCAGGTAGACGATCGCGTCGTGCCGGTCGATCTCGACCACCAGGCTGCCCGGGACGAGCGAGAGGACCTCGGCGACGACGGTCAGCATGAGGTCCGAGTGCGTGATCAGCGGCACGCCGATGACCGCGGTCGGGGCCTCCTGGTCGCGGCGGAACGCGAGCGTCGCGACCTGGACGCTGGCGCGGACGACGTCGTAGGCGAACCGGGCCCCGAAGCGCAGCGCGGACAGCGGGCGGACCCGCCCCTCGATGGCCAGCGGCGGCAGCGGGAACATCGCGATCGACAGCAGTCCGACGAGCAGGCCCGTGACGACCAGGCCGGGCGTCACGCGCCCCCAGAGCAGCACCCACAGCACCACGAGCCAGAGCACCGCGACGGGCTGCAGGATCCGCGACCCCGCGGCCGGCCGGCGGACGAGCCGGCGGCCGAGGCGGCCGATGCGGCGCACGGGGCTCACGGCGTCGCCCCGGGGGTCGGGGTCGCGCGCGGCCCGGGGGTCCGGCGCGGGGCCGGGTCGTCGGCCCCGGAGTCCGAGAAGCCGGGCGGGATCGTGGCGGGCGGCCCGATCACGTAGCCGTCCGGCGTGCGCAGGAGCGCGACCGGGGCGACCGCCCGGACGTAGCCGGCGCGGTCGCGGAGCTCGACGGCAGCGCGGTCGGTGACGCCCGTCAGGGGGCCCGCGAAGACCGTGAACGCCAGGCCGAGGACGACGAGCGCGGCGGTCGCCCCGGTCATCAGGCGCGGCATGCGCCCGCCCCGGGTGATGTCGCGTCCGCCGATCGTGGCGCCCGACACGTCCTCGCCCGCGCCACCCCGCGCCGGCCCGGGGCCCGGTGCAGCCGCCTCGCCGGCGAGCGTGCCGGGGCCCGTCGCCGCGTCGCGCGTGGGCAGCGACACCCGCGGCGAGCGCCAGAACACGCGGCTCCAGGCCTTGCCGACCGCGTAGAGCGTCAGCAGGCTGGTGACCACGCTGCCGGCGACGAGCGTCCACGCCAGCCACGAGCCGTCCTGCACGCCGCCCTCGATCAGCGCGACCTTGCCGATGAAGCCCGAGAACGGCGGGATGCCCGCGAGGTTCATCGCCGGCAGGAAGAAGAGGATCGCCAGGAGCGGCGCCGTCTTCGCCAGGCCGCCGATCCGCTCCGACGACGTGCTGCCCGCGACCCGCTCGATCATGCCGGCCGTCAGGAAGAGGGTCGTCTGGATCGTGATGTGGTGGATCGCGTAGAAGATCGCGCCCGACAGCCCCAGCTGGGAGCCCAGGGCCACGCCGAAGATCATGTAGCCGATGTGGCTGACCAGGGTGAACGACAGCATGCGCTTGACGTCCGTCTGCGCGACGGCACCGAGGATCCCGACCACCATCGTCAGCAGCGCGATGACCATCAGGAGCGCGGCGACCCGGTCGTCGTCGGGGAAGAGCAGCGTCTCCGTGCGGATCACCGCGTAGACGCCGACCTTCGTCAGCAGGCCGGCGAAGACGGCCGTCACCGGTGCGGGCGCGGTCGGGTAGGAGTCCGGCAGCCACGCCGACATCGGGAAGACCGCCGCCTTGATCCCGAACGCCAGGAGCAGCGAGAGCTCGAGGACGAGCCGGATGTCGGGGTCCAGCTCGCGCAGCTTCAGCGCCAGGTCCGCGAGGTTCAGGGTGCCGGTGGCGCCGTAGACCAGGCCGATCGCGGCGAGGAACAGCAGGGACGAGAGCAGCGAGACGATCACGTACGTCGTGCCCGAGCGGATCCGCGACGCGGTGCCGCCGAGGGTGATCAGCACGTAGCTGGCCACGAGCAGGATCTCGAAGCCGACGTAGAGGTTGAAGAGGTCGCCGGCGAGGAACGCGTTGCTGATCCCGGCCGCCAGCACGAGGTAGGTCGGGTGGAAGACCGCCAGCGGCAGGCCCTCCTCCTCGTCCGCGCTGCCCTGGCCGTAGCTGTAGACCAGGACGCAGAGGGTCACCGCCGCGGAGATCGCCAGCATCAGCGCCGACAGGCGGTCGGCGACGAGGACGATCCCGATCGGCGGCTGCCAGCCGCCGATGGCCGCGACCTGCGGGCCGTGGCGGTCGGCGGCGATCAGGAGCAGGACCGCGACGACGAGGACCGCCGTCAGGGTGCCGACGGAGATCGCGCGCTGCAGGCGGGGCCAGCGGACGCCGATGGCGAACTTCGTGCCGGCCGCGAGCAGCGGCAGGACGACGGGGAGCGGGACGAGGTCGGCGGTGCTCATGCGTCCCTCGTGATGGCCGCGTCGTCGTCGGGGGACGCGGTCTCCTCGACCGCGGCCCGCGCGTCCTGCGCGGCCTCGAGGTCGGCGTCCGCACCGGTGTCCTCGAGCTCCTCGGCCTCGCGCCGCGTGGCGACGAGGCGGTCCTCGACGTCGTCCTGGACCTCGTCGTGGCCCTGCAGCTGCCACGAGCGGTACGCGAGCGCCAGGAGGAACGCCGTCACGGCGAAGGTGATGACGATCGCGGTGAGGATCATCACCTGCGGCAGCGGGTCGTTCTGGTCCGCCTGCGCGTTCTCGCCGATGATCGGCGCCTCCTTCGCGACGCCGCCCATCGTCAGGATCATCACGTTGATCCCGTTGCCGAGCAGGACGGCCCCGAGCAGCACGCGGGTGAGGCTGCGCTCGAGCAGGAGCACGACGCCGCCGGCGACGAGGACGCCGACGAGGATCGCCAGGACGAGCGAGACGCTCACGAGGCGGACTCCTCGGTCGGGGCGGGCTGGACGGTGGGGCGGCGCCCGTGGGTCTCCTCGTCGACCTGACGGTCGATCTCGGAGCCGAAGCTGCGCAGCACGTCCAGGACGACGCCGACGACGACGAGGTAGACGCCGATGTCGAACAGCGTCGACGAGTAGAGCTTCAGCGTCCCCAAGAGCGGGACGTCGGGCTTCCACGACCCGCCCTGCAGCACGGCATCGCCGACGATCGCGCCGCCCAGGCCGGTGCCCACGGCGATCACGAGGCCCAGGCCGATGACCAGCCCGGCCCCGACCGGCGCGGCCTCGCCCAGCTCGTAGCGCCCGCCGGCGAGGTACCGGATCGTGAACGCGAGGCCGGCGACCAGGCCGCCCGCGAACCCGCCGCCGGGCACGTCGTGGCCCGCCCACAGCAGGTAGACCGAGAGCACGAGGACGGTGTGGAAGATCAGGCGGACGACGACCTCGAGCAGGATGGAGCGGCGCTCGGGCGCGAGCGTGTTCTCGGCCACGAGCCACTGCTCGGCCCGGCGGGCCGTCCCGGCGCCCCCGGCGCTGTGCTGCACGACGTTGAGCAGGCCGGCCGAGGACGCGACGGCCGCGACCGACGGATCCGTGCGCGACCCCGCCCCCGGGCGTGCGCGCGGGGGGCCGGCGCCCGCGTCGGCCGGGGCCATCGCCCACACCGGGCTGTCGGCGGACGGGTCCGAGAGCCGCGGCATCGCACGGGTGCGGCGGCGCAGGAAGAGCAGGCTCGTGACGCCGGTGGCGGCCACGACCAGGACCGCGATCTCGCCCATCGTGTCCCAGGCGCGCAGGTCGACGAGCGTGACGTTGACGATGTTCTCGCCGCCCGCCAGCTTCGACGCGGCGGCGAAGAGCTCGGAGACCGGGGCGGCCTCGCGGGCGCCGGCCGCGACGACCGTCAGGACGGCCATCAGCGTGCCGACGGTGACGCCCGTCAGCAGGTGGACGCGCCGGCGACGCTTGGACGACACCGTGCCGGTGAAGTGCGAGGGCAGCCGCCGGAGCACGAGCACGACGACCACGAGCGTCACCGTCTCGACGAGGAACTGCGTCAGGGCGAGGTCCGGCGCGCCCTGCAGGGCGAACAGGGTCGCCACGCCGTAGCCGACGACGCCGCTGAGGACGACGGCCTTCAGGCGTCGGCGGGAGCGCAGCGTGAGGATCGTCGCCGCGACGATGAGGAGGCCGATCGCGCCCTGGGCGGGCTCGTCCCACACGCGCAGCTCGACGTTCCACGGGGCGCCGGTGATCAGCGTCGTGGCGGTCGCGGCGGCGAAGACGAAGAGGATCGTCATCAGGTAGACCGGCAGCGAGCCGGACTGCGTGGCGCGCGCCGCGGCGACGGACAGGCGCTCCGTCGCCCGCACGAGGACGACGTAGGAGTCGCGGGCGTCGAGCATCCGCCGGGTCCCCTCGGCGGGGACCGGTCGGCCGGCGAGGCGGCGCTGCACGAGGACGACGACCGCGCCGAGGGCGAGGGCCAGCAGCGACAGTCCCAGCGGCACGCCGACGCCGTGCCAGCCCGCCAGGTGCAGCGGCTTCTCGAGCGTCGAGGGTGCGGTGTCGGCGTGGCGGGCGAGCAGCGCGTCGAGCGCCGAGAAGCCGATCCCGAGGACGAGACCGCCGACGGCGAGCAGCCCGGGGGCCAGCTCGATGTGCGGGTCGGCGTGGTCGCAGCGGCGGTCCGGGACGCCGTCCTTCGTCGCGAACGCGCCCCACCAGAACCGCCAGGCGTAGGCGGCCGTGAGGGCGACGCCCAGGACGATCGCCACGAGCGTGACGAGGTCGACCGCGTCGCCGTGCAGGAGCGCGTCCAGCGCCGTCTCCTTCGCCGCGAAGCCCGCGAAGAGCGGGACCCCGGCCATCGAGGCGGCCGCGAGCCCGGCGATGACCGCCAGCCGCTTGCGCGTCCGCCCCAGGCCGCTGAGGACGCGCAGGTCGCGGGTGCCGGTGTCGTGGTCGATGATCCCGACGGTCAGGAAGAGCGCCGACTTGTAGAGGGCGTGCGCCAGGAGCAGCCCGAGACCCGCGAGCAGGACGTCGCGGGAGCCCTGGCCGACGAGCACCGTGAGCAGGCCGAGCTGGCTGACGGTGCCGTACGCCAGCAGGAGCTTGAGGTCGTGCTGGCGCAGCGCCCGCGAGGCGCCCAGGAGCATCGTCAGCAGCCCGAGGACGAGGATCGTCGGCTTCCACGGCGCGGTCTCGGCGAACCCGGGGGCCAGACGGGCGACGAGGAAGACGCCGGCCTTGACCATCGCCGCGGCGTGCAGGTAGGCCGAGACCGGGGTCGGCGCGGCCATCGCGCCGGGCAGCCAGAAGTGGAACGGGACCAGCGCCGACTTCGACAGGGCGCCGACGAGCACGAGCGCGACGCCGACCGACACCGTGGTGCCACCGGGCGGGTTCGCGACGATCTCGGAGATCCGGTAGGTGCCGGCGGCCTCCCCGAGGATGATGAAGCCGACGAGCATCGCCAGCCCGCCGAAGGTCGTGACGATGAGGGCGTCCATCGCCGCCCGGCGGGAGCCCAGCCGGTCGCTGTTGTGCCCGACGAGCAGGAACGACAGGACGGTCGTGAGCTCCCAGAAGACGAACAGCACCAGCAGGTCGTCGCTGAGGACCAGGCCGAGCATCGCCCCGGCGAACGCCACGAGCACCGCGGCGAAGCGCCCGAGACCCTGCTCGTCGCGGGAGAAGTACCGCCCGCAGTAGGCGAGGACGAGCGCACCGACGCCCGCGGCCACGAACGTCATCAGGAGCGACAGCGGGTCCAGCCGGAACGCGAGCTCCATCCCGAGGGAGGGCACCCACTGGTGGACGACCTCGGTCGTGCCGCCGTCGGTGACCCGGGCGGTCTGCGTGGCCGCCCAGACGACGGCGCCGGCGGGGACGATCGCCAGCAGCGGGAAGGCCCGCGTACCGAGCCGCGCGACGAGCCATGGCGCGAGCAGCGCGGCGATCCCGTGGGCGAGGAGGACGGGGATCACGGACGCCGTCCACCGATCGGGCAGGGGCAGGTACGGCGTTCACCGTGCCGACCGTCTGACCGCGACCCCAAGCGGCCATGGTCGCAGATCGTGGCGCGCCGGGAGTGGGGGTCAGGTCTATCCTCGCTGCATGTCCGTCGTCCTCGGCACCGTCACGACGGTCCTCCGGTTCCCGGTGAAGTCGATGCGCGGCGAGCACCTGCCGGCCGGCGATCTCGGCCCGTCGGGACTGGACGGCGACCGCGAGTGGGCGCTCCTGGACGACGACGACCACTGGGCCTCGGCCAAGGCGGACCGCGGGCGCTGGCGCCTCTTCGACGGGATGCTCGACCTGGTGACGTCCGGGGCCGGGGCCGCGGTCGACGTCCGGCTGCCCGACGGCCGGACGGTGCGTCCGGGGACCCCGGACGCCGACGCCGTGCTGTCCGCCCACCTCGGCCGGACGCTGCACTTCGACCGCGGCGACGCCGGGCGCCGCTGGGGCCGCCACCACGACGCCGCCCCGCTCCACCTCGTCACGACCGCCACGCTCGCCGCGCTGCACAGCGACGAGGACGGCGTGCCGGCGGAGCGCGAGGCGCTGGACCCCCTGCGCCTGCGGCCCAACCTCGTCGTCGACACCGGCGCGGCGAGCACCGGCTTCGCCGAGGACGCCTGGGTCGGCACCACGCTGCGGGTCGGCGGCGCGCTCCTGCGTGCGACCGAGACCACGGGACGCTGCGTGATGACCACCCGCGCCCAGGCCGACGAGCTGCCCCGCGACACCACCGTCCTCAAGCGGATCGGGGCGCGCAACGGGGCGGACGCCGGGATCTACTTGACGGTCCTGCAGGCCGGCCGCGTCGCCGTCGGCGACGAGCTGGTCGTCGTCGAGCCGGGCCCTGGGATCATCGGCTCGTGAGCCCAGGGACCCCCCGCACGCGCCTCAGCCACGCCGAGCGCCGCACCACGATCCTCGACGCCGCCGCCCGCGTGATCGTCGCCCACGGCGTCCACGGGTTCCGTCTGCAGGACGTCGCCGACGAGGCCGGCGTGTCGCAGCCGCTCGTCTCGTCGCACGTCGACGACCGGGACGAGCTGATCGCCGCGGCGTTCGTGCGCGTCGACGAGCGGGAGCTGCGGGCGGTCGAGGCCGACGCCCGCGGGGCGGAGCCCGGGCGCGCGGCGATCGTGCGGTTCCTGCGACGCGCCACGATCCCCTCCTCCGGGGAGGCCCCCGAGGGCGAGCTGCCCGGCGAGGACGGCTGGGAGCTCTGGAACCAGGTCTCCTCGCGCGCCCGCTTCTCGCCCGTCGTGCGCGACGCGGTCGGGTCCCGGCAGGCGGCCTGGATCGCCGCGCTGACCGGCCTGCTGCGCGACGGCCTGGCCGGGGCGCACCTGCCGGCCGCCGTGGACCCCGAGCGCGTGGCGCTCCTCCTGATCACCGTCTCCGACGGTCTCGGTCCCGCGCTGAACTGCGGCCTGCTCGACGACGACGGTGCGCGGGCGGTCCTCGAGGACGCACTGGACGGCGCACTGCGCTGAGCCCCCGTCGCCGTCGCCGACGTCCCCGCCGCCACGGGGACCCGGGGAGGTGACCCCGGCCGCGGCCGCCGCCCATCGCCCGTCTGCTGATACGCGCATCAGTTACGCTCGATCCGTGTCCGTCGCGTCCGCCACCCCCTCGAGCCCCGCGGTCCTCGCGCTCCGGAGCCCGGGGGTCGCGCGGCTGCTCGGGCTGTCGATGCTCGCCCGGGCGCCGGAGACCGTCCTGGCGCTCCTCTTCCTGCTCCGCACCAGGGACCTCGGCGGCAGCTACGCGCTGGGCGGCGCGGTCTCCGGCGCCGCCGGTCTGGGGATGGCGTTCGGCGCCCCGGTGCTCGGGAAGGCGATCGACCGGGTCGGCCAGCCCGTCGTCCTCGTCCTGAGCGTCGCGCTGGCCGCGGCGACGATGCTCGGCGCCGCCCTCCTCCCCGACGGCACCCCCGGCTGGGTCCTGTTGCCGTTCGCCCTGGTCGCCGGCGCGAGCCAGCCGCCCGTCGCGCCGTGCGTCCGCGCGATGTTCGGCCGGATCGTCGTGGACCCCGGCGTGCGCCACGCGGCGCTGGCGGTCGAGGCGACCGTCCAGGAGCTGACGTTCATGCTCGGCCCGCTGCTCTTCGTCAGCCTGATCGCCGCGCACGACCCCGCGCTCGGTCTCGGCGTCGCCGCCATCGTGCTGGCCGCGGCCACGGTCGTCTTCGCGTCGGGCCCCGAGTCCCGGGCGATGCCCGCGTCGGGCGTCCGGCGGACCGCCGGCGCCGGACCGCTGCGCCGTCCGGCGATCCGGGCGCTGCTGGCCATCTCCTTCGGCCTGGGCACGATGTTCGGCGCGACCGAGCTGGCGATCACCGCCAGCGCCGAGGAGGCCGGCACGCCGGGCGCGGTCGGGCTGCTCCTGGCGGCCTACTGCGTCGGCAGCCTGATCGCCGGTCTGGCGACCGCGCACCGCGGACCGTGGCGGTCGCCCGAGCGCGCGCTGCTGCTGCTCGTGCTGGCGTGCACCGTCGGCCACGGCCTGCTGGCGCTGGCGCCGGGCCTGTGGAGCCTGGGACTGGTGCTGGTCCTGGCCGCCGCGGCTATCGCCCCGCTCTTCACCGTCGTCTATTCGCTGTGCGGCCAGCTCGCCGGGGAGGGCACCGTCACCGAGGCCTTCACCTGGCTGGGCAGCGGCCTGTTCGCCGGCACCGCGGCCGGTGCGGCGGTCGGCGGCCTGCTCGTCGCCGCCTCGGGCCCGCCGGCCGCGTTCCTGGCGGCAGCGGTCGCGGTCGGTGCGGCGGGCGTCTTCGTCCTGCCGCGCCGGGCGACCCTGCGCCCGCCGGCCTGACCGGGTGCGCCGAGCCGCGCCGCAGTGCGGCGCGCCCGACCCCGAGACGCTCGGGGCGG
>NZ_JAURWA010000157.1 GCF_030655195.1 Patulibacter sp. | reverse complement strand
CCGCCCCGCCCCCCCCCCGGCCCGCCGACCCTGGACACACCCCGAGCGTCCGAGTCGTCCGGCGCATCGGCTGATGCGCCAGGCGACTCACGCCCCCGGGGTGCGTGTTCCCGGACGACCATCACCGACCCGCCCGCCGACGCCCGGTCCCACATGACCCTCCTCCGAGGGCCGGATCGGCTCGGCGGCTCGCACCCCGTACGCGCGGCCCGCAGGTCGGGCCCGGACGGATCTGTTCCCGCGGTCACAGACCTCGGCGGGGACGCCAGAACCTCCGCATCGTCAGTGTCCACCGGGGGTCATGGGCCGAGCGGGGGTGCGGGGGGCCCGGCCGGACGTCCGGGCAATTCGTCGCGTTCGACCGTTGTGTGTGGTAATCACATGGGGTGGGCGCCACCGAGCATCAGGTCAACGACATCGATCCGACGCTCGAGCTGTTGGGCCGGGTCCCCGTCTTCGAGACGCTCGCGGCGGAGGACCTCCAGCGCGTCGCGGAGGTCGCCGTGCCCCGGCGCTTCTCGCCGCAGCAGGTGATCTTCCGCGAGAACGACAAGTCGGACACGTGCTACGTCGTCAAGGAGGGCCACTGCCGGGCCGTCCGCCACCACCCCGACGGGCGCGCCATCACGCTGGCGCACTTCGGGACGGGCGACATCTTCGGCGAGCTGGCGATGTTCGACACCGACCGGCGCTCGGCGACCGTCGAGGCGCTCGATCGGGTGCAGGCGCTCGCCATCCTGGCCGGCGACATGCGCCGCCTGATGCGCGAGCACCCGGACATCTCGGCCAAGCTCGTGGTCGCCCTCGGCCGCCGCCTGCGCGAGGCCAACGAGCGGCTCTCCCGCCAGTCCTTCCAGACCGTCCAGTCCCGCGTCGCGGGCGTGATGACGCGGCTCGTCGAGCAGGCCCGCGAAGAGGGCAACGACGAGCCCGAGGTCGAGATCCGGATCACGCAGGCCGACATCGCGCAGCTCGCCGGCAGCTCACGCGAGTCCGCCAGCCGCTTCCTGGCCGTGCTGGAGCGCGCCGGGGTGCTGAAGCAGGGCCGAGGACGCATCCTCGTGCACGATCCGGCGGCGTTGGACCGCTACGTGTACTGATGGCCGGGCGCAGGCGCGGGCGGCGTTCGGGCCGCCCCGCCGCCGACCCGGCCTCCGGGAGCCCGTCCGACGCGAAGGCCGACGGCGGGACCCGCGACGCCGCCCCCGACCGGGGCGCACCGAAGAAGGACGCCCCGACGGCCGCCGGCGGCGGGGCGACGCGTGGCCGTCGTCGTCGTCGCGGGGGTCGCGGCGGCCGGGCGACGGCCGGCGGAGGCCCGCCGGCGGCCGAGCGCGAGTTCTCCTGCGGGGGCGTCGTCGTCCGCGACGGGGCGTGCCTGGTGATCAACCCCGTCCGCCCCGACGGCCGCACGATCGCGACGCTCCCCAAGGGCCATCCCGAGGAGGGGGAGGACCCGCCGACCGCCGCGCTGCGGGAGATCTGGGAGGAGACCTCGGTCTCGGCGTCGATCACCGCCCGGCTGGGCGAGGTCGTCTACTGGTACCAGCGGGAGGGGAAGCGGATCCGCAAGACCGTCCGCATGTACCTCTGCGCCCACGTCGAGGGCGAGCCGATCGCGGACGGCTTCGAGGTCACCCGGGCCTACTGGATGCCGCTGGAGCAGGCCCTGGACGAGCTCGCCTTCCCCGGCGACCGCGAGATGGTGGCCCAGGCGATCGCCCGCGCCGAGCGCGACCGCTGAGCCCTCGGCGGGCACTTTTCGTGCAACCCGTGGTGGGGACCGCTCCCGGACGTTAGGGTTCCGTCCTTCATGCAGGTCCTGAACTTCTACTCCCGCATCTTCGCCGACCAGTTGAAGCGGGGCCGCAAGACCGCCACGATCCGGCTGGGCGACAAGTCGCACAAGTACCGCAAGAACCAGGCGGTCCTCGTCACGATCGGGTACCAGTTCTCGCCGCGCGAGAAGATCTTCGACGCCGTGATCGACGCCGTCGAGGTCAAGCGGGTCCGCGACCTCTCCCCGCGCGACATCGAGCACGACAACCCGGAGTTCCGCCGGCACGACGAGCTCATCCACTTCCTCGAGCAGATCTACGGCCGCACGGTGACGGAGGACGACATCGTCACCGTCGTGCGATTCAGCCAGATCATCTCGAGCCCGCCGGGCTACGCGGACGCGCGCCTCGGCATCGGCGGCGCCCAGAACTGAGGCGGCGCCGGGGCGTCAGGCGCCCGGCTCTCCCGGGCCCACCAGGCGCGAAAGGACGATCTGGGTGCGGGTGCGGACCACCTGGCCATCGCGCTGCAGGTCGCGGATCAACCGCTCGAGGTCCAGGTTGTCGCGGGTGCGCACCCGGGCGATCGCGTCCGCCTCGCCCGTGACGCTCCACGCCTCGACGACCTCGGGCCGCGTGCGTAGCGACGAGGCGACCTCGTCGAGCTGCACCGCCGGGCCGTAGAACAGCTCGATCAGCGCCTCGGTCTCGAACCCGAGCGCCCCGTGGTCGATCGTGGCCGTGAAGCCGCGGAGGACCCCGGACTCGCGCAGTCGATCGATCCGGCGCTTGGCCGACGGCGCGCTCAGCGAGACGCGGGCCGCGACGTCGTCGTAGGTCCGTCGGCCGTCCTCGAGCAGGAGCGCAAGGATTCGCCGGTCGATGTCGTCCATGCGTTCGATTGTTGCACGAAGTCGACGCAGAACGGCATCGACACGACACGCGAGGGCCCGTACCGTTGAGGGATCGCCATGCTTCTCGATCTTCCCCCGGTGCCCACCCGACGGCCGCTCGCCCGCGTGCTGTTCGACGAGGCGCACCGCGAGGCGTGGACGATCCGCCCCGACGTCGCGCGGGAGATGCAGCCCGCGCACCCCGAGGACTCGTCCTACGCCCGTGCCGCCGACCGGCTGCGGCGCTGGGACCTCGACGTCCGCGCCCACGCCACGGGCCGCCTGACCCCGGAGGTCCTGGCCGACGTGGACGTGCTCGTCGTCGCGCACCCGTCCGAGCCGCGCTGGGAGCGCACCGTCCCGGGCGAGGGCCCGCTCTTCACCGCGGACGAGCTGGCCGCGATCCACGCCTTCGTCGCCGGCGGCGGCGGCCTGCTCGTCCTGGCGGAGGAGGAGCACGACAAGTACGGCAACAACCTGACCGAGCTGCTGGCGCCCTACGGCGTCGCGGTCCGCCACGAGGTGCTCTCGGACTACGTCCGCCACGACCGGGCACCGCACTGGGTCCTCGCCGCGCCGGCCCGTGGGGCCCAGGGCCGGATCGACGGGGTCGACCTGCTGGCCGGCGTCGAGGGCGTCTGCTTCTACCGGGGCGCGACGCTGGAGCTCTCCGGCGACGCGCGGGCGCTCCTGCGCACCGCGTCGACGGCGTCGACCCCCGACGCCCCGCTCGCGGCGGTCGTCGCGGCGGGAGCCGGCCGGGTCGCGGTGCTGGGCGACTCCGACCTCTTCGGTGACGACTGCCTGGACGACCGGGACCACGAGACGCTCCTGCGCAACCTCGTCTCCTGGCTCGCCGTCCCGTCGATGGCCGACGAGGGCGACGCCCCGCTCTCGGCCGCCCACGACGATCCCGCCTGGGCGCGGCTCGTCGAGGCGGTCGAGGCGCTGCGCCTGCTGCAGCGCCCCGACGGCGCGCTGGACCGGGCCGACGACCCCGCCGTGGCCTCCCACGCCGAGGCCCACGTCGGCGCGATGGTCGAGGCCGTCGCGGCGCTCGCCCCGCACCTGCCGCACCAGGACGCGTACCTGCAGGCCGTCCGCGCCGACCTGGAGCGCTGGGCCGCGACCGGCTTCGGCGTCCCCGACTTCGGCCCGTCGCTGGAGGCGTTCCGCCCCGACCTCGACCGTCGCGACGGCGCCGAGCACCTCGTGCTGTTCCCGATGTACAAGCAGAACGGCTCGCGCGACACCGCGTTCGAGGCGCTGCTGATCCGGGTGCCGTGGCCGGAGTGGCTCGCGCACCTCGAGCGCGAGCGCTACGACAACGAGAAGTTCGTCCCCGTCACGTTCGTGGACCACACCTCGGGCTACGACTCCGAGTGCGCGGTCCTGTTCCCCGAGACGGTGTCGGTCGCCGAGCGCGCCGCCAACCACTTCGGCGGGATCTTCTGCGACCGCGAGGCCGAGCGGTTCCGGCGCACGGTCACCGCCGCCGCCGGGATCCTGCGCCTGGACCTGCCGCCGGACGTCGCCGCCCTGTGCGCCTCGCAGCGCGCCGCTCAGGACGCCTACCTGCTGTGGGACCTCGTGCACGACCGCGCCCACAGCCACGGCGACCTGCCGTTCGACCCGTTCATGATCCGCCAGCGCATGCCGTTCTGGATGTACGCGCTGGAGGAGCTGCGCTGCGACCTGACCGCGTTCGGCGAGGCCGTGCTGCTCGAGGAGCAGGGCGTCGCCGTCGCGCGGGACACCCAGCGGGCGATCCTGCTGGACCGGCTCTTCCGCTTCCCCGTCACGGGCACGCGGGTGCGCAACTACGACGGGCTCGGCGGCCAGCTGCTGTTCGCCTACCTGCACCGCACGGGACGGGTCCACTGGACCGACAACCGCCTGGCGATCGAGTGGGACACCGTCGCCGAGGGCGTGCTCGAGCTGCGCACGCTCGTCGAGGACCTCTACCGCCAGGGCATCGATCGCACCAAGCTCGGGCACTGGCGGGCCGCGCACCAGCTCGTCGCGACCTACGTTCCGCCGGCGTCGGGCTCCGTCTGGGCCACACAGCCGCTGGCCGAGGTCGAGGACCCGCGCGTGCACGTCGACGAGGTCCTGGACGACGAGTTCCCGCTCTCGATCTTCTACACGTCGCTGCGCCTGAAGATGGCGCCGGCGCTCGAGCGGCCGGCGCGGCCTGCGAGCATCGCCGCATGAAGGGCTTCGCCTCCGACAACTACGCGGGCGTCCACCCCGAGGTCCTCGCCGCGATCGCCGAGGCCAACGTCGACCACGCCGTCGCCTACGGCGAGGACCCGTGGACGGCGCGGGCCGAGGGCCTGCTGCGCGACCACTTCGGGCCGTCCGCGCGGTCGTGGCTCGTGTTCAACGGGACGGGCGCCAACGTCCTGGCGTTCCGCGCGCTCTGTCGCCCGTGGCAGGCCGTGATCTGCGCCGACACGGCGCACGTCAACGTCGACGAGGGCGGCGCGCCCGAGTTCATCGGCGGCACCAAGCTCCTGACCGTCCCGACGCCCGACGGCAAGCTGACCCCCGGCATGGTCGACCTGCACCTGACCCGCGTCGGTGACGAGCACGCCGTGCAGCCGCGCGTCGTCTCCGTCACGCAGAGCACCGAGCTGGGCACCCGCTACGAGCCCGGTGAGCTGCGCGAGCTGGCCGACCACGCGCACGCCCACGACCTGCTGCTCCACGTCGACGGCTCGCGCCTGGCCAACGCCGCGGCCGGCCTGGGCGTGTCGCTGCGGGAGACCTCGACCGACGTCGGCGTCGACGCGCTGTCCTTCGGCGGGACGAAGAACGGGCTGCTCGGCGGCGAGGCACTCGTCCTGCTGAGCGACGGGATCGGCGAGGGGGCCACGTACCTGCGCAAGCAGACGCTGCAGCTCGCGTCGAAGGGCCGGTTCCTCGCCGCGCAGTTCGTCGCGCTGCTCGAGGGCGACCTCTGGCGGTCCAGCGCGGAGCACGCCAACTCGATGGCCGCGCGGCTGGCGACGGCGGTGGCGGAGGTCCCGGGCGTGACCCTCACCCAGCGCGTGCAGGCCAACGCGGTCTTCGCGCTCGTCCCGCCCGGCGTCGCCGACCGCCTGCGCGAGGACGTCCGCTTCTACACGTGGGACGAGACCACGGGCGAGGTCCGCTGGATGTGCAGCTGGGACACGACCGAGGACGAGGTCGACGCGTTCGCCGACCGCATCGCGCAGGCGTGCGGGGCGGCCGTCGCCGCGGGCTGAGCGGTCCCCGCCGCTAGCGTGGGGGCCATGTCCGCGACCCCGCCCGTCCGCATCGCGCTCTCCCGCCGGGGCTACCCCGGCCTCGAGGGGGCCCCGCTGCCCGACGGCGCCGAGCTCGTGCTGCCCGACGAGGGCGCGCCGACCGACGCCGCCGCCCTGCGCGCGCTCGCGGCCGACTGCGACGGGCTGGTCGTCTCGACCCCCGACCGGGTCGACGCGGAGCTCTTCGACGCCGCTCCGCGGCTGAAGGTCGTCGCGCTCGTGGCGGTCGGCTTCGACAACGTCGACCTCGACGAGGCCCGGCGCCGGGGCGTCGTCGTCACGCACACGCCCGGGGTGCTGGCCGACGCGACCGCCGACCTGGCGTTCTCGCTGATCCTGATGGCGCGCCGACTGCTCGTCCCGGCGCTCGACACCACCCGCGCCGGCGAGTGGGGCGCGTTCGACCCGCAGGCGTTCTTGGGGCTGCAGGTCGCCGGGACCACGCTCGGGATCGTCGGCTACGGGGGCATCGGCTCGGCCGTCGGCCGGCGGGGCGCGGGCTTCGGGATGACCGTCCTGCAGCACAGCCGCAGCCCGAAGCCGGAGGACGGGATCGCCGAGGCGGTCGGCCTGGACGAGCTGCTGGAGCGCTCCGACGTCGTCTCGCTGAACGTGCCGAAGACCCCCGAGACCGCCGGGCTCATCGGCGCGCGCGAGCTCGACCTGCTGGGTCCGCAGGGCACGCTGGTGTCCACCGCCCGCGGCGGCGTCGTCGACGAGGACGCGCTGCTGGCCGCGCTGCGCGAGGGGCGGATCCACTCCGCCGGTCTCGACGTCTTCTCCACCGAGCCGCTGACCGACGCCGCAGACCCGCTGCTGCACGAGCCGCGCCTCGTCTGCCTGCCGCACATCGGCTCCGCGTCGGAGGAGACGCGCACCGCGATGACGCGGATGGCGCTGCGCAACGTCACCGCCGTGCTCTCGGGGGAGGACGCCCCGAACGTCGTGCCGCCGCTCCGGGGCTGAGGCGCCACTGCGCGCCTGAGGCGCCGGGGCGGGGCCGGGAGCACCCGCGCCGCCGGGGCATGGTCCCGGTCCGCGGAGTACATGCTTGCACGAAGCAAGTGAAAGCGATACTGTTGCTTGCAGGAAGCAGGTATCGACTCCGTGCAGCAGACCGACCACGACATCGACGCGCTCGCCCAGGCGCTCTACAACCTCTCCGCCCTGCGCCGGGACCTCCAGCGCTTCGCGGGGATCGAGCACGCCGTCGGCGGGCTCATGGTGCTGGCCGTCGTGCACCGGATCGGTCCGGTCCGCATCAGCGACGTCGCCTCCGACATGCAGGTCAACCTGTCGGTCGCCAGCCGCCAGATCCAGGCGCTGGAGGACGACGGGTACGTCGACCGGGTCCCAGACCCCAACGACGGCCGGTCCAGCCTGATCGCCATCTCGGCGGCGGGCCTCACCAAGCTCGAGCGCGCCCACCAGCGCCTGGTCGGCGCGATCGCCACGGCGGTCGACGACTGGGAGCGCAGCGAGATCACCGGGCTGGCCGACGGCATCGTCCGCCTGCGGGCCGCGCTGGGGACCTGCGTCGACCACCACCTTCCCGCCGACCGCCCCGCGGCCGACCCCACCCTCACGTCCGCGGCAGCCGCGGACGCGCGTCACGAGGAGCACCTCCGATGAACAGCACACCCACCCCCGCCGCCGGCGGACCGCCGGTCGCCGGCCAGATGACCCACCGACAGATCCTCAACGCGCTCTCGGGCCTCCTGCTCGCGATGTTCGTCGCGATCCTGTCGAGCACCGTCGTCTCGGCCGCGCTGCCGGAGATCATCGCCGACCTGAAGGGCGGCCAGTCCGCCTACACGTGGGTCGTCACGGCGACCCTCCTGACGATGACGATCTCGACCCCCATCTGGGGCAAGATGTCGGACCTCTTCAACCGCAAGCAGCTGATCCAGCTGGGTCTGGTCATCTACCTGACCGGCTCGATCCTCGCCGGCTTCGCGACGTCGACCACGTGGCTCATCGCCTGCCGCGCGATCCAGGGCGTCGGCGTCGGCGCCCTCACCGCACTGGTCCAGGTCATCCTCTCCGACCTCGTCTCGCCCCGCGAGCGCGGCCGCTACATGGGCTACCTCGGTGCCGTCTTCGGCCTCGGCACGGTCGCCGGCCCCGTCATCGGCGGCCTGCTGACCGACGGCCTCGGCTGGCGCTACTGCTTCTTCGTCGGCGTGCCGTTCGCCCTCTTCGCCCTGGTGCTGCTGCAGCGCACGCTGCGCCTCCCGACGAAGAAGCGCGACGACGTCCACATCGACGTGATCGGTGGCACGTTCATGGCCGCCGGCGTCGCCTCGCTGCTGATCTGGGTCTCCCTGGCCGGCAAGAACTTCGACTGGATGAGCTGGCAGACCGCCGCGATGGTGATCGGCGGCATCGTCCTCCTCTTCGCCGCCGTGATGGTCGAGCGCCGCGCTCCCGAGCCGCTCGTCCCGCTGGACCTGTTCGAGAACCGCACCGTCGTGATGGCCGTCATCGCCTCCGTCGCCGTCGGCGTCGCGATGTTCGGCACCACCCTGTTCCTCACCCAGTACATGCAGCTGGCCCGCGGCTACAGCCCGACGGCCTCCGGCCTGCTGACGATCCCGATGGTCGTCGGACTGTTCGGCTCCTCGACCCTCTCGGGTCGCCGGATCTCGCAGACCGGGCACTACAAGCGCTTCATGCTCGCCGGCACCGTCGCGCTGACCGTCGGCCTGGCGCTGATGGGCACCATCGACGAGAAGACCAGCCTGGTCGAGGTCGGCATCTTCATGTTCGTCCTCGGCGCCGGCATCGGCATGGTCATGCAGAACCTGATCCTGGCCGTCCAGAACGTCATCCCGGTCGACAAGATCGGCGCGGGCTCCGCCCTGATCGCCTTCTTCCGGTCCCTCGGCGGCGCCATCGGCGTGTCGGTCCTCGGCGCGATCCTCGGCTCGAAGGTCGCCTCGACCACGGCCGACGGCCTGGCCGAGCAGGGCATCCCGAGCGCCGGCGCCCCCAGCGGCGGCTCGATCCCGGACGTCGGCGCGCTGCCGGGCCCGGTGCGCGAGATCGTCGAGCACGCCTACGGCACCGGCGTGGCGGAGATCTTCCTGATCGCCGCACCGCTCGGCGTCGTCGCCTTCATCGCGGTCTGGTTCCTGCGCGAGAAGGCCCTGGGCACGAAGAGCGGCATCGAGCTCGCCGCCGAGCAGGCACAGGACGGCGCCGCGTCCGACGAGCCCGAGGCCCCGCGCCGCGCCCCGGAGCTCCGCGAGCCGGTGATCCACTAGGAGCGGACGCCGGGACCGTCCGCCCCAGGGTGGACGGTCCCCGGAGCGCACTCCCGCACGGCATCCCGACGCCCCCGGCCGAGTCCTCGGCCGGGGGCGTCGGTCGTCCCGGGGCGAGCCCTCGGCCGGGAGCGTCCGTCGTCCCGGGGGGGCCGGCCGTCGAGCGCGCTCGACGGCCCGGCGTGGCGTGCAGGTCGCCCGGCCGGACCCGGGCCGGACGACCCCCGGGACCGTGAGCGCCGAGGCGCCAATCGCACGGGATCGGTACGGCGTCCGCATCGAATCCACGGACCCGGGGTTCTCAAGGCATCGACCGCAGTGTGGCGGTCCCAGACCCAGGAGTTCCGATGCGTTCCTCGAGCAGGACGGCCGTTCTGGCCGTCACCTTCGGCGTGGCTATGGTGCCCGCCGCGGCGTCCGCCGCAGGCCCCGCGGCCACCACCTTCACGGGCTGGGACGCACCAGGTCCCCTCGGCGTCGGCACCCCGTCGCACGTGTCGGCGGCGGGTACGACGACCGTGATCCTGGGGACCGACCTCAAGGACGGACGGGTGCCGATCGCCGTCACCTCCGCCACCGGCTCGCGGGTCGGCCGCGTCGAGGTCAACAGCGGCGACGCGGGCCCGCTGGCCGTCGCGGCGGCCGGTGCGGACCGCCTGCTGCTCGCCGACACCTGCCGCGTGCGGCACTCCGAGGACCGCGGTCTGGCGTGGAAGGGCGAGCCGCTCGCCGGCTGCTCGGGCGCGGCCCTGAGCCTCACCGTGGCGAGCGCCGACGTCGCGTTCGCGTCGACCGACAAGCGCACCTGGCGCACCGTCGACGGCGGTGCCACCTGGACCGTCGCCAACGCCGGCGAGCGCGGCCCGCAGCTGGCGCTGGACCAGAACGTCGGCCTGCGCACGGTCGCGGCCGGTGCCGCCGGCCTGGGTCTGCAGCGCTCCGTCGACGGCGGCGCCTCCTGGCAGGGCGTCAAGGTCCCCGGTCCGCCCACGGACTCGGACGCCGCCCCGCTCGTCGACGCGCTGCCCTCCATCGCCGGCCTGGCGCGCCGCGCGGACGGCGCGGTCGTCGTCGGCGCCGGGAACGCCGTCCTGGTCTCGACGGACCAGGGCGCCACGTTCACCCGCCGCGTCGTCCCGATCCCGGACGACCTGCCGGGCGCCACGGGCGTGCTCGTCAAGAACGTCGTCTGCGGCACCGCCGGCGGCTGCGTCGTCGGGGTGACCGCCGTCGGCGACCCCGCCCGCCAGAGCGCCCTGCGCTTCGACGGCGACGCCTTCGGCGCCCGCGTGGCCGCCCTCCCCGACGCCGAGGTCACCGCCCCGGCCGCCGACGCGGTCGTCGGCATCACGCGCCCCCAGAACGCCGGGCCGCGCGTCCTGCGCTCCGACGATGCGGGCGCGACCGCCTATCGGCCCCTGGCCTCCGGTGACGACCGCACCGGCTCGCTCGGCGTCCACGGCCTGCTGGCGATCGCCAGCGTCGGCCGCCTGCACGTCTCCTCCGACCAGGGGAAGACCTGGAACGACGTCGCGCTGCCGGCCACGCCGAACCTCACCCGCGTGGCGTCGGCGGGCGGCAAGCTCGTCGCGCTGGCGGACGACGGCACGCTGCGGCGGCTGGACGACGGCGTCTGGGCGACCCTCGCCGACGTCTCCGCGATCCGCCCGGCCGCCCTCGCCGTGGCGGGGGACACGCCCGTCGTCGTCGGCGCCCGCGGCGTGATCCGGCTGACCGACCCGGCGAAGCCCGCCCCGGTCGAGTCCTCCGTGCTCCAGGGCCGCGGCTTCACGAACGCCGTCGCCCAGGGCTCCACCGTCCTGGCGTGGGCCCGGCGCGGCAGCAGCCTGCTCGTCGTCCGCTCCACCGACGGTGGTCGCACGTGGAAGCAGTCGAAGCTCCCGAAGTCCACGGACGACGTGCAGCTCGTCTCCGCGAAGACCGCCTACGCGCTCGACGGTCGCACGCTCTACCGCTCGACGGATGGTGCGAAGACGTTCAAGCGCCGCGCGATCGTGCCGAACCTGGGGGCGGCCGGGCCGGACACCCGCGGTGCCGGTGACCCGAGCCTCGAGTTCTCCTCCGACCGCGACGGGGTGCTGATCACGCCGGCCGGCGCGTTCGTCACCCGCGACGGTGCGAGCACCCTGCGCGTCCTGCCGACCCCGGGGGCGACGACACCGCCGGTCGCGGCCGTCTTCGGCTCCGGCGTCGTCCTGCAGGACAGCGTCCTGGGTGCCGTCTTCCGCAACACGTCGCTGCTGGGCTCGAAGGCCCCGACGCTGACCCTCCGCACCGCGGGCAAGGCGAAGAAGGGCAAGAAGGGCGTCCGCACGGCGACGGTCGTGGGCGTGCTCAAGGGCGCGGCCGACGACGAGCCCGTGTCGCTCGTCGCCTGGCGCGGCGGGGGCAGGGACACCTCGGTCCTGCGCTCCGTCACCCCGAACGCCGACGGCAGCTTCCGCGTCACCGTCCGCCTGACGAAGACCCAGAAGGGCGTCCAGGCCTGGTACCGCGGCGCGGTCCTCGCCGAGCGCACGGACCTCTCGACGGTCAGCAAGGTGCTGCGGGTCCGGTAAGACACGAGCCCGGCATCGACAGACCCGTCCCGTCCCCAGGAGCTCCCGTGTCCCCCGCCCGTTCCGTCCTGCTCACCGCCACCGCGGCGGCCGCGCTCGTCGCCGGCCTCGCCGCCGAGGCGACGGCCGCCCCACCCCCCGCCTCCGCGGACGTCCTCGCCGATCCCGGCGCGGCGTCGACGACCTGGGCCGGCTGGGCCGCGCCCGGCCCGTCCGGTGTCGGTGAGCCCGTCCACGTCACGGCCCGGGACGGGGCGTTCGCCGTCGTCGGTCGTGCCTCGGGCGGGATCGCGCCGTTCCTCGTGCAGCGCATCGACGACGACGGACGGGTGGTGCGGACGATCGGTCGCGTGCCGGTCTCGGCGGCGGCCGCGGCGGCCTCATCGGTGGACCTCGTGTCCGCCGGCGGTCGGACGCTGTACCTCGCCGACGGCTGCGGCGTGCGGCGCTCCGCCGATCTCGGTGCCACCTGGCGGACGACGGTGTTGCCGGGATGCGGGTCCGGGGCGGACGTGCGGCTGACGGCGGTCGACGAGCGCACGGTCTGGGCGAGCTCGGGCTACACCGCATGGCGGACCGTCGACGGCGGCGCCACATGGACCACCGGGCCGGCCGTCATCCGCGGACCGCTGGCCGCCCGCTCCGGGACGAACGCGATCGGCCAGGGGTCCCCGCGCCCGCTCGGCGGCACCATCGCGGAGACCCGGGACGGCGGGGCGACGGCCATCGGTCGAGGGTTCCGCCCGACCCTCGGGCCGGGGCCGGACGGCGCGTTCGTCAACGTCCTCCCGGGCCTCACGACCCCGGTGCTGCGGTCCGACGGCACCGCGGTCGTCGGGTTCGCCCGCTCGATCGGCCTCGTGCCCGTCGCGTCCGACCCCGACGGGAACGACCCGACCTTCGTCGTCCCCGGTGCCGGCGGCCCGGGCGATCCCCGCCCGACCCGCATCGTCTGCGAACCCGGTGGTGCCTGCATCGTCGACCTCACGACCACCGACGGCGGCCGGTCCTCCGTGGTGCTCCGCGACCGGACCTTCGGCCCGGTGGTCGCCGCGTTGCCCGCCGGGGACGCGTCGTCGCCGGGGACCGCCGCGATCGTCGGCACCGAGCCCGACCCCGGGGACGGCGGAGCCCGGCGCGTCGTCGCCACGACCGACCTCGGGGCGACCCCCTACCGGACGATCCTCTCGGCCGACGGCGGCCGCGCCGAGCTCGGTGCCGACGGGCTGCTGGCGATCCCCGAGGAGGGGACCCTGCGGATCTCGACCGACCGCGGCCGGTCCTGGACCGTCGCCCCGGATCCCGCGCCCGCGGGGCTGGTGCAGGTCTCCCGCGTCAGCGGGACGACGGTCGCCCTCGCCGAGGACGGGACCCTGCGCGTCCCCGCCGACGGGGCCTGGGCCCCGATCGCCGACCTGACGGGCATCGCCCCTCGAGCGATCGCGGCGTCCGGCGACGCGCTCGTCGTGGTCGGCGACCGCGGCATCGCCCGCCTGACCGATCCTGCGGCACCGGTCGTGCGGACCTCCCCCTCTGCGGTCGCGAAGGCCGGCCGCTTCGACCACGTGACGGCGTCCGGGCGCGTGGCGATCGCCTGGAGCACGAGCGGCCGCCGCACACGGGCGGCGCGCTCCGGCGACGGCGGCGCGACGTGGCGGCCGACGACGCTGCCCGGCGGCACGAGCGCGGTCGACCTGGCGACCCCGTCGGTCGCCTATGCGCTCGCCGGCCGGACGCTGCACCGGTCGGCGGACGGCGGACGGCGCTTCGCGACCGCGGCCGTGGCGCCGCGCACCGGTGGCGCCGGCCCCGTGGGTGCCGGGCAGGCGTCCCGCCTGGACTTCTCCTCCGCCAAGCGCGGGGCCCTCATCACCCCGGCCGGCCCGTTCGTCACGGGCAACGGCGGCCGGACACTGGAGCTCCTCGCGGTGCCCGGTGCGGTGACGCCGCCGGTGGCCACCGTCGACGGATCGGCGATCGTCGCCCAGGACCCGCTCACCGGGACGATCCAGCGACACGCCGACCTCCTGGGCGTGCCCGCGCCGCGTCTGTCGGTGCGTCGGGCGTCGTCGATCAGGAGGGGCCGGTCCGGTGCCCGGGCGGTCACGGTCTCCGGTCGGCTCCCCGGGGTCGGTGCGGGGGAGCCCGTCGCCGTCCTCGGCATCCGAGGCGGCGTGCGGGACACGACGCTCGAGCGCGTCGTGCGGACGGACGACCGTGGGCGCTTCCGCGCCGCGGTCCGGCTCACGCGCTCCCAGCGGGGCGTGCAGGTCCGCTACCGCGGCGTCGTCCGCGCCGATCGCACCGTGCGGGGCGCCACGAGCACGGTCCTGCGGGTCCGCTGAGGCCGGGGCACGGCGGTCCTGCCGGCGCGGGCACGACCGCCGTGGCCGGCCCCGGCACCCCCGGGGCCCGGCCGCGACCTCAGCCCAGCTTCACCGTGCGCGTCTTCACCGTCTGCGCGCCCAGCTTGCCCTGGGCCCGGACGCTGGCGCCCAGCGTGCCGCGCTTCGCCGTCGCGCAGGCGCCCTTCAGCGCCACCTTCGTGCTCCAGCGGCCCTTCTTCGGGGCGACGGAGGCGCGGAGGGTGGTCCTGCCGCACCGCAGCGCGACCCGGACGCGGGCCTTCGAGGCCTTCGCGATGGTCCCTGTGACGGTGACCCTCCGACCCGACCGCTTGGCGCTGCGCACGCGCAGGCCCGGGCTCTTCGCGCAGGCGGTGGTGATCCTCGGCGCCTGGGTCGGGGCCTTCTTGCCGTTGTGGCCGACGAAGCGGGCGCTGCCCACGTTCTTCCGGCCGCAGATCGACTGCACGGCCTCGATGATCCCGTTCTTGCCCGAGGCGATCGACAGCGTGAACTTCGAGAGGGGCGCGTCGGGCAGCGACGGGAACGTCGTCACGAGCCGGTTGCGGTTGACCGCGGTGACGGCACGCAGGTGGATCGTGGCCTCGCCCTGCAGCTTCACGTAGAGCGTCGGCAGGGTCGCGACGACCTTGCCCGACGCCGTGGTGCGCTGCCCCTTGACGAAGTAGACGGGGCCCTTCAGCTGCTTCTCGAGGATCGAGGTCGTCGCGGTGGCCGATCCGACGATCGACGCCGCCGGGCACTTGTCCTCCAGCGCCGCCTGCGTCTCGCACAGACCCTTCGCGTTGGCCGCGGCGAGCGCCACGGACTTCGGCAGCGCGACGCTCGTCGAGCGGATCCCGGCCTGCCCGTCCGCCTGGGCCGCGGTGGCCTGGACGCCCGGGTGACCGCCCTTGCGCATCTCCCTGCGGCCGGTGAACGCGAGCTGCAGCTTCGGCGCGAACTTCTCCTTGTCGCAGCCGGTGAACGCCACCGGTGCGCTGCGCTGGGCGGCGGTGCCGTCCGGCGCGGCGAGGGTCGACCCGACCTGCTTGGTCCCGCAGGACGTGGGGTTGCGGGCGAAGCCCTTGCGGTCGACGGCGAACGTCAGCGACCGCAGGCGCAGCTGCACGCCCTCCTTGATCTGCGGCAGCGGGTCGCTCGTCACCGTGACGTGCGAGTCCTCCGGGTCGATCGAGACGGCCTGGCGGACGACCACGTTGCCCAGGTCGTACGGACCGGCGATCGCGCGGATGATCGTCACGAAGCCGAACTGGCCGCCGCCGTACGCGTTGGTCAGGTAGACCGGGCCGCTCAGCGGATACGGCGCGGGGCCGGGGCCGGCCAGCGTCGACGCGGTGCCGATCCGGCTGGCCTCGGGGCAGGCCTCCGCCGCGATCTGCGCGTCGGAGCAGCGGGCCACGCCCTTGATGCGGGCGATCAGCCCGGGCGGCAGACCGACGGCGATCTTCTGCAGGAAGCGGTTGCCGTCAGGGCGCGTGAACGTCGTGGAGAACGGGGCGAACGCGCCGGCCTGCGGCGAGGCGGCGACGGAGAAGCCGGGCTCGAACGGGAAGCCGGTGCAGCCGACGACGTCCTGCACCGCAGCGGGCGTGGCCGCGGCGGTGCCCGACCACGGGGCGATGGACGCGACGCTCTGCACCGTCCCGCAGGTCTGCGGGGTGGCGATCACGGCACGGGGACCGTCGTCGAAGTGGAGGTCCAGCGACGAGAACGGCAGCTGCGGCGCGTTCTCGACGACCGTCGTCAGCCGTCCGGTGACCGGGTCGGGCCTGACCGACCCGACGAGCCGGACGGTGAAGCCCGGTCCCTCGGCCGAGATCAGCAGCCGGTACCGGTCGCCCGGCAGCGGGTCGCCGAGGTAGAGGCTGCCGGTCAGCGGCGCGTCGAGGACCGGGGTCCCGACGGTCACGGAGCCGACGCGCGAGGCGGCCGGGCAGGCGACGGGGTCGGCGCTGCCGCGCCGGAACTGCGCGTCGGAGCACGTCTGCAGGCCGTTGGCCGCCGACGGGCTGATCGTGGAGCCCTCCGGGAGGGTCAGCGAGACGTTGCGGACGTGTGACGTGGCCAGGGAGCCGGCGGCGCGGGTCTGCGGGACGCGCAGGCCGACGTCGAGGCCGGTCGGGCTGTCGCGCGAGATCTGCGCCGGCCCGAGCGTGGTGGTCGGGCCGAACGGCACCGCGCCGCAGCCCTCGACGCCGACGGGCGTCGTGTAGCTCGCGGACCGCGCGTCCCCGGCGGTGGACGTCGTCGCGAGGCGCGAGGTCTGGACCCCGGCGCACGACGTCGGCATCGAGAGGAAGGCCACGTCCTTGGCGGCGACGGCGACGTTGCCGCCGGAGGTCTGGTGGGCGAGCGCGCCGGCGATCGGGGTCGCGGCGGGGATCGCGGGGATGTCCGTCTTGGCCTGGGTGCGCTCGGCGTCGTGCGACGCGGCGCCGGGGACGCCCCAGAAGACGAGCTTCGACCGGACGAGCGCCGGGTTGGTCGGCAGCCCCGAGATCGTGAAGAACAGCCCGTTGTCGTCGCTCCGGACGCCGCCGATGATCTGGATCGGGCTCTTGTCCCCGGCGAGGAGCTCCGAGCCGGGCGCCTGGGCGGGGTTGAACGCGAAGCGCGCGACCTGTCCGGTCAGGCGGGCCATGTTGTAGAGCGGGACGCGGACGTCGACCGTCTGGCGTCCCAGGAGCGTGATGTCCCCCCGGATCGTCAGCCGCTGCACGCCGATCTGGCTCTCGACGGGGCAGGCCTTGGCGGACAGCTGCGCGTCCGTGCAGGTCGGGTACGCGGCGGGATCGGGCGTCAGACCCGCGGGGATGTCGACCCTGATGGTCTTCGTGTTCCCGACGGGCTCGCCCTGGCCGTCCGTCGCGAAGACGAAGTCGGTGACGCCGAACGGCGGGCGTCCACCGGCCTGCTGGAAGTAGGACGTGTCGTTGTCCGGGTCGGTCAGCGTGCCGGCCTCGAACTTCGTGATGTCGTAGGCGTGCGCGGGGGCGGCGACGGCAGCGGACGCGCCGAAGGCCGCGAGGGCGCAGGCGGCGGCGGTCAGGCCACGGCGGGCGATGAGGCGGGCGCCTGGCCGTGCCTGCTCGCGGGATGTCCTCGGGCGGGGTGATGCGTGCATGAGTCCTCTCCGGCTCCGCCCGGTGGGCGACGGAGCGCGAGCAGGCTAGTGGGTCGGTGCACGTGTGTCCACAGGGTTCGACGGGTCGGCCGACGGAACGCCCGGTCCGGTGACGGGGCCGCACCTCGGCCGCTCGACGGTCCGGAGCGGCCCGGACCCCCGGGACCCGCCTTGGCACTCTTGTGACCAGAGTGCCAACGAGTCTTGACGGCGAGGCGCAGCGCGCTATGCTGGCTCCACGTTGGCACTCTCGAGGTGAGAGTGCCGACCGCCGTCTTTCACGTAACACGAAGTCCGGAGGGACCGATGTCCATCTCGCTGCAGCCGCTCGGCGATCGCCTGATCGTCCGTGCCATCGACGAGGAGCAGACGACCGCCAGCGGTCTCGTGCTCCCCGACACCGCCAAGGAGAAGCCCCAGAAGGGCGAGGTCCTCGCCGCCGGCAACGGCCGTTGGGACGAGGACGGCGAGAAGCGCATCCCGCTCGACGTCGCCGTCGGCGACCAGGTCCTGTACTCGAAGTACGGCGGCACCGAGATCAAGGTGGACGGCGAGGAGCTCCTCGTCCTCCGCGAGAGCGACGTCCTGGCCAAGGTCGTCGGCTGAAAAGCCGACCGACTCCGAGACTGAAGAAGAAGGAACAGACTTATGGCTAAGCAGCTCAAGTTCGGCACGGAAGCGCGCCAGGCCCTCGAGGCCGGCGTCGACGCCGTCGCCAACGCCGTCAAGGTGACCCTCGGCCCCAAGGGCCGCTACGTCGTCCTGGACAAGAAGTTCGGCGCTCCGACGATCACGAACGACGGTGTCACGATCGCTCGTGAGATCGAGGTCGAGGACGTCTTCGAGAACCAGGGCGCGCAGCTCGTCCGCGAGGTCGCCACGGCGACCAACGACGTCGCCGGCGACGGCACGACGACCGCCACGGTGCTCGCCCAGGCGATCGTCAAGCAGGGCCTGAAGAACGTCACGGCCGGCGCCAACCCGCTCGCCCTGAAGCGCGGCATCGAGAAGGCCGTCGAGCAGATCGTCGCCGCCATCGCCGCGCAGTCGACCGAGATCTCCGGCAAGGACGAGATCGCCCGCGTGGCGACCATCTCCTCCCGCGACGCCGAGATCGGCGACGTCATCGCCGACGCGATCGACAAGGTCGGCAAGGACGGCGTCGTGAACGTCGAGGAGGGCCAGACGTTCGGCATCGACCTCGAGTTCACCGAGGGCATGCAGTTCGACAAGGGCTACGTCTCGCCCTACATGGTCACGGACCAGGACCGCATGGAGGCCGTGCTCGAGGACCCCTACATCCTCATCGCCAACTCCAAGATCGGCGCCGTCCGCGACGTGCTGCCCGTCCTGGAGCAGGTCATCCAGGCCGGCAAGCCGGTCCTCATCATCGCCGAGGACGTCGAGGGCGAGGCCCTGGCGACCCTGGTCGTCAACAAGCTGCGCGGCACCTTCACGGGCGTCGCGGTCAAGGCCCCGGGCTTCGGCGACCGCCGCAAGCGCATCCTCGAGGACATCGCGATCCTCACGGGTGGCGAGGTCATCACCGAGGATCTCGGCCTGAAGCTCGAGAACACCCAGATCAACCAGCTGGGCCGCGCCCGCCGCGTCGTCGTCGCCAAGGACAACACGACGATCGTCGACGGTGCCGGTGACGCCGAGGCCATCAAGGGCCGCATCTCCCAGATCAAGGCCGAGGTCGAGAACACCGACTCCGACTTCGATCGCGAGAAGCTCCAGGAGCGCCTCGCCAAGCTCTCCGGCGGCGTCGCCGTCGTCAAGGTCGGCGCCGCGACCGAGACGGAGCTGAAGGAGAAGAAGCACCGCGTCGAGGACGCGCTGCAGGCCACGCGCGCCGCGCTCGAGGAGGGCATCGTCCCCGGTGGTGGCGTCGCGCTGCTCCAGGCCGGCCTGAAGGTCGACGTCTCCGACCTCGAGGACGACGAGAAGACGGGCGCGAAGATCGTGCTGCGCTCGCTCGAGGAGCCCCTCCGCCAGATCGCGTTCAACGCCGGTCTCGAGGGCTCCGTCGTGATCAACGACGTGCGCAACGCCGAGCCGGGTGTCGGCCTCAACGCCTCCTCCGGCGAGCTCGAGGACCTGGTCAAGGCCGGCGTCGTCGATCCCGCCAAGGTCACCCGCTCCGCGCTGCAGAACGCTGCGTCGATCGCCAAGAACATCCTCACGACGGAGGCCATCGTGGCCGACCCGCCGGAGAAGGACGGCGCCGGCGGCATGCCCGACATGGGCGGCATGGGCGGCATGGGCGGCATGATGTAGCCACCCCTCGGCACCGCATCGGTGCTGAGACGGACCGGGCGCCGCGCATCGCGCGGCGCGCCCACCCAGGTCCAGACGAACGGCCGCCCTCGGGCGGCCGTTCGTCGTTCCGGGGACGGGGACAGCGACTCGGCGGCGCACCCGCGGCCGCCGAGCGTGGTGGGGCCCGGCCGACGTCCTGGTCGGCTCGTCCGCCGTGGGGGCGGCGAACCGGACCTGAAGGGCCAAGCGGCGCCGCCCGGTCGGCTCGTCCGCCGTGGGGCGGCGAACGTGACCCGCTGGACGCGCGCGGGGACCAGGGTCGACCCCGTCGCCCGGTCACCGGGTGTGCGCCGACTATCCTCCGGCTCGATGGCCGCGCCCGACGACACCACGACCGCCGACGCGGTCGCCGTCTGGGGACACCTGACCGCGCTCGTGGAGCTGCGTCGCTGCGACGGCTCCGACGTCGCCCGCGACCTGGACCTGCCCCCGTCGCAGCTCCTCGCCCTGCGGCACCTCGACCCGGAGGAGCCCTGCCGGATGGGGTCCCTCGCCGGCGCGCTGGCCTGCGACAAGGGCAACGTCACGGGGATCGTCGACCGGCTCGAGAAGCGCGGCCTCGTCGAGCGACGCCCCGACGCCGGCGACCGCCGCGTGAAGGTCCTGGCGCTGACCCTCGCCGGGGTCCGCGTGCGCGCCGAGGTCGAGCGCCGCCTGGCCGCCCCGCCGGCCGCGCTGGCGGGCCTCGACGACGACGAGCTGGCCCAGCTGGCGGCGACGCTCGGGCGGGTCGTCGGCGCACTCCGCCAGGACTGACGCCGCCGCGCCCGGACCCGACCGGACCGACGCAGCAACGCGCCGCCTGACGGCACGAACCTGCGTCACTGGTCGCCCGCGAGCCACCGACGCATCGATGTGCCGCCCAGCGGCACGAACCTGCGTCACTCGCCGGCCGCGAGCCACCGACGCATCGATCTGCCGCCCAGCGGCACGAACCTGCGTCACTGGCCGCCCGCGAGCCACCGACGCAGCACCGCGCCGCCCGGTCCGCCCGCGCCCGGTCCCGCCCGCGCCCTACGTCCGCAGCCCGCCCTCGACCACCAGGGCCTGCCGCGCGGCCTCGCGGGAGACCACGCCCACCAGCACGCCGTCGCCGTCGACCACCGGCAGCGCTCCCAGGCGCTCCAGGTCCTTGTCCTTCATGAGCTTGTGCAGCAGGACGTCGTCGCGCACGACGGGCCCGCGACCGCCCGAGAGGAGCTCGCCCGCGGGGGTCGTCGGTCGCCCGGCGGCGAGCTCCTCGCGGACGCGCTCCGCGGCCAGCCGTCCCTGCAGGCGACCGTGCGGGTCCAGGACGACCGCCCAGTCCAGGCCGTGGCCGTCGAACGCCTGCGCGTCGGCCTCGGCGGCGGTGTCGGTCGTCGCCACCCACACGGGGGAGCTCTCCATCACCGCGGACGTGGGCACGAGGCTCGTCTGCGTCCGGCGCGGCTCCGTCGGGATCACCGCGGCCTGGGCGTTCTGCCAGATGAAGAACGCGAGGAACAGGGCCATCAGCCCGTTGAACGTGCTGCCCGTCTCGGCGACGAGCCAGATCGCCGCCAGCACGAGGAGGCCGGCCAGCAGCTTGCCGGCCTGGGCCGCGAAGGCGGTGCCGCGCTCGGGGCGGCCCGTGGCCTTCCAGACGATCGACCGGGCGATCCGGCCGCCGTCCAGGGGCAGCGCCGGCAACAGGTTGAAGATCAGCGCGAGGCCCTCGAAGAAGAGGATGATCCCCGCGACCGCGCTGACGGCCGTCGAGCCGGAGTACTGCAGCGTGCCGATCTGCCAGAGCGTCCGCAGGTCGTAGCCGTCGACGGATCCGACGACCAGGGCCGCGATGACCGCGGCCAGGAGCGTCACGGCCGGGCCCGCGGCGGCGACGAAGAACTCCTCCTTCGGCGTCCGCGAGCCGCGGGAGAGGTGCGCGAGGCCCCCCAGCGCCCACAGCTCGACGCGCTCGGTCTCGATGCCGAACGCCCGGCCCATGAGGGCGTGCCCGAACTCGTGCCCGACCAGCGCGATCACGTAGAGGACGACCACGACGACGGCGAGGAAGAACGCGCGTCCCTCGGTCGGGGCGATCTGGTCGGGGAAGAACCCCGCCATCAGGTAGAGCGCGACGAAGATCCACAGCAGCCACGAGAAGCCCGCGACGATCGGGACGCCGAAGAGGCGCCCCAGGTGCAGCTGACCGCCCATCTCAGCGCACGTCCGCGACGGAGCGGGGCGGCTCCCCGACGTACTTCGCGGTCGGCCGGATCAGTCGGCCCTCGCGCTTCTGCTCGAGGATGTGCGCCGACCAGCCGGCGACGCGCGCGCACGTGAAGAGGGGCGTGAAGAGCGGCGCGGGGACGTTGGCGCTGTCGAGGATCACGGCGGACCAGAACTCGACGTTCGTGGCCAGCACGCGGTCGGGGCTGCGGGCCTGCAGCTCGCCGAGGGCGGCCTCCTCCAGAGCGGCGGCGGCCTCGTAGCGCGGGGCGTCGATCTCCTTGGCGGTCCGACGCAGGACGCGGGCCCGCGGGTCCTCCGCCCGGTAGACGCGGTGGCCGAAGCCCATCAGCCGCTGCCCCTTGTCGAGCGCGGCCTTGACCCAGGCGAGCGCGTCGCCGGACTGCTCGACGCCCTCGAGCATCGCCAGGACGCGCGACGGGGCGCCGCCGTGCAGCGGCCCCGACAGCGAGCCGACGGCGCTGGAGAGCGCGGCCGCGACGTCCGCGCCGGTCGACGCCGTGACGCGGGCGGTGAACGTCGACGGGTTCATGCCGTGCTCGGCGGCGGAGATCCAGTAGGCGTCGATCGCCTTGGCGTGGACCGGGTCCAGCTCGCCGCGCCAGCGGATCAGGAACCGCTCGGCGACGGTCGCGCCCTCGCGGATGGCGGCCTGCGGCACGGGCGGCCGGCCGCCGCCGCGGGCGGACTGGGCGACGAACGACAGCGCCATCACGGACGCGCGGGCCAGCTCGTCGCGGGCCTCCTCGTCCGTCGTGTCGATCAGCGGGCGGAAGCCCCACTCGGGGGCGAGCATCGCCAGGGCCGCCTGGACGTCGACGCGCGGGTCGCCCGAGCGGACCGTCAGCGGGTGCGGCTCGGCGAACGGCAGGCCGCGGCCGAAGGTCCCGTCGACCAGGAGCCCCCAGACCTGCTCGTAGGGGACGTGGCCCACGAGGTCCTCGATGTCGACCCCGCGGTAGCGGAGCGAGCCGCCCTCCTTGTCGGGCTCGGCGATCGTGGTGGCGAAGGCCACCACGCCCTCCAGCCCGGAACGCACGTCGTCGGTCATGTCTCGTCCTCGGTCGCTTCCGGCCTGCCCCGCGCACGATACGCGAGGGACCGCGGGCGACCGGTCCATCGACGGCGTCCACGGGTCGCGTCCCGGGGCCGGTCGCGGGGCGGGCGCTACCGTGGGCCGATGTCGCCGGACGCCTCGCTCCTGCTGCGGCCCGCCGTCGAGCTCGCGGCGCTCGTCCGGGCGGGCGAGGTCACGGCGGTCGAGCTGACGACCCTCGCGCTGGAGCGGATCGCGACGGTGGACGGGCGGGTCAACGCGATGGTCGACGTCTGGGCCGACGACGCCCTGGCCGCGGCGGCCGCGATCGGGCCGGGCGACCCGCGGCCGTTCGCCGGGGTGCCGACCGCGATGAAGAACAACCGCGCGGTCCGGGGCCGGCGACTCACCTTCGGGTCCGGGATCGTCGACCGGATCGCGACGGAGGACCACGGCGTGACGCGCCGGGTCCGCGACGCGGGCTTCGTGCTGCTCGGCGCCACGAACCTGCCGGAGTTCTCGATCACCCCCGTCACGCGCGGGCGGCGCTTCGGCGCGGTCCGCAACCCCTGGGACCCGGGCCGGGCGGCCGGCGGCTCCTCCGGCGGGGCGGCGGCGGCCGTGGCGGCCGGGATGCTGCCGATCGCCCACGGCAACGACGGCGGCGGGTCGATCCGGATCCCCGCGGCGGCCTGCGGGCTCGTCGGGCTGAAGCCCTCGCGCGGTCGCGTCACCCTGGCCCCGGACCTGGGCTGGCACCTGCTCGTGACCGACGGGATGCTCGCACGGACGGTCGGCGACGCCGCGGCGGCGCTCGACGCGCTGGCCGGCCCGCTCCCGGGGGACCTGTCGCCGCTCCCGGCGGCCGCGCCCGGTGCGTTCGCCGCGGCGGCGCGGACCGGTGCCGCCGCCGGCCCCGGGCCGCTGCGGGTCGCGCTGACGCTCGACCCGGTGTTCGAGCACGAGGCCTCGCCGGCCGACGCGGCCGCGACCTGGGCCACGGCACGCCGCCTCGAGGCGTTGGGCCACCACGTCGAGGAGGTCGACGCCCCCTGGCGGATCCCGGGGTTCCTCGACCTCTTCACGGTCGGCTTCGGCGCCGGCGTGGGGTCCGGGATCCGGTCCGTCGGCCGTGCGCGCGGCCGCGACGTGGAAGCCCACGAGGTCGAGTCGCTGAGCTGGGCGCTCTACACGGCGTCGCTCGAGCGGCCCGCGGTCGACCACGTGCTGGCCGACGCCGAGATCCAGGGCGTCGCCCGCCGTGTCCTCACCTGGGCGGCCGCCTGGGACGTCGTGCTCACGCCCACCCTCGCCACGGCGCCGCCGTCGGTCGACGCGCTGGACCCCGACGGCCCCGACCCGATGGGCGGCTTCCGCGCCGGCGCCGTCTTCAGCCCGTTCGCGGCGATCTGCAACGTCACGGGCCAGCCGGCGATCACGCTGCCGCTCGGGGTCCGGCCCCCGGACGACGCCGCCGCCGGGATGCCCGTGGGCTCGCACCTGATCGGCCGGCCGGGGGGCGAGGCGCAGCTCCTGGCGCTCGCCGCCCAGCTCGAGGCGGACGCGGGACCGGCCCCGGTCGCGCCGCTCGCGGCCCGGGGCTGAGGGGCCGGCGGGCGGAGCTCCTCAGCCCCCGAGCGCCTCGACGATCCCGCCCGGGCGGACGCCGAGGGCCTCGAGGTCGCGGGTGCCGTGCCGGCCGGTGGTGTCGCAGGTGAGGACGGCGAGCTCCTCGCGGTCCGCCGCCCCGGGGCGCTCGAGGACGGCGACCGCGGCGTTCAGGACGCCGGCGGGCAGGCCGATCGTCCGGCGCCGGCGACCGACGACGGTGTGCAGCGCGGGGACGAGGTCGCGGACGAGGTACTCGTCCGGGCCGGCCAGCTCGTGGCGGGCGGGGCGGTCGACCGGGGGCGTCCCGCCCTCGACGACCGCGACGATCGCGTCGGCGACGTCCGCCGCGGACAGCGGACGCGACCGGCCCGCCGAGCGCGCGGGCACGGGCACGACCGGCAGGAGCGACAGCGCCTGGGCCCACGACGCCCACCGCTGGCCGCGGGCGAGGATCAGCGACGGCGCGACGATCGAGACGCCCATGCCGCCGGTCGCCCCGGCACCCGAGACGACGTGCTCGCCGACCTGCTTGGCCCGCAGGAACCGGCAGCCCGCGGCGCTGCCGGCGCCCAGCGCCGAGGCGTAGACGAAGTGCTCGACGCCCGCGGCCGCGGCGGCATCGGCCAGCCGCCAGCTGGCGGTGGCGTTCAGCTCCTCGAGCTGCCCGATCGGCTGGTCGCTCAGCGGCCCGGCCAGATGGATCACCGTGTCGACCCCGCGCAGGGCCCCACCCGGCAGGCGGTTGTCCGTCAGGTGCCAGAGCGAGAGCTGGACGTCGACGCGCCGCGTGCCCAGCCGCGCCGGGTTGCGGACGAGGCAGCGGACGCGGTGGCCGCGCGCGAGCAGGCGGTCGAGCACCCGTCGGCCCGTCGCGCCCGTGGCCCCGGTGAGGAGGATCATCCATGCAGGGTACGGCCCACCGCCGTCGACCCCCGCACGTCGTGACCGGACGGTCCCCCCGGCCGGATCACCGAGTTAGGTGCACCCATCCCATCCGCCGTCCGGGACGGCGATCACACGGGGTGGACGCGTCGTTATGCTCCGGGATCGAACACCCCGAAGAACGACCCCTGAGGAACCGTCCATGGCCTATGTGATCGCCGAGCCCTGTGTCGGCACGAAGGACAACTCGTGCACCGAGGTCTGCCCGGTCGACTGCATCCACCCGACGCCCGATGAGCCGGACTACGACAAGGTGGAGCAGCTCTACATCGATCCGGACGAGTGCATCGACTGCGACGCCTGCGTCGAGGCCTGCCCGGTCGACGCCATCTTCGCCGAGGACCAGATCCCGGACGAGTGGACGTCCTTCGTCGACAAGAACATCAAGTACTTCGAGGCGGCCTAGCCGCCGCTGACCGGGCCGGGGCACGTCGCCCCGGCCCCGCAGGACCCGGTCGGGACGGGATCTCCCCCGGCGGCCCTCCCGGGCGTCCGCCGGGCCGGCCGGTCCGCGATCCGGCCATGCGTCGGCGAACCGGGCCGCGCGCCTGCGCCCCGTCCGCCGTCCTGGATCCGGCGCGCGTCAGTCCTCGAGGACGACCTCGCGCAGGCCGCCGTCCTCCACCTGGAAGACGAAGCCACGGACGTCGTCCGTGTGCAGCAGGAACGGGCTGGAGCGGACGCGGCGCAGCGACTGCCGGACGTCCTCCTCGAGGTCGGTGAACGACTCGGGCGACCACGTCGGCTTGTAGCCCGTCTCGCGCTGCAGCTCGGCGTTGAGCTCGTCGTCGGAGAACGTCTGCATGCCGCAGCCCGTGTGGTGCACGAGCACGACGGAGCGGGTGCCGAGCTTGCGCTGCGAGATCGCCAGGGAGCGGACGACGTCGTCGGTGACCACGCCGCCGGCGTTGCGGATCAGGTGCGCGTCCCCGGTCTTCAGGCCGAAGAGCCCGAAGAGGTCCAGTCGCGCGTCCATGCACGCGACGACCGCGACGTGCCGGACCGGGGCGGCCGAGTCGTACGGCTCGTAGGAGTTCGGGAACGCCTGGGCGTTGTCGAGCATCTCGGGGGTGAACGGGGCGGGGGTCTCGTCGGTCATGGGACTCCGGTTCTGGGGGCGACCCGGCGATCCTACGACCCCCCCGACGCCTCCGTCACCCACAGGGCGCACACGAGGACCACAGGGAGGCGCCCGACCATGAGGGACCCGTGAGGAACGCCCCGGTGGGGTTGGCCGGCGTCGGGCGATGCGGCAGGATGGCGGGGCCGGTCGGCCCGCCGGCGCCGTCCGCCCCGCGATCCCCCGAGGTCCCCATGACGTCCTCCGTCCCTCGCCACCGCCCGATGCGTCCCGGAGCCTCGGTCCGGACCGCCCGCATCGCCCGCCTGTCGGTCCTGGTCGCCGTCGCGGCCCCGCTCGCCCTGGCGTCGTCGGCGTCCGCCGCGGTCCAGGACTTCCCCGTACCGACGCCCGACTCCGGGCTGACCGACATCGCCACGGGCAAGGACGGCAGCCTCTGGTTCTCGGAGCAGAAGGGCTACAAGGTCGGGCGGATCACGACCGCCGGCCAGATCACGGAGTGGACGATCCCGCGCAAGGACGCCGACGACACCGACTTCGGGCCCGAGGAGCTGACCGTCGCCGCCGACGGCCGCGTCTGGGTGCTCTCGGACGCCCACGCCTCCGCGTTCGTCATCGACCCCGCCGTGCCGGGCACGCCGGTCGGGCGCTACGCGGTCAACGGCGACGAGCTCGGCGGCCGTCGCGGCAACGACATCGCGGCCGCCCCCGACGGCACGGTCTGGATCACCGACAGCGTCGGCGACGGCGTGCTGCGCATCGCACCGGACGGCCGTGGCGCCGACACCCGCGGCGGCGCGCCCGAGTGCGACTTCGACGGCGTCATCGCGCCGGGGCCCGACGGGAAGATGTGGTGCGCGGACAGCGGCGGGGGCGACGCGCTGAAGCGGATCGAGCTCGACGGGGTCAACAACGTCGCCGTCCCGCTCGCGCCCGGCTTCTCCGCCGGTGCCCTGGCCGCCGGCCCCGGCGGGACGATGTGGTTCGGCCGCTTCAGCGCCGGGACGATCGGCTTCAAACCGGGCAACGGGTCGATCGGCTTCGTCGCGCCGGACGGCGGCGTCCGCGAGTTCCCGCTCGGCGACCGCGTCGCGCCGTCGAGCATCGCGGCCGGTCCCGACGCCGCGATGTGGTTCGGCAGCGCCGGCTTCGACCAGGTCGTCGGCCGCGTGACGACCTCCGGGGCCGTGACCCTCGCGCCGCTCGGCGCCCGCCGCGCGGACGCCGTCGCGTTCGGCGGCGACGGGGCCCTCTGGTTCATCGACGAGAACGCCAACCGGCTCACCCGGATGACGCGCGACGAGGTCGTCAAGGGGGCCACGCCGGTCGGGGCCCCCACGGTCCCGGCGGGCACGCTGCGGACGTCGAAGGGGCGCGTCCCGGTGCGGGTCACCTGCCCGGCCGGTGCCGCCGCGCGGTGCCGCGGCACGGTCCGCCTGCGGACGGCCTCGAAGGTCAAGGTCGGGGGTCGCGGCAAGGCGGCCGTCCGCACCGTGACGTCGTCGGGGCGCTACACGCTGTCGCCGGGGAAGACCGGCACGATCCGCGTGTCGTACACCGCCACGGGTCGCAAGGTCGTGCGGAAGGGCCGCACCGTCCGCACGGTCGTCGAGGTGACGCCGAGCGGCGCGAAGAAGGTCGCGACGAAGCGGACCGTGAAGCTGCGCGGCTGACGGCGGGCGGGGCAGACCGGAGCCGACGGGCGCGGCAGGCGCCGTGGTCCGCAGACGGCGGCCGGCAGCGTCGGGACGACGGCCTCGTGCCGTCCGCCGACGGGACGGGGCCGCCGTGCGGCCCCGTGGCCCGCCGCCGCCCGGCGGGGTGCGGTCAGGTGGCGCTGACCTCGCGCAGCGCGCCCGTGTGCACGTCGTAGACGAAGCCGCGGACGCTGTCCTTCTTCGGGATGAACGGACTGGCCTGGATGCGTGCGATCGACTGCCGGACGTCGACGTCGAGGTCGGAGAACGACTCGGCGGCCCACTCGGGCTTGATGCCGACCTCGTCCTGCACGCTCTTCTTGAACTCGTCGTCCGTGAACGTGAGCATGCCGCAGTCGGTGTGGTGGATCAGCACGATCTCCTCCGTGCCGAGCAGGCGCTGCGAGATCGCCAGGGACCGGATCTCGTCGTCGGTGACCACGCCGCCCGCGTTGCGGATGACGTGCGCGTCGCCCTCGCTCAGGCCGAGCAACCCGTAGGGGTTCAGTCGGGCGTCCATGCAGGCCAGGACGGCGATCTTCTTCCCGGGGGGCAGGGGCAGGTCGCCCTTGTCGAAGCTCGCCTCATAGGCCTTGGCGTTCTCGAGGAGGTCGTCGGTCGTGCTCATGCACCCGACAATGGCCCAAACCTGATCGGAAAACAAGAAATTGGGATCCGGTCCCAGCTCGGACCGAGAACGACGACGGCCGCCTCGCGGCGGCCGACACGTCCTGGCTCCGGCGCTCCTCCGGCTCGTCCTAGGCCATGGGCAGCGAGGCGCCCTTGGGCTCGTTGCGCTCGACCGTGAGCATCGGCGGGAGCTCCTGCAGGAGCGGCGGCAGCTCGGGCGTCGAGGCGATGACGGCGCGGGCGACGTGGCGGACGGCCTGGGCGGCGGCGTCGTCGGGGTTCACCGAGACGATCGGCACGCCCGCGTCGGCCTGCTCGCGCAGGCCCATGGTGATCGGGACCTTGCCGAACAGCGGCAGGTCGAGCTCGTCGGCGAGCTCCTGGCCGCCGCCGTCGCCGAAGATCGCGTAGCGCTGGCCGTCCGGGGTGCTGAAGCCGGACATGTTCTCGACGACGCCGAGCAGGCCCAGGTTGACCTTCGTCGCCATCTCGGCGGCGCGGCGCGCGACCTTCTGCGCGGTGTCCTGCGGCGTCGTGACGAGGAGGAACTGCGCCTGCGGCAGCAGCTGCGCCAGCGTCATCGAGACGTCGCCGGTGCCCGGCGGCAGGTCGATCAGGAGGTAGTCCAGCTCGCCCCACTCGACGTCCTCGAGGAACTGGTTCAGCGCCTTGTGCAGCATCGGCCCGCGCCAGACGACGGCGGAGTCCTCCGGCACGAAGAAGCCGATCGACATGACCTTCACGCCCTGGGCCTCGAGCGGGAGGATCTTCCGCTCGGCCGAGACCGGCGGGCGCTCGGCGCCCAGGCCGAACATGCGGGGGATGGAGTAGCCCCAGACGTCCGCGTCGAGGACGCCGACCGACTTGCCCTCGGCCGTGAGCGCGGCGGCGAGGTTGACCGTGAGGCTCGACTTGCCGACGCCGCCCTTGCCGGAGCCGACGCAGATGACGTTCTTGATCAGCGAGACGTTCTCGCCGGTCGGGAGCGAGCCCTGGATGCCGAGCTTCTTCTGCAGCGCGGTCTTCTCCTCGGGCGAGAGGACGTCGAACTCGATCTCGCCGGCCTCGGCGCCGACGCTGCGGATGGCCTTGCGGACCGCGACGACGAAGTGGTTGCGCAGCGGGCAGCCGTTCGTCGTCAGCGAGATCATCACGTCGACGCGCTCGTCGCCGATCGTGATCTTGCGCACCATCCCGAGCTCGACCACGTCCTTCTTGAGCTCGGGGTCGATCACCGACTTCAGTGCTTCGAGGACGTCCTCGCGCGTAGGCATACCCCTGATTGTCGCACGGTCGACCGCTCGGCCCGCGCACGGGGCCGGAACGCCGCGATCCCGGCCGGGGCCGGGATCGCGGGTGCTGCTGGACGGGTGCCGGAGGCGCTCCTCCGGTCGGCGCTCTCTCGCTCTAGACGAGCGAGAGGACGCGCTCGCGCGCCTGGCCGGCGTAGTCGACGGCCTGCTTCTGCGCCTTCGTCACGCGGGCCTCGACGTCGCCGCGGAGCTTCGGCAGCTCGGTGCGCAGCTCGGCGGGGGAGGAGGGGAGGCCGTTGATGCGGGTCTCCAGGGCGGAGCGGCGCTCGCGCAGCTCGCGCTCGATCTGCGTGCGGGTGCGGGTCAGGTCGCGCTCGAGGTCGGCCTTGGCCTTGGCGCCACGCTTCTCGAACGTCTTGAGCTGCGTGTCGAGCTGCTTGCGGCGGGCCTGGGCCTGCTTCGTGGCGGCGTCGCGGCGCTCCTGGAGGCGCTTGGCGGCGGCGTCGCGGCGGGCGACGAGCTCCTTGGCGGCGGCGTCGCGGGCCTCGAGGGCGGCGCCCGTCGAGATCAGGACGGCCTTCTCGGAGACGACCTGGGCGCGCTCGGCGACCTGCTCGGCCTGCTTCTGGGCCAGCTCGCGGACCTCGAGGACCTGCTTCTGGGCCTCCTCGAAGCTCTTCGGCGCGGCGGCGTACAGGTCGACGGCGACGCGGCGCGCGGCGACGACGCGGGACTCGGTCTCCTGCGCGACGTCGGTCTTCTTCGCGCGGGAGGCGGCGGTCTTGGCCTGGGCCTTCGTGCGGGTGGCCGTCTTCTTGGCGGCGGTCTTCGCGGCACCGGTGGCCTGCGTCTTGGTGCGCTTGGCGGAGGCCTTGGCGCTCGACGCCTTCGGGGCGGCGGCCTTGGCGGCGGACTTCGCGGCACCGGCGGTCTGGGTGGCCGTGGCCTTGGCGGACGTCTTGGCGCCGGCGGCCTGCGAGGTGGCGGAGCGCGTGGTCGACGTGCGCTTGGCGGCGGGCTTGCGCGTGGTGGTGCGCTTGGCGGCCGGCTTGGCGGAGGTCGTGCGCTTGGCGGCGGGCTTCGACGCGGTCGACTTCGACGCGGTCGTCCCGGAGGTGCTCGCGGTGGACTTCGGCGCGGTCGACGACGTGGAGCTCGACGCGGCGGGCTTCGACGCGCTGCTGGAGGCGGCGGGCTTCGAGGCGGAGCTCGAGGTCGTGGAGCTGGTGGTGTTCGTGGTGTCGGCCATGTCTGGATCCCTTGGGCTGCGTGGAGCACCTCGGGGAAGGTGCTTAGTTCTAAGTTCCACCGGAATGTATCGGCGAACACCTGTTCTTACAACCGGGCCCCCCGGCGGTTACGGCCGACGCCGGACGGCGTACGCCCCTCGGGATCCGCCTCGGCGGGGCGCGACGGGCGTCCCGGCGATGGGCGCCGCCGGTGGTGGATCGGCGCAATTGGTCGCCCGCCGTCCCTCGCGGTGGTCGAAAAGCCCGCTCTGAGCAGGGAAAGCCGAGAGTTCGGTCGAGGAGGCCGGCGTGCGGTGGTCGTGCTCACGCCCGCGAGCAGCGGGCCGCGGCGCGTCCGCCGGGGCGGCGAGCGCGCGCCGCAGGGCCGAGCGGCCTGCCGTCGTCCAGTGACCAGAATCACAGGCCCGAACGGGGTGTCGCGGCGGTCGGAGCCGCTTCGCAGCGGCCCGTCGCTTGCGCCCGCCGGCGGCCCGCGGCGCCGTGCTCAGCCGTGCGGCAGCTGCGCGACCCGCGCCAGGCCCGCCGCCGACCGCGCGGCCACGACCGGGCCGTGGGCGACGAGGTCCAGGGGGGAGTCCAGCGGGGCGTCGAGGTCGCCGAAGGCCACGTGGCCGCCCGACTCGCGGACGATGAGCTGGCCGGCCGCCGCGTCGACCGCGCGGCAGCGCCAGAGCGACGCCATGCCGTCGCACCGGCCCCCGGCCACGGCGCAGAGGGAGATCGCGATGGCGCCGACCGCGCGCAGGCGGTGGACGTGCTCGAGCAGCGCCTCGCCCGAGGCCATCACGTGCGCAGGGTGGGCCGACTCGATCGCGACGAGCTCGAGCTTGCCGGCCGAGGTCAGGCGCTCCTCCGCGGCGGCGACGATCGGCGCGCCGTCCAGCCAGGCGCCCGCACCGCGGATCGCGGTCCACCGCTCGTCCGGCCCCAGGTCGGCGACGAGACCGCAGACGACGTCGGCCATGGTGCCGGTCGTCGCGACGGCCGGGCCCTCGGCCACGGCGATCGAGACGGCGTGGTGCGGCATCCCGCGCTTGGCGTTCATGGAGCCGTCGATCGGGTCGATCACCAGCAGGACGTCGGGCGAGCCGTAGTCGACCGTGCCGCGCTCCTCGGACAGCGCCGTGAAGCGCGCGCCCTGCTCGTGCAGGGCGTCGAGCTCGGCGAAGATCAGGTCCTCGGCCTCCGCGTCGATCACCAGCGTCCGGTCCCCGCCCTCGCCGGTGGTGCCCGTCTCCGCCAGCCGGTCGGCGTCGGCGGTGACCTCCGACAGGCGGTCCCGGACGCGGTCCGCGGCCCGGTTGAACGCGGCGATCCACGTCTCGGGGGCGGGCTGCACGGAAGAGGCCATCGACACCCCATCCTAGTCGGCGGTCCCCGGCGGTCCCCCGACCCGCCCGGCGTGCGCCCGCCCGGAACGCGGCCGGGTCGCCGGGCACCCCCGCCGACCCCGGTGGGCCCGCCGGCGGCCCCCGCGGCCCGCTCCGCCCCCGCCCGGCCCGCCGACCCGCGAGAATGCCCCGACCCGATGGAGCCCCTCGACGGACTGTCCGACGCGCAGGTCCGCGTCGCCACGCACGGCGCCGATGGACCGCCCCTGCTCGTCCGCGGGACCGCCGGCACCGGCAAGAGCACCGCACTGGCCGCCCGGGCGGCCTGGCTGGTCACCGCGGTGGGGGCGGACCCCACCCGCATCGCCGTCCTCGGCGCGACGCCCGCCGCCGCGGCCCGCACGCGCCGGCGCCTGGACGAGCGGCTCGGGCCGGCGGCCGCCGACGTGGTGGTCACGACGCTCCCGGACCTCGGCCACCGGCTCCTGCGCGACGTGGCGGAGGAGGTCGGCGTCGACCCGTTCGTCGTCCCCGCCACGCGCAACGAACGGGTGGCTCTGCTGCTCGAGCACCGCGAGGAGCTCGGTCTGCTGCACCACGACGGCGGCTCCGGCGGCCGCGGCCACATCGGGCTGCTCGCGAGCGCCGTGGCGCGCATCGACCGGTTGAAGGAGTCGCTCGTCGACGCCGAGGAGCTCGGGCGCTGGGCGGGCGGTCTGGCGGACGTCGACCCGCGTGCGCCGCGCGAGCGCGAGTTCGCGCAGCTGATGCGCCTGCACGACCGGGTCCTGCGCGAGCGCGGGCTGATCGACCACGGCGACCTGCTGCTGCACCTCGTCCGGCTGCTCGAGGACCCGACGCCGCGAGGAGACCGGGTCCGCGAACGGGTGGGCGGTGCGTTCGCGGCGCTCCTGGTCGACGACATCCAGGACCTGCCGACGGCGGCGATGCGGCTGCTGCACGCCCTGGTCCGCTGCGGCACGACGCTGACCGCCGCCGGCGACGACGACCAGGCCACCCGCCGCGTCCGGGCCGCGGCGCCGAAGAACCTGCGCGACCTCGTGGCGACCTACCCGGACCTCGGGACCGTCGCGCTCGAGCGCTCGTGGCGCAGCCCGGCCCGGGTCCTGCGCGCCGCCGAGGCCGTCGTCGAGCCCGCCGCCGACCGGCTGCCGCACGCCTGGCACGCCCCGTCGGGCGGCAGCGTGCGGTTCTGGCGCGCGACCTCGGAGCGGGCGCAGGCGCAGGCGGTGGCCGGCGAGGTCGAGCGGCTGCTGCGCGACGGTGCGCGACCCGACCGGATCGCGGTGCTCGTCCCCTCCGTGCGACGGGAGGCCGGGCCGGTCGTCGCGGCGCTCGAGGAGCTCGCGGTGCCGACGCGCCTGGGCGGCGCCGGGGCGTTCCTCGAGCGCGTCGAGGTCCGCGACGTGCTCGCGTGGCTGCGGCTGCTCGTCGACCCGTCCGACGCGCCGGCGGTCTCCCGCGCGCTCGCCCGTCCGCCGATCGACCTGCGGCCCGCCGACCTCGCGCGCTGCATGCAGCTGGCCCGCCGCCGGCGGATGGACCTCGTCGGCGCGCTCGCCGCGTCGATGGAGTCGCCGCAGATGGCGCCCGAGGCCCGCGACCGCGTCGCCGCGTTCCTGCGCCTCTACCGCAGCGCCACGCGCGCCCTCGACGTCACGCCACCGGACCAGTTCGTCCACCGGCTCGTCGAGCACCTGGGCCTGCGCCGGCAGCAGCTCTTCGGCGACAACGGCGACGTCGTCGAGCGGCTGCGCGACCTCGCGCGCGTCGGCCAGCTCGCGGAGCGCCACGTGCGGATCGCCCCGCAGTCCACCGCGCGCGACTTCGCCCGCTGGCTGATCCTGCTGGCCGAGGCCGGCGGCGACCCGGACGGCAAGGTCGAGGCCGTGCCGTTCGCCGCGGGGATGGACGGCGACCCGCCGGGTGACGAGCCCGATGCGGGCGGCCGGACGTCCCGCACGGGCGCGGTGCGCGTGCTCCCGCTGGAGGCCGCCGCCGAGCTCGAGCTCGACCACGTCTTCGTCCTGGGCCTGCAGTCCTCCCGGCTCGGTGCGATCGGCGCGGCCGCCGGCCGGCGCCTGGTCGACCCGCTGCCCGACGAGCTGCTCGGCGACGACCGGGTCGGCGGGCGGCTGCTGGATGCGGGCGACGGGCGGAGCGGGGCGGCCGACGTCGCGGACCCGTCGCGGGCGATCGCGATCGACGAGGCCCGCCGCGCGCTGCACGTCGCGATGACGCGCGCCCGCGAGGGCGTCGTCCTGGCCTACCCCGAGCGCGCGACGAGCGGGGCCGCCCGTGAGCCGTCGTCGATGGTGGAGGACGCGCGGCGCGCGGTGGACGGCGAGTGGGAGGAGCTCGACGAGCGGCTGTTCGGCCCCGACGACACCCTGCACGCGACGTTCCGGACGCTCCGCGACGACCTGCTGCGCGACGTCGCGACGATCGGCGCGCGCCTGGGCGACCTGCGGATGGACACCGACCTCGACGTCGCCCACGGCGTCACCCGGTACCTCGAGCTGATGAAGGTCGCGGCGCTGATCAACCGGCCGGAGGGCCAGGAGGTCGCCGCGGCGATGCCGGCCGTCGACGGGGCGATCCGCCAGGCGGCCACCGCGCAGCAGAAGGAGATCCTGCTCTCCTCGTCGCTGGACGAGGACATCCTCGCCGCCGCGGGCCAGACCGCGGAGCGCCGTGCCGCCGGTCGCGGCGAGCCGTCGCTCGAGCCGTTCCTGCCGCTGCGCGACGACGGGGTGGTGATGTCGGCCGGCGACCTGTTCGTCTACGGGTCCTGTCCCCTGCGCTACAAGTTCAACCGGGTCCTGCGGATCCCCCAGCAGCCGACGGTGGCGCAGCGGTTCGGCATCGTCGTCCACCAGGTGCTCGAGCGCTGGCACGGCCGCGGGGGCACCGAGCTGGCCGAGCTGCAGGAGCTGCTGACGGCGAGCTGGCGGCGCTCGGGGCTGCAGGGCTCGGCCGACGAGGCGCGCCTGTGGTCCCGCGCGCAGGACTCGATGGCCCGGTACCACGCGCGGACGACCGCGGAGGACTCCGAGACGGTCTGGCTCGAGCGCGGCTTCGAGTTCCGCCTGGGCGACCACACGCTCCGCGGCCGGGTCGACCGCGTGGACCGCCACCCCGACGGCGCGTACGAGCTCGTCGACTACAAGACGGGCCGCCCGCGCACGCCGGAGCAGCTGCGCGACGACGTCCAGCTGCAGCTGTACGCCGTCGCCGCGGTCGACGCCTGGGGCCTCGAGGCACCCCGCCAGAGCTACCACTACATCCTCGACGACGTGAAGACCCCGCTCGAGGCCGAGGGCGGCGAGCGGGCCAAGATCACGTCGACCGTCGAGCGGATCGGCGACGCGATCCTCGCCCAGGACTTCGAGCCGACCCCGTCGTACGAGACCTGCGCGATGTGCGACTACCAGCTGACCTGCCCTGCAGCCGAGACCTAGCGGGCGGCGCCTGGCGTCCCCAGGCATCCGCCCGCGGTGCGGGCGGCCGTCAGGCCTGCGGGCGGTCCTCGTCCTCGTCCGCGTCGTCGTCCTCGTGGTCCTGCTCGCGGAGGAACTCGAGGAACTCGTCGGCGATGACGTCGCCGGTGGGCAGCTCCCCCAGGTTCAGCTGGATCTGCGCCTCGGCGGCCTCGGCGAGGTCCTCGTCGGAGTCCTCGTCGCCGATGACGTCGCGCAGGTCGGCCATCTGCTCCAGGCGCTCCAGGAGCTCGCGGCGCTCGGGGTCGCGCTCGACGGCCTCGGTCACCTGCTGCTCGTACCGCTCCGACGCGGCGCGCAGGCGGGCGGTCGGGACGGGCACCTCGGTGAGGGCCTCGACGGCCTCGACCAGGGCGAGGGTCGCCTTCGGGCTGGGGACGCCGGCGACGTAGTGCGGCACGTGCGCGAGCAGCGTGACGGCCTGCAGGCCCTGCTTCTGGGCCTCGAAGTGGACGACGCCCGTCAGGCCGGTCGGGCCCTCGTAGTCGGGCAGCATCGCGCCGAGCGGGGCGATCAGGTCGGGATCGGTGGCGATCCCCGTGATCGGCACCGGGCGGGTGTGCGGCACGTCGGAGAGCAGCCCGCCGAGGGTGACGACGAACGTCGCGCCGAGGCTGCGGGCGGTCTCGATCAGGGTCTCGCTGAGCGACTGCCAGCGCATCGCCGGCTCGGGGCCCGTGACGAGGATCAGGTCGCGGCGCGCGGTCGGCACGACGGCGGCCCGGAGCTCGACCGTGGGCCAGTCGACGTCGGAGGCGACACCGTCGCGGACGGTGATGTGCGGCCGGTAGGACTGCATCGTGTAGAGCAGCTCCGGATCGACCGTGGCGCAGCGCTGGGCCCCGAGCCGGCGCGAGATCACGCCGACCGCCGAGCTGGCGGAGTCCCCTGCATCGGTCCAGCCGGTGAACGCGCACACCAGGGCCGGGTCGCGCAACCCGACCGGGCGGTCGTCCCAACGAAGGGGAATCATCCGGTTGACGGTACAAGATGCTTGGCGTGGCACCCGACGGACCGTCCAGCCCGCAGCCCCCCGAGGGCTCGGACCATCGTCCACAGGGAGCCGTCGAGGAGGTGGCGCCCGCCGCCGACCGCCCCGCGGTCGAGGACCGCGACCCCGCGGACGCACCCGCCGCGGGCACGGAGCACGAGGGTCCCGGGGAGCCCGCGACGCGCGACGAGCGCCGGATCGACGTGCCCGTCCCGGCTCGGGCGACGGCCACCGCCACCATCGCCGCGCTGGGCCCGGGCGATCGCATCGCCGGCGCCTACGCGTGCATCCGCAAGGACCGTTCCCAGGGCCGCTCCGGCGCCTACCTCTCGCTCGACCTGCGCGACCGCACCGGCACGATCCCCGCGCGCGTGTTCAAGGACGTCGACCGGCTCGACGCGGCGTTCCAGCGCGGCGACGTCGTCCAGGTCGCCGGCACCGTCGACCGCTACCGGGAGGAGCTCGTCGCCGAGCTGACCGCGGTCCGCCGCCTCGATCCCGCGCAGGTCGACCCGACGCAGTTCCTGCCCACGGCCTACCGGGACCTCGACGAGCTCGACGGGTTCCTCGAGGGCCTCGCCGGTGAGGTCGGCGACACGGGGTTCGCCGGGCTGCTGCAGCAGCTGCTGGGCGACGAGGCGCTCCGCCGGCGCTGGCGCCTGGCGCCGTGCACGATCGGCGGGCACCACAGCTACCTCGGCGGTCTGCTCGAGCACACCGTCGCCGTCGGCGCGCTCGCCCAGGAGGCGTGCGTCCACCACCCCGGCCTCAACCGCGATCTGCTGCTGACGGCCTGCATCGTCCACGACCTGGGACGCACCCGCGAGTTCACCTACGCGGCCGAGATCGGCCGGACGGAGCAGGGCGAGATGCTCGGCCACGTCGAGCTGGGCCTGCGGATCATGTCCGAGCCCGCCCGCCGCGCCGGCCTCGACGAGACCCGCTGGATGCACCTGGCCCACTGCGTGCTCACCCACCACGGTCCGGAGCGCGCCGGCGGCCGCTTCCGCTCCGCCGAGGCCGCGACGCTGCACCGCATCAACGCGCTGGACGCGACGATCAAGGAGGCCCTGGAGCACGGGCTGGGGAACGGTTAGGCCGGCGCCACCTCCTTCGCCAGCCCCCGCCGCGCCAGCCGCTGGGCCACGTAGAGCAGGAGCAGCGCGAAGCCGACCTCGAGGACCCGGACCGGGAGGGCGTTGGCGAGGACGACGCCCAGGAGGGCACCGGGGATCGCGAGGACGCCCATCGTCACCGAGGTGCGGACCTCGAGGTTGCCGTAGCGGTGCTGGCGCCAGGCACCCAGGAGCGACATCGGGACCATCGCCAGGAGCGACGTGGCCTCCGCCTCGACGTGGCCCAGGCCCAGGACGTAGATCAGGCCGGGCACGAAGAGCGTGCCGCCGCCGACGCCCAGGAGCCCCGAGACGACACCGGCCGCGAAGCCGAAGACCGCCGCCAGGGCGACCCGGGTCGCGTCGAGGTCCGCGCCCCCGCCGTCGGCGTCGCCGGTCGAGAGCACCATCGACGCCGCCACGCCGATCAGGAGCACCGCGAAGATCAGCGACACCCGCTTGGCGGGCAGGCGCTGCTGCAGCGCCGTGCCCGCGACCACGCCGGCCAGGGCGGGGACCCCGACGAGCAGGCCCTCGGTCAGGTGGACGGTGCCGTAGGCGCCCTGGGTGAGCGTGGCGGCGGTCGCGATGATCACGATCGCCCCCAACGACGTGCTCGTCGCGCGGCGCTCGTCCATCCCCAGCAGCAGGAGCAGCAGCGGCACCATGACGACGCCGCCGCCGACCCCGAAGAGGCCGCTGAAGAGGCCCGCCACCGTGCCGATGCCGGCGATCTTGGCGGTCCGGCGGCGGTCCATCGGGCGGATGCTAGAGAAGGTCCCGTGGCCTCCCCGCGCCGCCCGGCACCCGGCGTCCGCACCCGGTGGGGGACACCCCGCGGGCGATGCGCGAGACTGCAGGACGTGATCGACGATCGCCTCGGCGACCTCCTCGCTCCCCTGCGCGCCACCCCGGGTCGGACCGCCGTCCTCCTGGACGTCGACGGCACCCTGGCGCCCATCACCACCCGGGCCTCCGACGTCGCCGTGCCCGAGGCGACCCGGGCCGTCGTCGCCGACCTGGCCTCGCGGTTCGGCCTCGTGGCCTGCATCACCGGTCGGCGGACGGTCGAGGCGCGGGCGATCGTCGGCGTCGACGGCCTGGAGTACGTCGGCAACCACGGGACGGAGATCCTCCGCAGCGGTGCCGACGAGGCCGAGGTGCGCCCGGGGATCGCGGAGTGGGAGCCGCGCGTCCGGGAGACCGCCGACCGGCTGCTCGCCGCGGCGTCCGGGGCCGGTGCGGCCGACCTGCGCCTGGAGGACAAGGGTCCGATCCAGGCGATCCACTGGCGCGGGGCCGCCGACGAGCCGGCCGCCGAGGTCGCGGCGGAGGAGGTCGGACGTCTGGCCGAGGCCGACGGCCTCGTCCTGCACCGCGGTCGGATGGTGCTCGAGCTGCGCCCGCCCGTGCCGTTCGACAAGGGCGCCGCCGTGCGCTGGGTGCTCGAGGGACGCGACGCCGACGCGGCGCTCTACGCCGGCGACGACCGGACCGACGTCGACGCGTTCGAGGGCCTCCGGGCCCTGCGGTCCGCGGGTGAGCTGACCCACGTGGTCTGCGTCGCCGCCGTCGACCCCGACTCCCCACCCGCGGTCGCGGAAGCGGCCGACGCCTCCGTCGAGGGCACCGACGGCGTCCGCTCGCTGCTGCAGGAGCTCGCGCGCCCGTGACCTTCCGGCAGCTCCTCCACGCCACGGTCCTGCTCTCGGGCGCGTCCGCGACCCTGCTGGGCCTGATCGTCGTCTCGCACGCCCAGGTCAACAGCGACCCGATGCCCGCCGTGATCTCCGCGCTCTGGTGGATCGTCGCCAGCATCCTCGGGATCAACGCGGGCCGGATGAACGACACGAACCCGCAGATCGCCCGGGTCCTCGCCGAGGCGCGCGCCGCCGAGCAGCTGCCCGAGCCGCGCCCGGTCCTGACGCTGATCAACCGGCTGTGGCCGCTCTTCGCGGTGACGATCGTCTCGGGCGTCGCGGCGATCTGGCTCCCCCAGGTCGCGGGCGTGGCCACCGGGTTCCTGCTGATCTGGGCGCTCGGGTGGCGCAAGCAGGAGCACGCGGTCAAGGCGATCGAGGAGCGCGACGGCGTCGAGTTCCTCGTCGAGCGGACCGGCCCCGTGTCGCCCCTGAAGCTCCTGCGCACCCCGGGCCTGCGGCGCGACCGCCCCGAGCACAAGCGCCACTCCGCCAGCGCCTGATGGCGGCCGGGCTTCCCGCGGACGTCCTCCTCGTCTCGCTCGGGTCGACCCCCGGGCTGCGGCAGGTCGACGACGAGCTCGCCGGGGCGATGGAGCGCGCCGGCGCACGGGTCGTGGTCGCCCGCGCGAGGGCCCCCCGCGCGGTCCGGACGCTGGCCCTGACCGACCTGACGTGGGCGCTCGCCGCCCGCCGGGCCGCCGAGCGGGGCCTGGCCGACCACCGGCCGCGGGCCGTCGTCTACGGCAGCGTCGGGGCCGCGCTCCTGTGGCCGCGCCCGGGCGCGATCCGCCTGGACGCCGCGATGGCCGCCAACCGCCCCGGCCGCCACGGGGTCTGGCAGCGGCCCCGCGAGCGCCTGCTCCTGCGTCGGTGCCCGCTGCTGGTGCCACAGTCCGCCGAGGCCCTGGACGAGGTCCCGCGGCCCCGCCCGGCATCCGTCGTCGTACCGCCGCCGGTCGCGCTGGGGCCCGCCCCCGTCGCCTGGGAGCAGCGCGACGTGGCCGCGGTCGCCTACGCCTCGGACCCGGCGAAGAAGGGCCTGGACCGCGTCCTCGCCGCGTGGCGCGCGGCGCGCCGGGACGGCGAGGAGCTCGTCGTCTGCGGCGCGCGACCCGGCGCCCTCGACGCGGCCGCGGGA
>NZ_JAURWA010000153.1 GCF_030655195.1 Patulibacter sp. | reverse complement strand
CCGCCCCGCCGGCCGGACGTCCCCGCGCCGCCGGCGCCGGCCGCCACGAACCGTGGCGCCGGGCGCCGGCCCGGTAGCGTCAGACGGCACCGCATGACGCTCGTCGACGCCCTGCCCAAGGACCCCGATGCCGACGCGCTGTACGAGGCGTTCACCGACTGGGCGGCGCACGAGGGCCTGAACCTCTACCCGCACCAGGAGGAGGCCGCGATCGAGCTCTTCTCCGGCAACAACGTCGTCCTGGCGACGCCGACGGGGTCGGGCAAGTCGATGGTCGCGATCGCGGCGCACTTCGCCGCGCTGGCCGAGAACCGGGTGACGTTCTACACCGCGCCGATCAAGGCGCTGGTGTCGGAGAAGTTCTTCGCGCTCTGCGAGATCTTCGGCGCGTCCAACGTCGGCATGCTGACCGGTGACGCCGCGGTCAACGACGACGCGCCGATCATCTGCTGCACGGCCGAGATCCTCGCGAACATCGCACTGCGGCAGGGGTCGAAGGCCGACGTCGGCCAGGTCGTGATGGACGAGTTCCACTACTACGCCGACGGGCAGCGCGGCTGGGCGTGGCAGACGCCGCTCCTGCTCCTCCCCCAGGCCCAGTTCCTCCTGATGTCCGCCACGCTCGGCGACGTCTCGCGGATCGCCGAGGACCTGACGGAGCGCACGGGCCGGGAGACCGTCCTCGTCGACGAGGCCGAGCGCCCCGTCCCGCTCACGTTCTCCTGGTCGATCGACCCGCTGCACGAGCTGCTCGAGGACCTCGTGAAGGCGGACAAGGCGCCGATCTACGTCGTGCACTTCACGCAGGCCTCGGCGATGGAGCGGGCGCAATCGCTGCTCTCCGCCAACCTCTGCACGAAGGAGGAACGCCGGCAGATCGCCGAGGTGATCGGGGCGTTCCGCTTCACCGCGGGCTTCGGCAAGACGCTCTCGAAGCTCGTGCGCTCCGGCATCGGCGTCCACCACGCCGGCATGCTCCCCCGCTACCGGCGGCTGGTCGAGCAGCTGGCGCAGACCGGCCTGCTCAAGGTGATCTGCGGGACCGACACCCTGGGCGTCGGCATCAACGTGCCGATCCGCACCGTCGTCTTCACCGCCCTGGCGAAGTACGACGGCACGAAGCACCGGCTGCTGAAGGCCCGCGAGTTCCACCAGATCGCCGGACGCGCCGGACGCGCGGGATTCGACACGGAGGGCTTCGTCGTCGCGCAGGCTCCGGAGCACGTGATCGAGCGCCAGCGCGCGCTGCAGAAGGCGGGCGACGACCCGAAGAAGCGCCGCAAGGTGCAGACGAAGAAGCCGCAGGACGGCGCGGTCCAGTGGACGGAGGAGACGTTCGAGCGGCTGAAGGGCGCCACGCCGGAGGCGCTCGTGTCGAAGATGCGCGTGGACCACGCGATGCTCCTGAACGTCGTCCACCAGCCGACCGACCCGGTCGACGCGATGACCGCGCTGATGCGCGAGAACCACGAGGACGAGCGCGGACGCGACCGCCTGTACGAGCAGGCGCAGTCGCTCGGCGACGAGCTGATCGCCTCGGGCGTCCTGCAGTGGATGGACGAACCCGACGAGCAGGGCCGCCGGCTGCAGCTCGCCGAGCACCTGCAGGACGACTTCGCGCTGAACCAGCCGCTGGCGTCGTTCGCGCTCCAGGCCTTCGAGCTGCTGAACCGCGAGTCGGAGACCTACACGCTCGACGTGCTGTCGGTCGTCGAGTCGATCCTCGACGACCCGTTCCCGGTCCTCATGGCGCAGGCCAAGAAGGAGCGCGGCGAGGCGATCGCCGAGATGAAGGCCCAGGGCATCGAGTACGACGAGCGGATGGAGCTGCTGGAGCAGGTCAGCTACCCCAAGCCCCTGGGCGACGAGCTGCTCGACGCGCTGCGGAACTTCCGCGAGACGCACCCGTGGGTGCGCGAGAGCGACCTCTCCCCGAAGTCCGTCGTGCGCGACATGCACGAGTGGGGTCGCACGTTCACCGAGACGGTCTCCCACTACGGGGTCATGCGCTCCGAGGGCCTGCTGCTGCGGTACCTCAGCTCGGCCTACCGGGCCCTGCGCCAGACGGTGCCGGAGGACGTCAAGACGCCCGAGCTCGAGGCGATCATCGAGTGGCTCGGCGAGACCGTCCGCCAGACGGACTCGAGCCTGCTGGACGAGTGGGAGGCGCTGACCGACCCCGAGGCCGTCGCCCGCGTCGCCGCCGACATGGCCGCCGGTGCGCCGCCGCCCCCGGCCCGGCCGATCACCGCGAACACGAAGAACTTCACGGTGATGGTTCGCAACGCGATGTTCCAGAAGGTCCGGCTCGCCTCACGCGGCTTCGCGGACGAGCTCGCGCAGCTCGACGCCGCCGCCGCGGCGCTCACCGACCCGCCCGGCCGGATCACGATGCGCGCGCACGCCTGGCGCGACGCCCTGAGCGCGTACTGGGAGCTCTACGACGAGCTGAACGCGGGGCCGGCGGCCCGCTCGCCGGAGCTGCTCCTGATCGACCGCGATCCGCCCGGCGAGGAGGGCCGCCGCTGGATCGTCCGTCAGATCGTGCTGGACCCGGACGACAACCGCGACGTCGCGATCGTGGCCGAGGTCGACCTCGACGCCTCCGACGCCGCGGGCGAGCCCGTCATCCGGACCCGCCGGTTCGGTCCGGACGGTCCGGCCGACTGACCCCGGCTGCGGGGCTCAGTGGGCGTGCTCGTGGTCGTGGTGGTCGGCCATCTCGCGCAGGCGCCGGTACTCGTCCGTCGTGATCGCGCGTCCGCCGACGGTCGAGAGCGCGGGGTCGCCCTCGAGGTACTGCTCCTCGTTCTTGCGCCAGACCGCCACGTAGCGGTGGAAGGGCACGCGCGGGTGCAGGTGGTGGACCAGGTGGTAGTTCTGGAACAGCATCGCCGGGGACAGCCAGCGCTCGCCGCCGACGCGGTTGCGGGTGGCCTTCAGCCGGTCCTGCTTGGGCGTGTCGCGCAGGCCGTTGTGCGGGAGGTAGTCGAACGCCCAGCCGAGGAACAGCACGCTCAGCCGGCACGGGATCAGCAGCACGACGAGCAGCTCGACGACGTGGCCCGTCGCGACGAGCGTCGCGATCAGGGCGACGAGCACGGCCAGCGTCCCGAGCTGCTCGACCTGCTCCGAGCGCGGCCGCTTTCGCAGGTGGGGCAGGTAGAAGGCCATGTAGTAGAGGTCGATCGTCATCCAGCGCAGCGGCAGCTGCCAGCGGGGCCCGTGGATCGCCCAGTGGTCCGGGTCGGTGCCGTCCTGGTGGTTGGTGAAGCGGTGGTGCTGCATGTGGATGAAGCGCCAGGTCGGGAAGCTCGCGTGCGGGGCGAAGAACGGCACCGCCAGGCGGCCCATCCAGCGGTTCAGCCGCGGCTCGTTCGACGCGGAGGAGTGCCCGGCGTCGTGGGCGACGGTGAACAGCAGGTAGGAGCAGACCGCGTTGACCGGGATCGTCACCCACCACGGCGTCGTGCCGGCCAGGTAGGCGACCGTCGACAGGACCCACACGCCGATGCCCGAGACGAGCAGGCCGAGCAGCGGGAGCGAGACCCGCGGGACGGGCTCGGCCGGGTCGGGGATGGTGCGGACGGTGACGGGCGACTGGGGCAGCGACGGTGCGGACATGCGCGGGGTTCTCCTCGGACCTCGTGTGCCTCGACCGTAGGCCCGGCGCGGACGGCGATCAATGGGCGTCCGGCACGCGCCGATGTGCAGACTGCACACCGGCCGCCGGGCCGTCGCCGTCGACGGCCGGGTCACGGAGGGCCGCGGGGTCCAGACCGCAGGCGAGGGTCAGCGCCAGGAACAGCTCCCGCGGGCGCTCCTCGATCGACGCGCCGCGCAGCGTCTCGGCCCGGTGGATGCGCTGCAGCACGGTGTTGCGGTGCAGGTCCAGCTCCCGTGCGGCGGCCATCGCCCCGCCGCGCGGCGCGACCACGGCGAGCACGGTGCGGCGGACCGCCGCGGTCGCCTCGTCGTCCCGGGCCAGGTCGCCCAGCTCGTCGCGCACGAACGCCCGGGCACCCGACAGGTCGGCCGTGAGCAGGTCCAGCAGCGCGACGTCCGCGAACCCGACGACGGCCCGGCGGTCCCCCAGGACGCCGGCCACGCGCCGGGCGCGGTCCGCCTCGCGACGGCTGCGGACGAACCCGTCGAGGCCCGGGTGCGACGCCCCCACCGCCACGGCGACGTGCGGGCCCGCATCGCGGACCGCGGCGTCCAGGGCGTCCTGCTCGAACGTCCCGTCGGCGGCGACCCACCCGCCGAGGACGCGCGGGCTCTCGAGGACCAGCAGCGGACGCCCCGGCCCGAGGGCCTCGGCGACCGCCGCGGCGACGCGCTCGAGCTCGGGTCCCTCGCGGGTGCTCCAGCAGACGAACGCGGTCTGCGGCCCGGCGAAGCGGTGGCCGAGGCCGCGCTCGGCCGCGGCGACGTCGACGGCCTCGCCGTCCATCAGTGCCCGCACCAGGTCCCCGCGCAGGACGACCGCACGGCGCTGGCGGCGCTCGCGCTCGGCGAGGTGCTCCGCGCTGACGCGGGTCGACACGACGTCGATGTACTCCAGCGCGAACGCGGCGCTGCCGCCCAGCGCGGCGAGCAGGGCCTCGCGGTCCTCCACCCGCTCGTCGAGCGCCCGGGTCCAGTGGTCGAGGAACCAGCCGTGACCGAGCCGGTAGAAGCGCAACGTGTCGTCGACCTCGGCGCCGACGGTCGCCATCGCCCGGGCGTGCTCCAGCGCGGTCACCGGCGCGACCGTCGCCGACGACGGGATCCCGTTGCCCAGCATGGAGAGGATCGTCTCCACGTTCGAGCTGCAGGACGCCCGGGTCAGGCCCCGTAGCTCGGCGTGGGCGTCGAGCACCGGGATCCGGGCCTGCAGGTGATCGAACATGCCGTCGGCCAGGCGGTCGAGCCGGGCGAGCCACTCGACGGCCAGGGCGCGGACGGCGGCGTCGGCCGCCGCCCGCGGGTCCCGGTCGTGTCCGCTGACCGGGTCCGCCCGCATCGGCCGATCCTATGCCGATCGGGGTCGACCTAGGCCGGGACGTCCCGGACGGGACTGCGATGGGCCGCGGTCCGCGCCGTGCGCCACGGGCGCGACCGTGCCACCGCCCCGTCGCCGAAGGCCGCGGGACGGGACGGACGCGGGACGACCGGATGCGCGGCGGGGGGCCGCCGCAGGAGGCGACGGGACCAGGTGCGATGGGGACGGGGACGGCGAGGGACGGGGCGGGGGTTCACGGGGCGCGGTGCGGGGGGACGACGCAGGACGGGACGGGACGGGGCTGATGCGGGGGGGCGACGCAGGACGGGACAGGACTGATGCGGGGACAGGACGGGACAGGACAGGACAGGACGGGACCGGGTGCGGCGGGGCGGATGCCCCGGGCGAGGTCGTCAGCCGGCGAGGACCTCGTCGGCGACCTCCTGGACGATCGCGAGCGAGCGGTGGATGCTGCGTCGCGCGGCGACGACGTCCTCGAACGAGGCCGAGGCGTCGTCGCGGGTGATCTCGAGGATCCGCAGGTGCAGCGTGCGGACGGCGGTCGCGACGCGATCGAGCTCGTCGATCTCCGGGGTCCCGCCCGCAGCGGCGTCGTCCGCGATGCGCCGGAGCTCGTGATGGATGACGCCCGCGTCGAACCGCAGGGCCTCCAGGGCCGATCGGCCCTGCAGCGGCAGGAAGGGGTCTGACGGGGCGCGGACGGCGTCGAGAGGTGCGTGCGAGTCGAGCATCACCGGTTGTTCGCACGGGGTCCCGATTCTGTGACCGCGGATGTCCGGCGCCCTGGACGTCCGTCCGACCCGGGCGCCCGGAGGGACCCCGCAGCGGGGGTTGCGCGGACCCGCGTCGCTTCGGCGTACCCTTGCGCCGTGCGTGGATCCTCCCTGCCGCCGCTCGCCGCGGGCGGCCGACCCGTCCCGGCGCGGCGGTCGTCGTCTTGAGCGCCCACGACCGCCGGACCTCGACGCCGGAGCTCGCGCTCCGGATCGCGGCCTTCGGCATCATCGCGTTCGGGATCTTCGCGGTCCTCTTCCTGCGTCTGTGGTTCCTGCAGGTGCTCCAGGGCGACCAGTACACGCAGCAGGCGAACGAGAACCGGGCCCGCGTCGTCCGCATCGCCGCTCCGCGCGGCACCATCGTCGACCGCAACGGCCAGGACGGGGCGGGGACCTTCGTCGACAACAAGCTCTCGACCGTCGTGACGCTGCAGGGCGACGCGATCTCGCAGATCGACGTGCGCACGATCAACGGCTGGGGCCAGCGGCGCGGGCGCCACGACCTGGCCGTCGACCGCCTGACCGAGCGGCTGCTCGCTCCGTCGAGCGCCCGGGACGAGCGGCGGATCAGGCTGCTGTCGCCCGCCGCCCGCCAGCGGCGTCAAGCGCGGGCCACCTCCCGGGCGACCGCGCGGCTGCGGAAGGACCGGGTCCCCGACCTGAAGGTCTCCCGCGACGCCACCCCCGCCCTGCGCACCACGCTGCGCAACGTCGGCCGGCTGCTGGACGTCTCCACCGCCCGGCTGTACGAGCGCGTCGTCTCCGGCGTCGTCCAGGTGTCCTACGCGGGCGTCGCGCTGAACACGAAGGACGTCTCCCCCGCGGTCCGCAACTACATCCTCGAGAACCCGCGGCGCTACCCCGGGATCACCGTGACGAAGGAGTACTTCCGGCAGTTCCCGGACGGCGCCCTCGCCGCCCAGATCTTCGGGCAGGTCGGCGAGATCGGCGACGAGCAGCTGAAGGATCCGAAGTACCGGGGCCTGGTCCAGGGGCAGCGGATCGGCCAGAGCGGCCTGGAGTACGAGTACGACTCGTTCCTGCGCGGGCGGGACGGGGAGCGCCGGATCGAGGTCAACGCCGCCAACCAGCCGACGGGGCGGGTCACGGAGGTCCAGCCGAAGACCGGCGACCGCCTGCGCCTGACCCTCGACGAGCGCCTGACCCGCGTCGCCCAGCGCGGCCTGCAGGGCCAGATCGGGCAGCGCATCGACGTCAAGACCGGACGCAGGGCCGGCGGCGCGGTCGTCGCGATGGACCCGCGCAACGGCGAGATCCTCGCGATGGCGTCGTACCCGTCGGTCGACCCCGGGGTCTTCAACCGCATCAGCGCCAACCGGCTCCGCCGGCTCACGAGCCAGAAGAACGGCGAGCCGCTGTTCAACCGCGCGATCTCGGCGACGTACCCCGCCGGCTCGACGTTCAAGATCGTCACCGCCTCGGCCGGCCTGATGAGCGGGCAGATCTCGACGAGCTCCACGCAGGGCGCGGGGCAGTGCCTGAGCTTCGGCACCCAGTCGCGCTTCTGCAACGCCGGCAACGCCGAGCACGGCAACCAGAACGTCACGGACGCCCTGACGGTCTCGTCGGACACGTTCTTCTACCAGCTGGGCTGGGACCTCTACCCCCGCCAGGGCTCCCCGCTGCAGCGCTGGGCGCGGCTCTACGGGTTCGACCGCCGCACGGGCGTCGACCTGCCGGGCGAGGCGTCGGGCACGATCCCGGACGCCGCCTGGCGCCGCAGCCGGGACGTCGAGGAGAAGGCGTGCCGCAAGCAGCGCAAGATCGACAACTGCGGTCTGGTGGCCGAGCTCGGCACCCCCTACCGGCAGGGCGACAACGTCAACCTCTCCGTCGGCCAGGGCGACCTGCAGATGACGCCGCTGCAGCTCGCGACGGCCTACTCCGGCCTGTACGACCGCGACGGCGCGGTCCGCGACGACCTGCACTTCCCCACGCCGCACCTCGGCAAGCAGGTCGAGTCGCCCACCGGCGTGCTGAAGGAGCGGTTCGAGACGCCGACCTCGCGCCGGGTCCGGTTCCCGGCGTCCTACAAGTCCGCCATCGAGCAGGGGCTGCACGGCGCGGTCTCGGCACCGGGCGGTACCGGGACGGGCGTCTTCCGCGGCTGGGACCAGGGGCGCTACCGCGTCCTGGGCAAGACCGGCACCGCCGAGCGCTGCGACAAGTCGACCGGCACGGAGTGCGACCAGAGCTGGTTCGTGGGCATGGTCGAGGACCCGGAGCGTCCGATCGTCGTCGTGGCCACCGTCGAGGACGGGGGCTTCGGCGCGGAGGCGGCGGGCCCGATCGTCTGCGGCGTGATGCGCAGCTGGTACGGGCAGTCGGCCAAGCAGGTGCCCTGCTCGGGTGGGTCCGGCGGCGACTGACCCCGGGAGGCGCCGACCGCGGAGGGGCCGCGCCAGGCCGGTCCCGGCGGTGTCCGCCCCCGAGGGTCAGCCCGCGGTCGAGCGGCGGATCGGGGACGACTCGGCGCCGCCGGGCCGGGCGAACGGGCCGTCGCCGCGCACCGCACGGCGGACCGGCAGCGCCCGGACGACCTCGCACTGCCGGTCGATGAGCGACAGGCCGCGGGCCATCAGGGTCTCGGCGTCCAGGCAGTGGCGCTCGACCCGGCCGGCGAGCTCCTCGATCCGGGCGACCGGGAGCCCGCCGCCGGCGCTGCCCCGGAGGACCCCGGCGATCTCGTGCAGACTGCGCACGATGTCCATCAGGCGGTCGCGCACCGCGTCGATCTCGACGGCGTCGTCCGGTGCACGATCCGCGGCGTCCGCGAGGTCCTGCCGGGCGGCGTAGAGCCGCTGGGCGACGTCCTCCGTCATCCAGTCCGCGTAGGCGAGGACCGCGGCCATCGGGTCGTCTGGGATGTCGTCCTGGACCATGCTGCGCCTTCGGGCCGATCGTCGCGCTGGGGGAGGGTTGAACGACGACCGTACCGGCCGGCCGGTCGCCGCGGGGCGGAATCCGGGGAGCACGGCCGGGATCCCCCGATCGCCGGCCGCGATCCTCGGACTCCGATCCGCCCGGCGCGAGCCGGGCGCGGCACCCTCCCGTGGGAGGGCGCTCGAGGGCTGGGACGCCGCGGGGGGCCGATCCCGACGACGGTTGCTCGAGAAACCTTCTCGACGTCGCGGCAGCGGATCCCATGCGCGCGCACCGGCACGGCAGACTGGCCCGATGCCGAAGCTGCAGCCCGTCGACGACGCCTTCTTCACCACCGCCCCCGCCCGGTTCGAGGAGACCTTCCGGATCGCCCGGCCCGCGGCCGAGGTCTGGGCCGAGCTCTCGTCGGACCGGCCGCTGCACTGGTGCCGGGTGCTGTCGATCCGCTGGACCTCCGACCGGCCGTTCGCCGTCGGCACGACGCGGCAGGCGAAGGTCTTCGGGGGAGCGATCTCGATCAAGGAGCACTTCTTCAACTGGGACGAGGGCCGCCGCATGTCGTTCTACGCGACGTCCGGCAATCTCCCGCTGTTCCGTCGTCTGGCGGAGGACTACGTCGTCGAGCCCGACGGCGACGCCGCCTGCCGCTTCACCTGGCGGGCGGGCATCGAGCCGACACCGCTGGGCAGGCCGGGCGGGCCGTTGAACGCGTTCGTGTTCAAGAGCGCGTTCGCCGACACCCGCAAGTACTTCTCGGCGACCTGAGCACCCGGCACCACGAGGGGTCCACAGGCCCCTCCGGTGCCGGTACCGTGTCCCGGCAGGAACCATCGTGCGGGTCCCCCGAAGCAGCGGAGAAGGAAGCGCCCCGACCGTGACATCCATCGAACCAGCGCCCGCCGACGGACGCGCGTTGGCCGAGGCGGTGCAGGACCCGTCACGGCTCGAGGTGGTCCAGCGGCTCGGGCTCCTCGACGGGGCCCCCGACGAGTCGTTCGACCGGCTGACGCGCATGGCCACGCGGCTGACCGGTGCGCCCGTCAGCCTCGCCGTGCTCGTCGACGACGACCGGCAGTTCTTCGTCAGCCAGGTCGGTCTGCCGGAGGCCGCCGCCGTGGCGCGCGAGACGCCGCTGAGCCACTCGTTCTGCCAGCACGTCGTCGCCCGCTCCTCCCCGTTCCTCGTCCCCGACGCGCGGGCGGACCCCCGGGTCAGCGACAACCTGGCCATCCGCGACCTCGACGTCGTCGCCTACGCCGGGGTGCCGCTGGTCGTCGAGGGCGAGACCGTCGGCTCGTTCTGCCTCATCGACAACGCCGCCCACGAGTGGACCGCCGAGGAGATGGAGGTCCTCCACGACCTCGCCGGGATGGCGATGACCGAGATGTCGCTCCGGCTCTCGGTGGCGGAGGAGCGGCTGCACCTGCGCGAGCAGGAGGCGCTGCGGGCCGTCGCCACGCTCGTCGCCGGCGAGGCCCCTCCCGGGGCGGTCTTCGCCGCCGCCGCCGAGCACGTCGCCCACGTCTTCTCCGCCGCGGTCAGCCGGGTCGTCCGGCTCGAGCCCGACGACGAGCACCGCCTGGTCGGGGCGTGGACGCGGGACACCGTGATGGTCGAGGGCGTCGGCGAGCTCGTCGAGCTCGACGAGCGCTCCGCCATCGGCAGCGTCCTGAAGGGCCGTCGCGCCACGGGGATCCGGCGCCCGGAGCCCGACGTCGCCGGCAGCTCGGTGCTGCGCTCCGGGATGGCCGCCCCGATCACCGTCGACGGGCGCTTCTGGGGCGGCATCAGCGTGGGCTGGGACGTCGAGGTGCCCGTCGACGAGCGCGAGCTGGACCGGCTGACGCGCTTCGCGGACCTCGTGAGCCTGGCGGTCACCGGCGCGCAGGCCCGGGAGCAGCTCTCGCAGCTGGCGTTCACCGACCACCTGACCGGTCTCTACAACCAGCGCGCGTTCTCCGAGCGGCTCGAGGAGGAGGTCCGGCGCTGCCGGCGCTACGGGCGTCCGCTCAGCCTCGTCGTCTTCGACCTCGACCACTTCAAGCTCGTCAACGACACCCACGGCCACGAGGCGGGCAACCGCGTGCTGGCCGAATTCGCCTCGCGCCTGGTGGCGATGCGACGGGGCAGCGACGTCGTCGCCCGGGTCGGCGGCGAGGAGTTCGCGTGGATGCTGCCCGAGACCGGGGGCAAGGCGGCGATCAACGCCGCCGAGCGCGCCCGGGCGCTGATCGCCGACACCCCGTTCCTCGGCATCGGCCGACTGACGACGTCGATCGGCATCTGCTCGCTCGAGGACGCGTCCGACGCGCAGGAGCTCTCCCGCCACGCCGACCTCGCGCTGTACTGGGCCAAGGCGGCGGGACGCAACACCGCGGTCCGCTACTCGCCCGAGCTGATCGCCCTGCAGCCCGGCAGCGACAGCGCCGACCGCCTGGAGTCGGCCAAGACGCTGGCCGCGATCCGCGCCCTGGCCGGCGCGGTCGACGCGAAGGACCCGTCGACGCAGCGCCACTCCGAGCGGGTCGCGCAGCTCGCCGGCGAGCTGGCCGGCGTCGCCGGCTGGGACGCGTCGCGGATCGTGCTGCTCCACAGCGCGGCCCTCGTCCACGACGTCGGCAAGATCGGCGTCCCGGACACCATCCTGCTGAAGCCCGGCCACCTCACGGACGAGGAGTACGCGACGGTCAAGAGCCACGCCGCGCTCGGGGCCGAGATCGTCGCCGACCTCCTGAGCCGCGAGCAGGTCCAGTGGATCCGCCATCACCACGAGCGCCACGACGGGCGCGGCTACCCCGACGGCGTGTCGGGGGCGGACTTCTCCGAGGGTGCGCGGCTCCTGGCCGTCGCCGACGCGTGGGACGCCATGACCGTCGCCCGCCCCTACGGGTCCCCGCGGCCGATCCCCGAGGCGATCGAGGAGATGAAGCGCGGGATGGGCGGCCAGTTCGCCCCCGACGCGGTCCACGCGCTGCTGCTGCTGTACGAGAGCGGCGCCCTGGGCGCCCGCAGGCCGGTCACGGGCGACTGACCGGGACGGCCCGCCGGCCGGGCCGCCGTCGAGGTCACGTGCCGGGTGGCACCGCACCGCCCGTCACGGTCGCGACGACGAGGTAGTCGACGCCCGGGACGAACGGCCACGCCCACAGGTGCGTGGACGCCACGGGCACGTCGAGCGCCCGCAGCGCGTCCCGCGGATCGGCCTCGCGCGGGCCCTTCAGCCCGGCGGCCAGGTCGAGGGCGGCGGGGAGGTCGGCCCCGGCCACGTCGAGCAGGTCGCCGAGGTCGTGGGGCTGCGCGTAGCCGTTGCCCCAGCACGCACGGTCGTGCAGGTGGACGACGACCGGGGCGGAGGCCTCCAGCCGGGCGACGACCGCGCGTGAGACCTCGTGACCGTGGGCGCCGAGGAACAGCCGGCGACGCTCCTGCGGCACGCCCGCGTCGAGCATCGCCGGATAGAGCAGCTGGCTGTAGAGGAGGTCGCCGACGACGAGGTCGTAGGCGCCGCCGGGCAGCGGGGGCGCCGTGCCGCCCGGGGTCACGGGCCCGGTCGCGGCGGCGTCGGACGACGGCCCCCGTCGGGCGGCCGCCACGACGCGGTCCGCGGCGCCCAGCGTGACGTCGTGCTCGACCACCCGGATCCGGCGACGGAGTCCCCGCCGGACGCGGCCCCGGGCGCGAGAGGCCGTCGCGGCGTCGATGTCGACGAGCGCGACGGTCGCCGCCCGCGCGGCGATCCGGGCCAGCGGGACGTCGTCGCCGTTGCCCGCGCCGACGATCGCGACGCGATCCCCCGGACGGACGAGCGGGTCCAGCAGGGTCCACAGCGCGTCGCGGGCCGGGGCCCAGCGGGCGCGGCGCCCGCGCTCGCGGCGCCCGTTGCGGTCGGCGTTGGCCTGGGCGACCGTCGGTGTCGGGTCCATCGCCGGCGACGCTAGCGGCTGGGGCGGAGCACTACGATGGGCGGCCTCGTGCCCCGGCTCCTCCTCATCGGCATCGGCGTCGGCGACCCCGACCACGTCACGGTCCAGGCCGTCCGGGCGCTCGACGCGTTCGACGTGCTGTTCGTCGTCACGAAGGAGGGGGTCGACGAGCCCCTCGCGCTCCGCCGGACCGTCGTCGACCGTCACCGCACCGCGGGCGACTACCGCACCGTCGAGCTCGCGGATCCGCCGCGGGCCCGCGAGATCGACGGCGACCACCGCGCCGCCGTCGACGCCTGGCGCGCGGCCCGCACCGCGACGTGGTCCCGCGCGATCGCCGACGGCCTCGGCGAGGACGAGACCGGGGCGTTCCTCGTCTGGGGCGACCCGTCGCTCTACGAGTCCACGCTGGCCATCGTGCAGGGCGTCGCCGCCGCCTCCCCCACGCCCCTGCCGATCGAGGTGATCCCCGGCGTCAGCTCCGTGCACGTCCTCACCGCCCGGCACGGCATCCCGCTCAACCGCGTGGGCCGTGCGGTGCAGATCACGCCGGCACGCCTCCTGGCCGACGGCATGCCCGCGGACGTCGACGACGTCGTCGTGATGCTCGACGCGCGGGCGACGTTCGCCGCCATCCCCGCCGAGGGCATCGACATCTACTGGGGGGCGTACCTCGGCACGGAGGACGAGCTCCTCCGCAGCGGCCCCCTCGCCGAGGTCGGCGCCGAGATCGCGACCCTGCGCGCGGAGGCCAAGGCGCGCAAGGGCTGGATGTTCGACACCTACCTGCTGCGCCGCACCGCCTGAGGCCCCGAGGGACCGCACGGGTCCCGAACACACCCCCGACCCCCGCCGTCGCCGACCGGAGGGACACCGCCACACGGCCGTCCTGCGACCGGGCCGGCGTGGCCGAAAGCTCCCCCGGTCGGGGGTGGGTCGCCACGCGCCCCGAGGTCTAGCCTGGACCCATGGTCGTTCTGCTCCCCCGCCCCCACCGCCGTCGCCGGCCGCTCGCCCACCGCACGCCGGAGGCCGGGCCGCAGCGGCCCGGTGCGCCCCGGGCGGAGACGATCCGATGAGCACGCCGGAGCCGATCGACCTCGTCGGCGTCGTCGGCGGGGGCCAGATGGGCGCGGGGATCGCCGAGGTCTCCGCCCGCGCGGGCTGCGACGTCGTGATCGTCGAGGTCTCGCAGGAGCGCGCCGACGCCGCGCTCGAGCGGATCGGCGCGTCGCTCCAACGCGGTGTCGGCCGCGGCAAGCTCACGGCCGAGGACGCGGACGCCACCCTCGGACGGCTGCGGGCGTCGGGCTCGATGGACGACCTCGCCGATCGCCAGCTCGTCGTCGAGGCCGTGATCGAGGAGAAGCAGGCCAAGCTCGACGTCGTCGGGCGACTGGCCGAGGTCGTGCGGGATCCCGACGCCATCCTCGCGTCGAACACGTCGTCGATCCCGATCGTCGAGCTCGGTGCAGCGGTCGGCTCCCGGTCGACGAACGTGCTCGGGCTGCACTTCTTCAACCCGGTCCCGGTGCTCTCGCTCGTCGAGATCATCCCGTCCCTGCTCACCGCGGAGACGGTCACCGAGCGCGCACGGACCTTCGTCGTCGACCGGCTGGGCAAGGACCCGATCAACGCCCCGGACCGTGCGGGCTTCACCGTCAACGCGCTGCTGATCCCCTACCTGCTCTCCGCGATCCGGATGCTCGAGCAGGGGCTCGCGTCGGCGAAGGACATCGACGACGGCATGGTCAAGGGCTGCGCGCACCCGATGGGCCCGCTGCGCCTCTCCGACCTGATCGGCCTGGACACGGTCCTCGGCGTGGCGGAGACGCTCTACGACGAGCAGCGCGAGCAGCTCTTCGCCCCGCCGGCGCTGCTGCAGCGCCTCGTCTCCGCCGGCCGGCTGGGTCGCAAGACCGGGCACGGCCTCTACGACTACGCCTGACGGACGGGGCCACCGCCACGGCCGGCGCCGGACGAACGTCCGGCCCGGCGGGCGCGGGTCACGAAGAGGTCACACGCGGACGGCCGCGAGGTCTACGGTGGCGCCATGGACGACCGCGACCTCGCTCACGCCGGCCCCCTGCGACGCCCCGAGCCGCTGCGCGCCCGGGCCCGGCCGCGGGCCGTCGACATCGACGACCCGGACAGCATCGCCGCGCCGGGGCGACCGTCCCGGCGCAGCACGTGGGCGCGGGCGACGATCGGCGACTCGCGCGTCGGGGCGCGCACCTCGCGGATCGTCCGCAACCGCTGAGCTCAGGCGGAGGCCTTCGCGGCCTCGGCCTTCTTCAGCACGCCGGCGCGCGCCGTGTGCGCGCGCTCGTACGAGACGACGGCCTCGACGCGGGCCTTGCCGGCCGACGCCAGCGCCTTCTGGATCTGCGCGGCGGTCTGCTCGTCGTAGCCGGGCCACGGCTCCGAGCCGAGGAGCCCGTCGACCCGGTCGGTCACCGTCGACCGGTCGGCCGTGCGGCGCTCGTAGGCCGCGACCTTGGCGAGGTCGATCTGCGAGAGCTTCGGCAGGCGCGAGACGATCTCGTCGGCGGTCAGCGCGTCGTAGCGCTGGATCGGCAGGTCGTCCTCGGACGCGACCGCGCCCTTCGCGGCGCCCTCGGCCTTGGCGACGCCGGGCACCTTGCGCGCCTGACGGGCGGTCTTCTTCGCGTCGCTGCCGGCCTTGCGCCCGGCGTCCGTCGCGGACCGCTTCGCGTCGGTCGCGGCCTTCTTCGCGTCGTCGCGGGCCTTCTTGCCCGCGTCCGCCACGGCCTCGCCGGCGGCCTTGGCCGCCTGGGCCGCGCCCGTCTTCGACGCGTCGAAGGACGGGTCGCCGTCGACGTCCGCGCGGACGACGGCCTTCGTCAGCGCCGGGATCTCGCGGAGGATGCGCTCGAGCATCTTCTCCTCGTCCCCACGGATCGAGGCGGCGAGCTTCGCGGTCGTCTCGTCCCCCAGGGTCGTGGCCAGCTGCTCGAGCGCGGTGTAGGTCGCGATCTCGAGCGCCTCGGTCGCCGCGGCGTCCTTGGCGTTCTTGAGGATCTTCTCCTCGCCCCCGGAGCCCCGGACCAGATCCGCGGGCGTCTTGGCGAGCGCCATGGCCTGGCCGACGATGGCCTCGGCGAGGCCCACGACGGCCAGCAGCGGGTTGGAGCCCTCCTTGAGCTCGCCGATGCGGTCCTGCAGCCGGGAGGCGTGGCCGCGGGTCTCCTCGAGGTGGGTCTCGAGGCCCGAGCGGAAGCGCCCCTCGGGCGTCATCGCGATCTGGGACTGGAGCACCCGGACGAGGGCGACCTCGCTGGCGTGCGCCTCGTTGAGGTACTGGACGACCTTCTGCTCGGAGCGGCTCATGGGTCCTTGGCGTGGGGTGCGGGTGGTGCGGGCCCGCGGGATCGCGGGCCCGGTGCTGCGTCGCCAGTACCCAGCCGGCCGCCGCGCACCTGCGGCCCCTTTGCGATCGCGCACACGAGCGGCGGGCCCGGGAGGCGCCGGGCGGTGCGGCCGGCGTCAGGGGTCCGCCCGCAGCTGTGCGACGAACCCGAGGACGATCACCCGCGCATCGTCGAGGTGGCGGCGCGCCGCCAGGACGTCCTGGAGCGCCCAGGCGTGGTTGTAGTGGCGGGCCGTGACCTCGATCCGACGCTGCAGGGCGCCGAGCGCGGCTGCGATCTCGTCGATGGCCTGCACCGTGAGGCGCCCGCCGTCGTGTGCGGAGCGGTCGAGCCGGCGCAGCCGGTCGAGGACGTCGTGGGCCTCCATCCGCAGCTCGCCGGGCGTCGACGGCCGGGAGCTCATGGACGACGGCGTCCGGCAGCGGCGCGGGCCGGGGCCGGCCCGGGGCGTCCTGGTGCTCGGGCCGCATGCTCGGGGTCCCCACCCTCGTCGCCTCGCACCGCGCACCTCGTCCGTCGTCGTGGTCCGGATCACCGTGGTCGACATCGGGTGGTCGCCGGGGGCGACGCCGTGTCCGGCGGGTCCCGGTCGACCCGGTGTCGGCGGACCCGGGCGCCCCGGCGACGGGAGCACCCGAGCCACGCGTCCCACGGGACGACCGCTGCTCACGCACGTTCTACCCGCACGGCGTCGGGCCCGCAAGGCCTGGGTCCCCGCCCTGGACACCCGGCGGCGTGTGAGATCCGCCGACCGGTGCATCCGCCCGCCGCTGTACACCGTTCACGGAGGGATGCATCAGGCTCAGCAGACCGCCGACAGCGCCCCGGCGCCCGCCCCCGGCGACGCCGAGCTGTGGCTCGCGGTCGAGCGGCTCGGGGGTCGTCTGGCGACCGCCCACGACCTGATGGCCCGCCTGGCCGACCGTGCGGCGGGGACTGCCGCCGCGGGACCTGCCGCCGTGGACCACCGGGGCACCGACGGCGCTCCGCTTCCCGAGGTCGCCCCGTCTGCCGTCGCCGCCCCGGTGGGGTCTGCCGCTCCGGTGCGGCCTGGCGCTCCGGTGCGGCCTGCGGCTGGGGTGCGGCCTGGCGCTCCGGTGCGGGCTGCGGCTGCGCTGCGGCCTGCCGCTGCGGTGCGTCCTGTGGCACCGGTGCGGCCCGCCGCCGCCCCGATGCCCGCCGCGGGCGGCCCGACGGCGCCCGCCCCGGTCCCCGCGCAGCTGCTGGCGTACGTCGTCCGTCCCGCACCGGTCACGGGCCCCCACGCCGGCGCCGCACCGGCCGGCGACCCGTCCGACCGGCTCGCGTCGGGCCCGCGCGGCGACGGCCGGCACCCGGTCCGCCTCCGGTCCTGACGGCCCGCGAGGCCGGGGCTGCCACGTCCGGCGTCGTGGCGACGGCCGCCTGACCTCACGACGGGCGGGGTGCCCGCAGCGCCCGGACCACCGCCCGCTCCGCCTCCGCCAGCGCGGCGCCCGCCGCCCGCAGGTCGTCGAGGCCGTCCGGCTGGACGTCCCGCGGACCGCACCGCTCCGGCCGCCCGACACGCCCCGTCGCGCACGACGGTCCGGGGCCGGCCCCGGACCGTTGGACGGGGTACGCCTGCAGCGCGCCGGGTGGACGCATGGGCCACGGGGGGCCCGCCGACCCCGGAACCGCCTCGGGACGGCGAACCGCCCGATCGGAGGGGCCGGAACGGGCCGTTCGAGGGGCTGGAACCGCCCACGCGGCTGAAATCCGCCCTATGAACCGGGCCCGCGCCGCCCTAGGATGACCGGGACGGACGGGGGATCGGTGTGCGCCAGCGCCCCGGACCTCCGGAGCAGGACCCGTGGTGGCCGCCCGTACATGCGACGGACGGCTCGTTCGGAGGTCGACGCCCACGCCAGCCGAAAGCCCGGTCCATGCCGGTCCGTTCCTCCTCCGACAACGACGCACCGTTCCCCGCCGGGGCCGCGGTCGACCTCTCCGTCGCCCGCGACGAGACCCGCCGGGTGCTCGATCTCCTCGGACGTCTCGACGACGAGCTCCGGGCCACGACGCGGTCGCTCGACGCGTTCATCCTCCGCCTCGAGCGCGCCGACGACTGACGACCGGCCGGCGGGACCGGCCGGACGCAGGATCAGCGCACCCGCGGCAGGACGTGTTCGCGGTAGGCCGCGAAGAACGCGTCGTGCTCGCCGCCGACCTGCTGGACGTACAGCTCGTCGACGCCCGCATCCGCGTAGGCCTGGATCCGCTCGACGTGCAGGTCGAGGTCCGGACCGCAGGCGATCGACTCCGCGATGCGCTCCTCGGTCACCAGCTCGCCGGCCTGCTCGAAGTGGGCCGGGGTCGGGAGGATCTGCGCGAGCTCGCCGGGCAGGCCATCGTTGGGCCAGAGCCGCAGCGCCGTCGCCTTCGCATCGGCCTCGTCGGCGCGGTAGCACGCCTTCATGCCGGCCTGGACGACCGCGCCGTCCTTCGCTCCCGCCTTGAAGCGGCCGATCAGCTCCTCGTCGGGTCCGACGGTGCAGAAGCCGTCGCCGATCCGGGCGGCGAGCTCGGTGGCCTTGGGACCGAAGGCCGAGACGAGGACCTCCGGCGGCTCCTCCGGCAGCGTGTAGAGGCGCGCATTCTCCACGACGTAGTGGGTGCCGCGGTGGCTGACCTGTCCGCCGGCCCACAGCTCGCGCATGATCGCCACGGCCTCCTCGAGCATCTCCAGGCGGACGTCGGCCTCGGGCCACCCGTCGCCGAGGACGTGCTCGTTCAGCGCCTCCCCCGTGCCGACGCCGAAGCGGAAGGTGCCGCCGGTGAGCAGCGACGAGGTCGCCACCGCCTGCGCGAGGATCGCGGGGTGGATGCGGACCGTCGGACAGGTTACGCCGGTGGTGATCGGCAGCTCCGGGACGGCCTGGGCCAAGGCCCCGACCATCGACCACACGAAGGGCGACTGGCCCTGGGCGTTCGTCCACGGGTGGTAGTGGTCGCTGATCCAGAGACCCGAGAAGCCCGCCTCGCGAGCCGCCCTCGCCTGCGCGAGCTGCTCGTGGGGTCCGTATTCCTCGGAGGACAGGAAGTAGCCGATCTTCATGGTCCCTCGGTGCCCGGCGGACGCGACCGCCATGCGGGCCGGGCCCCCGACCGGGCCGGCGTGGGTCGCGCCCACGCCGGTCGCCGTCGCCTAGGCCGCAGCGGGGTCGCGCGCCGGCGCACCGACCTGCTCATCGAGCGCGTCGAACGTCTCGCCGCAGTAGACCGCCACCCGCTGCATGCTGGCCAGGCTGTCGCGGCAGCCCGTGAAGCCGATGCAGAACTCCCCCGCGTAGCTGACCGCCGTGATGTTCAGCGCCTGGCCGTCGAAGAGCAGCGACACGGGGAACATCTCGTCGACCCGGGCACCCTCGACGTAGCGGGGCTCGGCCGGCCCGCGGACGTTCGAGATGACGATGTTGTGCATCGGCCGCCCGCGCGCGCCGAGGCCGAGGGCGAGCTGGCCGAGGTACGGTCCCATCAGGAGCATCGTGTACGCGTCCATCGACGCCCGTGGCAGCTCGGAGATCAGGGCCTTCGCGGCGGCGGTCGACGCCACGACCTTGCGCATCCGCTCTCGGTGGTCGGCCTCGTCCGTGCCGATCAGGCTGTGGATGAACGTGATGGCGTTGCCACCTCCGTCGTCGCCCTGCGCGCGGACGGAGACCGGCAGCGTCGCCACGAGGCTGCGGGACGGCAGCGTGTCGTGCTCGTCGAGGTACCGCCGCAGCGCGCCGCCGCAGAGCCCGAGCAGGACGTCGTTGATCGTCGCGTCGTGCGCCCGTGCGATCTCCTTCAGCCGCGCCACGGGGTAGTGCTGCGTGGCGAAGCGGCGCGGGGCGTGGATCGTGCCGTTCAGGACCGTCCGCGGGGCGCGGAACGGGACGGCGTGGTCCTTGTTCCTCGGGAGGACCGTCTCGCGGATCTGCCGCAGGCCGACGCCGGTGATCTGGCGGGCGCTGTCGGCCCAGCCGAGCGCCGCGCGCCCCGTCCGAAGCGGGGCCGTCGCGAGCGCCTGCGCCTGCGCCGCGAGGTCGCGGCCGGGCACGTCCGCGCGCTCGTCCTCGGTGCGCCGGGGCCGCCGGGTGCCCTGCGCCCACAGCGGGGGCCGGCCGCGCTCGTCGCCGTCCGTGGCGAGCACGCGGTCCATCAGGCCCATCGCGGCCATGCCGTCGAGCTGCGAGTGGTGGAACTTCCAGTAGACGGCGAAGCGGTCGTCCGCGAGACCCTCGATGACGTGGCACTCCCAGAGCGGGCGGTGCCGGTCCAGCGGGTGGGAGTGCAGCCGCGAGATCAGGACGCCGAGCTCGCGCTCGCCGCCGGGCCGCGGCAGCGCCGAGTGCCGCAGGTGGTAGTCGAGGTCGATCTCGTCGTCCCGGAGCTCCTCCCAGGCGGGCAGCGGCACGATGCGCGGGCGCAGGTTGAACGGGCTGCGGAACGTCGCCTGCCGGCGCCAGCCCCGCACGAGGTCGGTGACGAACGACGCCGGCGCACCCTCGGGCTTGGAGCACTGCATCAGACCGCCGACGTGAGCGGGCGTGTCGCGCCGCTCGTTCAGCAGCCACACGGCGTCGGCGGGCTTGAGCAGTCTCATCGGCCGAAGCTACCCGACCCGCCGGGCCGTGGCGAGGGGAGCATCGCGACCGACGAGGGCGGAGCGCCACGGCTGGCAGTCCGCGCACCAGTAGGTGGGGCGGTGGTCGTCCCCGCTGCCGCGCTGGAGCACCCGTCCGCGGCAGCGCGGGCACGGCCGTGCGGCGCGGCCGTAGATCTCCCGCGGGCGCAGGTGGGTCCCGAGTCGCCCGCAGCGCTGGATGCGCGGCGCGATCCACCGCACCATCGCCGCCAGCTCGTCGTCGGTGACCGCGTCCAGCGGCAGCAGCGGGTGGATGCCCAGCGCCCAGCAGACCTCGACCTTCCAGACGTTGCCGACCCCGGCCATCGTCCTCTGGTCGAGGAACGCGTCGCCGACCGGGCGCGTCCCGTCGTCGTCGCGCAGCCGCCGGACGATCCGCGGCACGTCGACCTCGCGCGCGACGCACAGGTCCGGGCCCAGGCGCCGCAGGCGCGGGTCGCCGAGCGTCTCGGCCCGCGTGCGCAGCAGCAGGAACGGACCGCCGAACTGCGCGACGTCGCGACCGGCGCGGCGCAGGACGACCCACGCCGTCTCCGGTGGCCGCGGCCACGACTCCTCGTGAGGTCGGACGAGCCACGACCCGCTCATGCCGAGGTGGTTGTGGACGACGAGCCCGTTGTCCGTCCGGATCAGCAGGTGCTTGCCGCGTGCGGTCACGCCGACGACGCTCGCCCCGCGCAGCTGCCGGTCCCACCGGCGGCCCCGGGTGCGCCCGCCCGGGTTCCACGCCCCCTCCAGGGGGCTGCCCATCAGCGCCGGCCGCAGGCGGCGGGCGAGGTGGTGGATCGAGTCGCCCTCCGACACCGTCCTGCGGTACGGGACGAGCCCCCGCGGAGGTTGCGCCGCGGTCGACCTCCGCAGGTCCCCGGGCCGCTCAGGCCCCGGACGCCTCGCCGAGGACGAAGACCTCGGCGGCGTAGTCCGGCTCGACCTGGGTCGCGCTGAGGCACGCCAGCACCGGCCTGCCCGTGATCGCCCCGACGCCGGCGACGAGGTCCTCGCGCATGACCTCCTGGTAGCTCGCCCGGAGCCGCCGCACGTCCTCCGACCGCCCCCGTTCCACGAGCACCCGCTCGCCCTTGGTCAGGGTGTCCTCGAGGACCACCAGGACGGTGTCCTCGCCGAGCACGCATCGCGTCCGCGTCGCCCCTCGCCCGGTGAACCGGTGGAACGTGCGCGCCACGAGATCGTTGAGCTCCTGCTGCCGGCTCGACGTCGAGCCCTCGGTCACGGCCATGCCGCACCTCCTCGCCTCCCCGGGATCGTGGAGGAGCGCCCCGGCGGGGAACGACGACTGCACCGGGACCTCCTCGACGTTCCGTCCGGCCCCCGCTCTCGCAGTCTCCGGTCCAGGCTCGCTCGCGAGGATCGTACCGCCACGGGGCGCGGCAGGTGCCGCCGGGCGTCGTAGGATCGCCCGCATGACCGACGCCACGCCGGAGACCGACGGGGGAGCATCCGGGCCGGACGAGGCCCGGGACGGCGCCCTGCTCGCCGAGCTCTCCAACGACATGGTGCGGATGCACAAGCGCTACTGGGGCCGGGGCGCGGTCGAGGCGAAGTCCTACCTCTTCGACGACCTCCTGCTCGTGGTGATGCGAGGCGGGCTGACGATCGCGGAGGAGTCGATGCTCCAGAACGGGCACGAGCGCGAGGTCCGTGCGTTCCGTCAGCTTTGGCAGGACGACATGACCGACGAGCTGGTCGAGATGGTCGGGTCCCGTACCGGGCGCCACGTCGTCAACTACCAGAGCCAGGTCATGTTCGACCCGGACGTGGTGCTGGAGATCTTCATGTTCGGGCGGCCCGGGTCCGGCGAGCCGAACGCCACCCGCGCCCCGGCGACGGAGCGGCTGACCGGCGCCGTCGGCGCGGCCGCGCGCGAGGTGCTGCGGGAGCTCCCCGAGGCGGCGGCGCAGCGCGGGGACGACCCGGCGCGGGGCCGCGACGAGGACGAGCGCCGACGCGGTCGCTGAGGCGGTCCGGGGGCCCGGTCCTCCCCCGGAGCCCGCGTGACGCACGCCACGCCCGCGGCGCCCCGGGTCGGCGTACCCCGCGGCCCCGCTGGGTACCGTTCCCACGTGCAGCTGGAGCCCCGCCTCATCGACGTCGACGTCCCCGACGACCCGCAGGGCGTGGTCCTCGTCCTCCACGGCGGCGCCGCCCGCCGGGCGGCGATGGCCGTCAGCCCGACCCAGCTCTCCGTCGTCCGCATGATCCCGATCGCCCGGCGGGTCGCCCGGCGCGGCCGGGGTCGCCTCGCCGTCTACCGCCTGCTGAACTCGCAGCGCGGTTGGGACACGGAGCACACCCCGGTCGACGACGCGCACTGGGCGCTGGACCGGATCGCCGAGCAGCTCGGCCGGGCCCTTCCCGCCTGCCTCGTCGGCCACTCGCTCGGCGGCCGCGCGGCCCTGCTCGCCGCGAACCACACGGCGGTCCGCAGCGTCGTCGCGCTCGCCCCCTGGGTCTACCCGACCGACCTGCCGCGCGGCGCCGACGACCGGCGGTTCCTGATCGTGCACGGCGACGGCGACCGCGTCGCCAGGGCGGAGCGCTCGGCCGAGGTCGCGCGCGCCCTCGGCCGCCGCGCGGACGTCGGCTACGTGACCATCGAGGGCGGCAAGCACGCGATGCTGCGCCACCACGCCGCCTTCGACGGACTCGCGGCCGAGTTCGCCGCCACGACGCTCCTCGGGGAGCCCGCCGGCGACGTCCTCGGGCGGATCGAGGCCGGCGAGGCCTGGGTCGCCGTCTGAGCGGCCCGGCCGCGGCCGGTCAGGCCGGCGGGGCGGGCACGGGGTGCGCCTGCAGCGCCGTGGCGACGGCGGCCAGGTTGGACGCCATGGCCCGGCCCGTCGTCAGGGTCCAGTCCCGCTCCTCCGTGGAGTCCCACTCCTCCTCGCCGGGACCGGGCCCCTTGTTCCAGTAGGTCCAGTTCTGGCCCGGCAACGTGTAGCCGATGTCGTTCAGCGCGCCGCAGATCTCGGCGATGCAGTGGTGCGCGCCGTCCTCGTTGCCGGTGACCACGACGCCGGCGACCTTGCCGTAGGCCACCGGCGTCTCGTCGTCGTCCTTCGTCTCCGCCAGCATCGCGTCCATCCGCTCGAGGACGCGCTTGGAGACGCTGGAGGGCTGGCCCAGCCACGTCGGCGTCGCGACGATCAGGACGTCGGCGGCGAGCACCTTGGCGTGCAGCGCCGGCCACTCGTCGCGGTCGGTGACCGCCTCGGAGACCACACCGGGATCGACCACGTGGTCGGTGACCCGGACCGTCTCGGTCTCGAAGCCGCGCCCGCGCAGCTCCGCCAGGACGTGCTCCGCGAGGTCCCCGGTGTTCGACGGCTCCGGCGACAACTTGAGGGTGCAGTTCAGGCACAGGACGCGCATGGCGGGTCGCTACCCGAGCCCCCCGGGGGACATTCGACGCCGGCCCCGGCCGGCGGTGCACGACCCCGGACGAGGACACGCCGCCCGTCGCGGCCGCGGCGACACCGTCGCCCGAGGACGCGGGAATGTGCCCGCGAGCCCCGGGTAGCGACGGCTGGAGCGGCCCCACGGCCGACCCCGATCCCCCCGGAGCCCCACATGAAGGCCCTGACCTGGCACGGCAAGCGCGACGTGCGCATCGACACCGTCCCCGACCCGACCATCCAGCACCCCACCGACGCGATCATCAAGGTCACCTCGAGCGGCATCTGCGGCTCGGACCTGCACCTGTACGAGGTCCTCGGACCGTTCCTGGACGCCGGGGACATCCTCGGCCACGAGCCCATGGGCATCGTCGAGGAGGTCGGCGCGGAGGTCACCCACATCAAGAAGGGCGACCGCGTCGTCATCCCGTTCAACGTCTCCTGCGGGCACTGCTTCATGTGCGACCACGACCTGCAGTCGCAGTGCGAGACGACCCAGGTCCGGGAGTACGGCTCCGGCGCGACGCTCCTCGGCTACACCAAGCTCTACGGCCAGGTCGCCGGCGGGCAGGCCGAGTACCTGCGCGTGCCGCAGGCCCAGTACGGGCCGATCAAGGTCCCGGAGGGCCCGAAGGACGACCGCTTCGTCTACATGTCGGACGTGCTGCCGACCGCCTGGCAGGCCGTGCGGTACGCGGACATCCCGAAGGGCGGCTCCGTCGCGGTCTTCGGCCTCGGCCCGATCGGCCTCATGTCCGTCCAGATCGCCAAGCACCTCGGCGCCGGGAAGGTCTTCGGCATCGACCTCGTCCCCGAGCGCCTGGCGGAGGGCGAGCGCCGCGGCGCGATCCCCGTCGACATGAACCAGGTCGAGGACCTGACGGCGCACGTCCAGGAGCAGACCGACGGCCGCGGGACCGACTCGGTCATCGACGCCGTCGGCATGGAGGCCCACGGCGCGCCGGTCGGCAAGTTCGCGCAGACGATCGCCGGCTTCCTGCCCGACAAGCTCGCCCGCCCGGTCTTCGAGACCGCCGGCGTGGACCGCCTGAGCGTGCTGCACGCCTCGATCGACGTGGCCCGCCGTGGCGGCACGATCTCCCTGTCGGGGGTCTACGGCGGCATGGCCGACCCGATGCCGATGCTGCAGATGTTCGACAAGCAGGTCGTCATGCGGATGGGGCAGGCGAACGTCAAGCGCTGGATCCCGGACATCCTGCCGCTCGTGACCGACGACGCCGACCCGCTCGGCGTCGAGCAGCTGGCGACCCACAAGCTCTCCCTGGACGACGGCCCCCGGGCCTACGAGACGTTCCAGAAGAAGGAGGACGGCATGATCAAGACCCTCCTCCAGCCGCACGGACCCGCCTGAGGTCCTTCGGGAGCGGGGTGGGCGCGGCACCGAGGCCGTCGGCGCCCGCCCGCCGCCCCGGCGCCGCCGACCTAGGCTCCGCCGCCCACGCCGGTCCGGATCTCGTCCTGCCGGAACCTGCCGCCGGCGTCGGCCCGCAGCGGCGGGGTGTCGCCGCCGGCGCGGTCGTGGAGCCCCTCGAGCAGCTCGCGCAGCACCGACGGCCCGTCGTGGCGCGGGGTCCAGCCGAGCGCCCTGATGCGGTCCGTGGCCAGCAGCGGCGACTGCATCGCCAGGTCGACCCAGCCCGGGGGCGTCGGCTGCACGCGGCCGAGCCAGGTCGCCTTCGCGACCAGACGGAGCGCCCGCGCCGGCACCGGCACCGGGAGACCGCCGAGCCGTCCCCCGAGCACCCGCGCGAACCTGCGCGGGGTGATGACGGGCTCGGCGGCCACGTTGTAGGCCCCGCGCGTGCCCGCCGTGCGGAGGACGAGCCGGTAGGCCTCCGCCACGTCGTCGGCGTGCACGACCTGGAAACGCAGCGCGGGCGGCAGCGGCACGACCGGGACGCGACCGGGCCGGACGAGGGCGCTGGGCCAGAAGGGCCCGAGGAAGTACCGGCGGATCTCCTGCGCCGCGGAGCGCTGGAAGATCAGCGCGGGGCGCATCCGGACGACGCGGACCTCGGGATGCCCGGCCTCGAACTCGTTCAGGAGGCCCTCCACCGCGACCTTCTCGCGCGAGTAGAACGAGGACGCGACACCGGTCGTCGGCCACGACTCGTCGACCCGCTCGTCGGGCCGGCCGCCGTGCGGGCCGTAGGCCGCCAGCGACGACGCGTGGACGACCAGCGGGACGCCGGCCGCGGCGACCGCGTCGAGCACGCGCGCGGACCCGCCGACGTCCGTGGCGCGCGTCAGCTCCCGGTCGCGCGAGGGCTGGATCCTCCAGGCCAGGTGCACCACGGCGTCGGCCCCGGCGAACAACGACGCCAGGTCGTGGGTCCGGACGTCCCCGGCGACCCACTCGACCTTCCCGGGCCGGCCGTCGGGTCGGCGACGGGCGAACCCGACCACCTCGTCGACCCCGGGGTCCGCGACGAGCGCCCGGACGAGCGAGCTGCCCACGTTGCCGGTGGCCCCGACGATCACGATGCGCACGGCCCGTGCCTACCCGCCGGCGTCCGGACGGAACCGCGTCCCCGCCCGCTCCCGGCCGACGTCGTGCCCGCCGGGTCGGCCCCGCCGGCCGCGTCGCTCAGCCGCCGTCCGGGGTGTCCTCGAGGAGGAACACCTCGGTGGCGGCGTCGTGCGACGGGCGGTAGCCCGGCACGTGGGTGCGGACCTTCCGGCCCGTCGCCCGCTCGACGATCTCGACGAGCTGCGGGGTGCAGTGCTGCTGGACCTGCGCGCGGGCCTCGCGTACGAGGTCGCGCGAGCCGATCGCCAGGAGCGTCCGCTCGAGCGGCGTGTCGGTGTCCTCGAGCACGCACACGACCAGATCGCCGACGATCGTGGTGGACACCTTCGTGGGCCCGCGACCGAGGCGGACCTTGTAGAGCTGGGCGATCCCGTTGGAGATCTCCTGCTGCGGGACTGGTGAGCGATCGGGCATCGCGGGCTGAGGCCTTCGGGAGCGGAACGTCGACAGGGATCTGCACTGCCGAGCGTTCCGTCGCGTGTACGGTCCGCCCTCTCGTGGGTGCTGCGGCGAGGGCGCTCCGCGTCCCCTCCGGGCGCGGGTCGTCCCCGTCAGGGGCCATACGCTAGTACGTCCGCGGGCGGACGCGCCGCGACCGCGCGGTGGCGGTCGTCGCCGTCGACCGGGACGCATCCCCACGGACACCCCGGAGATACCGGACTGCCACGGACGCGGCGGACACTCGGTCCATGTCGTACCGCCGCTCCCTCGCCTCCCGGGTCGCACCGACCGGGACCCCGTGCGGGACGACGCGAGCCGTCCGCCACCCGGAGCGCACCGCATGCTGATCGAGACGTCGTCCACCGTCGCCGCCGCGAGCATCCAGATGCCCCAGCCCGCCCGGACCGAGGACCGACGCGGCGCCCGCGACGGTGCCGAGATCGCCGCGCACCACGCCCGCACCGCCCGCATCGAGCGGGCGCTGGACGCCCTCGACGACCTCGCCCGGACGCGTCGCACCTACGAGCTCGTCGAGGCCATCGAGCGCCTCGGGGCCGGCCTGGGCTCGACGATAACGTCGCTGGACGACACCCTGGCGACCATGGCCGGACCGCACCGCCTCGCGATCGAGGCACCGTCGGCCTGGGAGCCCATCTCCGCCCCGCTCGTCCCGATCACGGCGTTCGTGGCCGGCCCCGACGTCGCCCCCGCCGCGGCGCCCGCCGACGTCGCGCCCGTCCACGTGCCGTCCCCCGCTCCCGCCGCGACCGCCGTCGTGGTGCCCGCCGCAGCCCCGGCCCCGGCGCTGCCCGGGCACGAGCGCCGGCAGGCGCCCGCGGGCCTCGCGGCCTTCGTCATCGACTTCCCGGCGACCCAGGGCTGACCCGCCCCGGGGCCGCGCGAGCGCCCCGTCCGCCGGTCCGCTCCGGCGCCCGGTCCCGCGTCGCCCCCCGGTCCCGCGTCGCCCCCGGACCCGCGCCGGCCCGTCCTAGGACGAGGACGCGAACGCCCCGGTCCTCAGACCGCGCAGGTCGCGACGGGCAGGCGCGGTCGGTCGTCGGCCCCGAACGGCAGCGCGACGAACTGGAACACGAACCAGCGCGGGCGGCCGTCCGCCGCCCGGACCAGCGACACCTCGAGGCGGGTCGGGACGACGTGGCCTGCGGCGTGGACGTAGCGCTTCTCGACGGCGTACCGCGTGCGGAGGCCGTCCAGGACCTCACGGCCCAGCCCGACGTCGGACGCGACGTCGTCGGGGTGCGTGAGGTCCTGCAGACCGCACCGCATCAAGGAGGCCTCGTCACGCCCCAGCAGCTCGCAGAGCCGGCGGTTCACGCGCAGCCAGCGCCCGTCGGGCGAGATCAGCGCCTTCGCGATCGGGGCGTGGGCGAACGAGAGCTCGAAGAGCTCCCCCGCGTCGGTCGGGCGCGTCCCCTCCCCGTGCCGGCCGGTCACGTCGCGGGAGATCGCGATGCCGCCGACCACCCTCGCATCGTCACGGACGGGCCGGAACTCGATCTCGTAGACCGCACCGTCGGCGGCGCGGTGGACGAGCGTCGTCGCCCCGCCGCGCAGCGCCGCCTCGTATCCGGGCCGCAGCCGTGCCCACACGTCGGCCGAGAGGACGTCGGGGGCGCAGCGACCGACCACGTCGCGGTGGCGGTAGCCGTGGCGCTTGAGGGCGGAGCCGGCCGACGCGCAGAACCGGTTCTCGCGGTCGAAGACGAGGATCGACACGTCCGTCATCGACTCGAGGGCGGAGAGGACCAGGTCCGCAGCACCGGCCGCGCGCTCCAGCGCGTCGCCGCCGTGGGCCGCGCGACGCACGGCACCGGCACCGGCCACGACGGCGTCCTGCGCGCCGACGCCGTGGCCGGCGCGGCCCTCG
>NZ_JAURWA010000019.1 GCF_030655195.1 Patulibacter sp. | reverse complement strand
TCCCCGCCCGCCCGGCGACGGTCCCCGGTCCGACCGGCCGCGGAGCCCGTCGGGGCCGCGCCGCCGCCGCCGGCCTGCTGGTGATCACCGCCGCCGCGGCCGCCGCCCCGTCGGCGGGCGCCGCCGCCGGCCCCTACGTCACGCGGCCCGACCTGCGACCCACCACCGTGCGCGTCACGACCCCCGCGACGAACACCGCCCCCGGCCTGGTCTTCGTCACGCCGAAGGGCATCGGCTTCCAGTCCGGCGCGGAGATCTTCGACGACCGCGGGAAGCTCGTCTGGTTCCGGCCGCGGGCGAAGGACGGCACGTCGATCCTCGACCTGAAGCCGCAGACGTACCAGGGACGCCCCGTCGTCACCTTCTGGGAGGGCGTCGCGCTGCGCGGCTACGGCTTCGGGTCCTTCCGGATCGTCGACCAGAACATGAACGAGATCGGCAACGTCAGCCCGAACGGGAAGGGCCAGATGGACTTCCACGAGCTGACCCTGACCCCGCGGGACACCGCGCTGGGCATCTCGTACAAGCCCGTCCGCGGCGACACGAGGTCCGTCCGGGGCGGTTCGCGGAACGACCTGGTCATGCGCAACCTGATCCAGGAGATCGACCCGAGGACGAACAAGGTGCTGTGGGAGTGGGACGCGACGAAGGCCGTCTCGCCGTCGGAGTCGTACCTGCCGATCCCCAGGCGGGCCGAGGTCGCCTACGACTTCATCCACGCCAACTCGGTCAACGAGGACACCGACGGGAACATCCTCGTCTCGTCCCGCCACACGCACACGATCTACAAGGTCGACAAGCGGACGAAGAAGATCATCTGGAGGCTCGGCGGCAAGCGGACGAACTTCGAGATGGGCCCCGGTGCGCGCTTCGCGTGGCAGCACGACGCCCAGCGCCGGCCCGACGGGACGATCTCGCTGTTCGACAACGTCTCGTCGATCGAGGACGACCGCGGCAAGCGCTCGAAGGGCCTGGTCCTGCGGCTCGACGAGGCCGCACGGACCGCCAGCGTCGTGCGGTCGTTCGTCAACCCGGTGCGGAAGCTCAACAACACCCAGGGCAACCTGCAGGCGCTGCCCAACGGCAACTGGTTCGTCGGATGGGGAGGGACGGGCGACAACGTCTCGGAGTTCTCCCCGGACGGCAAGCAGCTCTTCGAGGCCAAGTACGCCTCGACCGGCACGGAGTCCTACCGCGCCTACCGCTCGCCCTGGACGGCGCAGCCGACCGTCCCGCCCAAGGCCGTCGCCCGGCGCAGCTCCAACAGCGTGGCGGTGCGGGTGTCGTGGAACGGCGCGACGACCGTCACCGCCTGGCGGGTGGTCGCCGGCGGCTCGGCGAGGACCCTCGCCCCGCGCACCGTCGCGTCCCGCACCGACTTCGAGACGCTGATCCGCTTCGCCGACCGCGACGAGGCGGCGAAGGCCGTCGCGGTCGAGGCGCTCGACGGTGCGGGGAACGTCCTCGGCCGCAGCAACGTGGTCACCGTCGGCTCGAAGTACTGATCGGACGTCCTCCCGTCCCGGGCACCGGCGGGGACGGCCGGCGGCGGCCGGTCGGGCCGTCCGCGCCCGGTGGGCCGGGGCGGGGCGAGCTCAGCCCCAGGAGCGCCCGTAGGCGGACTGCTCGGACGTCAGACCGTCGATGCCGATCCCGAGGCTGGCCAGCTTCAACCGGGCCATCTCGGCGTCCATCTCCTGCGGCACGCGATGGACGCCGGGGGCGAACCGCGCCGGCTCGCGCACGAGCGCCTCGACGGCGAGCGCCTGGTTGGTGAACGACAGGTCCATCACCGACGCCGGGTAGCCCTCGGCGGCGGCCAGGTTGACGACGCGGCCGCCGGCCAGCAGGTGCAGCCGCCGACCGCCGACGACGTAGCGCTCGACGAGCGGACGGACCTCCACCGGCGGCCCGTCCGCGACCGCCGCCAGGTCGCCGAGCGAGATCTCGACGTCGAAGTGGCCGGCGTTGGCGAGGATCGTCCCGTCGCGCATCCGCTCGAAGTGCTCGCGGGTGAGCACGTCGCGGTTGCCGGTGACGGTGACGAAGATGTCGCCGCGCTCGGCCGCCGCGAGGGAGGGCGCGACGTCGAAGCCCTCGAGCTTGGCCTCCAGCGCCTTGATCGGGTCGACCTCGCAGACGGTCACGGCCGCGCCCATGCCGCGCGCGCGGGCCGCGACGCCGCGGCCGCACGAGCCGTAGCCCATGACCACGAGCGTCCGGCCGGCGAGCAGGACGTTCGTCGCGCGGAGGATGCCGTCCAGCGCCGACTGCCCGGTGCCGTGGCGGTTCTCGACCACGCGGTGGGTGTCGGCCTCGTGGACGGCGAGGACGGGGACGGGCAGCTCGCCGCGGCGGGCCATGCCGCGCAGGCGGATGGCGCCCGCGGTCGTCTCCTCGGTGCCGCCGATGAGGTCGCCGGAGGGCCGCGGGACCGCGCCGGGGGCCGGCGGCTCGTGCAGCAGCGCGAGCAGGTCGCCGCCGTCGTCCATCGTCAGGTGCGGGCCGGGTCCGCCGCAGGCCGCGACGGTCTCCTGGTGCCGCGCGTACGTGGCGCGGTCGATCCGTCGCCGGGCGTGCACCGCGACCCCGTCGGCGAGCACCAGCGCGGCGGCGACCTCGTCCTGGGTCGACAGCGGGTTGGCCGCGGCGAGCCACACGTCGGCCCCGCCGGCGCGCAGCGTGCGGACGAGGTTGCCCGTCTCGGCGGTCACGTGGAGGCAGGCGGCGACGCGCAGGCCCGCCAGCGGGCGCTCGGCGCCGAAGCGCGCGCGGATCTGGGCGAGGACCGGCATCTGCGCGTCGGCCCAGTCGATCCGCGCCTCGCCGGCGGTGGCCAGCGAGAGGTCGGCGACGTCGTGGGTCGGGCGCCGGCGGGCGGAGGTCCTGGCGCTCGGGGGCATCGGGTCGATGCTAGACCGCACGGACGACCGGCCGCGCGTCCGAACGCGGGGGCCCCTGCGTAGCCCCTGCGATGCACGTCGACGTCCTCCGCCGCTCCCAGCGCCTCGACGGCTCGCCGGAGGACGTCTTCCCGTTCTTCGCCGACGCGGCGAACCTCGACGCGATCACCCCGTCGCTGCTGCGCTTCCACACGATCACCCCCGGGCCGATCGCGATGTCCACCGGCACGGTCATCCAGTACGCGCTGCGCCTGCACGGGGTGCCGATGCGGTGGACGAGCATCATCCAGGTGTGGGAGCCGCCCCACCGCTTCGTCGACGTCCAGCTGCTCGGACCGTTCGGCCTGTGGCACCACGAGCACCGCTTCGAGGCCGCCCCCGGCGGAGGCACCACGATGCACGACACCGTCCACCACGCCGTCGGGTGGGGCACGTTCGGCGAGATCGCCCGCCGGGCCTTCGTCCTGCGCGACGTGCGGGCGATCTTCGACCACCGCGAGCGCGTGATCCCGGGGCTGCTGGCCGCGGACGTCGCGGCGCGCGCCCGCGCCTGACCGGCGGCAGGGCGCGCGGGCCCCGTGACCGGGGCGCTGCGACCC
>NZ_JAURWA010000179.1 GCF_030655195.1 Patulibacter sp. | reverse complement strand
GAGGCGCCGGGCGACCAGCACCCGCCGCGCCGCGACCCGCGCCCGGGCCACCGCGCGCCGCAACACGGCCCGGCCCTGCGCGAAGGACCACGCCCAGCCGATCGGCGGCTGGGCGAACTTCGCCAACCACGGCACGGTCGTGAAGTCCGAGTTCGGTCTCTACAGCGCCGACCACGGCGGTGCCGCGGCGCGCCAGTTCGAGGAGCTGGTCCGCGGCGCGGCGGACGTCCCGGCGACCCAGCCGGTCATCGCCGTCTACGGCAGCGCGGACCAGGGCGACCAGTCCGCCGGTCTCGAGCACAGCGGCCCCGCCGGCGCCGACCTCGTCGGGCGCACGGAGGGCGATGCGTTCTTCCGCGCCTGGAAGGACGCGGGCGCCCGGATGACCGCGACGCCGAGCTTCGGGGTCGAATGGACCCGCTTCTGCTTCTGCGGCCGACAGGCCAGCGACGGCGGTCGCGTGGACACGCAGGGCCGCATCGGCGCCCCGTTCCTGACGGGCTCCGAGGAGGGGCGCGGGCCGCTCTTCGACATCCTCGGCAAGGACCTCGAGGGGCTCACGCTCCCCGCCCTGGACCCGGTGCAGGGCGGGAAGGTCGTCGTCCCGATCGGGAAGTGGTCGGAGTTCTGGCCGATGGTCCTCGCCCGGATCGGCGACGGGGCGATCGTCACGATGCCCGGCGAGCCGACGATCGGCATCGGCGAGCGCACCCGTGCGGCGGTGCTCGCCCGGGCCCGCAAGGCCGGCGTCGAGCGCGTCACCATCGCGGGGCTGTCCAACGACTACCTGAACTACATCACCACCCCCGAGGAGTTCGACAAGCAGCAGTACGAGGGCGCCTCGACGGTCTTCGGCCGCCACTCCGGCACCTTCCTGACCGACCGCGCCGTCGACCTGGCGACGGCGCTGGCGGGGGACCCGATCACGCTGGACACGAAGCCCTACGACGCCTCCAACGGCGTCCGGGCGAACGGGCCGGCCTATCCGGCGGGCGCGGCGGCCGGGCGCGTGCTCGACCAGCCGAAGGACGTCCCGCGGCTCGGCCTGGCGTCCGTCGCGTGGCAGGGCGCGACGTCGGGCGCGGACAAGCCCGTCGACACCGCCTTCATCACCGTCGAGCGGCAGGACGGCTCGGGCTGGGTGGCGGCGGACAACGACCTGGGGTCCGCGATCGCCTGGCGCGTCGACGACGCCGGCCGGTACACGGCGACCTGGAACCCGCCGGAGACGACGCCCACCGGCGTCTACCGCTTCGTGATCACCTCCCCGCGCTACCGGTTGACCTTGGGGGCGTTCGCGGTGCGGACCAGCGACGCGCTGGAGGTGCGCCGACGCACGGCGACCGGTGGGAAGGCGCGCGTCGAGGTCGGCTTCCCGGTGCCGCGCACGAACGTCGACCTGATCGCGCGGCCGACCATCCTGCAGCGCGGCACGGTCGCGTTCCGGGTCGGCGACCGGACGGTGAGCGCGCCGATCGGGAGCGACGGCACCGCCACGGTCGACGTCCCCGCCGGCGCGTCGGTGAGCGTCCCCGCGGGTGCGGCGAAGGACGTCGACGGCAACACGAACGCCGCGGCGCTCGCCGTGGCCGGGACGGGCTCGTGAGGCGCACGGGCGGCGCGACCGACCGCCGGACCCCAGGGGTGCCCGTCCGGGCGCCCGACCGCCGCACGACCCGACGGGGGCGAGCGACGGCGGTGGCGCTGCTGGTCGCGGTCGCGGCGCTGGGTGCGGGTGCGGCGTCACCCGCCTCGGCGGCCCCGGGCGACACCTCGGTCTTCGCGACGATCGGCCCGCCCGGCTACCCGGCCCACGCGTACGTCCACCCGGACGGGCGCGTCTACGAGGGCACCTACGTCAACCACGGGGCGCCCGGCGTCCCGTCGAAGGTCTTCGAGTTCTCCGCGACGGGCGGCGCGCCCGTCCGCGCATGGACCGTCCCCGGGCAGGACACCTCGGCCGGGGAGCAGGGCGTCCAGGTGACCACGAGCGACGCCCGCGGCCGGCTCGTCCTGCTCGACAAGGCCCCGGCCCGCGCGCTGCTCCTGGACCGCGACACCGGGACGTTCGCGCCCTACGCCACGTTCCCCGACCTGAAGCCGTGCACGATGGTCGCCTACCACGTCGACTGCGAGCCCGGCAGCGCCGACGAGCTGCCGATGCCCAACTACGGCGTCTGGCTGCCGGACGGCTCGTTGCTGGTCACCGACTACCAGCAGGACGTCGTCTGGCGGGTCCCCCCGGGCGGCGGGAAGGCGTCGGTGTGGCTCGGCCTGGACCGCTTCCGGGCGTCCGAGTTCGGCCTCGCGGGGATCGAGCTCTCGGCGGACCGCAGGACCGTCTTGCTCATGCAGTCCTCGAGCCTCGGCGGGGACGGCGTCGACATGCTGCAGGGCAAGCTGCTGGCCGTCCCGCTGCTGGCGGGCCAGCTCCCGGGGACGGTGCGCACGCTGTGGACCTCGGGGCTCTTCGACCTCCCCGACGGCTTCGCGGTCTCCAAGGCCGGCAACGTCTATGCGGCGCTCGTCGGACCGACCGCGTCGCAGGTCGTGAAGCTCGGACCGGGCGGCGAGGAGCTCGGCCGCTTCGGCCTGCCGATCGTGGGGACGAACGGGTCGCCGATCCCGTTCGACGCGCCCTCCAGCGCGATGTTCCAGGGCTCCCGGCTGCTCGTGGCCAACCAGAGCGCCGTCTTCGGCGTGACCGGCAACCAGGCGATCCTGGCCGTCGAGACGGGGGAGACCGGCGTTCCCGAGCTCGTCCCCGTCGGCGCGGGCGACCCGCCGACGGCTCCCGCCCCGGCGCCCGCCACGACGGCGAGGACACGTCTGCGGGTCACGGTCGCGCCGGGCCGGGTGCCGCTCGGCCGCCGGACGGTCGTGCGGCTGCGCGTGACGGCGTCGGTCGCCGGCGTCCGGCGCTCGATCGCCCGGGCCAGGATCCGCGTGGCGGGCCGGTCCCTGCGGACCGACGCGAAGGGCCGCGCCACGGTGACGCTGCGCCGGACGACGACCACGACGCTGCGGGTCGTCGCGACGGCCACGGGCCACACGGCGGGCCGCGCGACGTTGCGGGTGCGGCGGCCGTAGGGGGCGGGCCGCGCCCCTACCGCGGGCGCTTGTCCATCAGGCGCAGCCAGGTCTCCGTGCGGGTCGGGAACGCCGGGGTCGCCCGGTCCAGCACGTCGAGGGGGACGCGCCCGGCGACCGCGATCGTCGCGGCGTGCAGCTGCTCGGCGATGCCCGCGCCCGTGAAGGTCGCCCCGACGAGGATGTTCGCCTCGGGGTCGATCACGAACCGGGTCGTCCCGCCGGCGCCCTTGCCGATGAAGCTCGCGCCGGCGTTCCCGTCGGACGGGACGTCGATGGCGATCGCGTCGATCCCCGCGTCCTTGGCGTCCTGCAGCGTGTAGCCGACGGCCGCGACCTGCGGCTCGGTGAACGTCACCCGGGGGCTGCGGCCGCCCTCGAGCTCGTCGGGGGCCAGCGCGGCGTCGGCGTCGCCGAGCACGTGGTCGGCCATCACCCGCGACTGGCGCTTGCCGACGTGCGTCAGGAGCGCCCGCCCGTTGACGTCCCCGACGGCGTAGAGCCAGTCCGTACCGCCCGCGAGCAGGTGGGCGTCCGTGTCGAGGTAGCCGTGGTCGTTCGGCGTCACCCCGACCGCCTCGAGCCCCAGGTCCCCGGTGCTCGGCGCGCGGCCGGCTGCCACCATCAGCTCCGCCGCGTCGATCGACTCGCCGCCCTCGAACGAGACGCTGACGGTGCCGTCGGGCTGCCGCGCCGCGGACGCGATCGTGACGCCGACGCGCACGTCGACCCCGTGCTCGCGCAGCCCGTCCGCGACCTGCTCGCCCGCGAACGGCTCCTCCTTCGCCAGGAGCTGCGGGCCGGACTCCAGCAGCGTGACCGTCGCGCCGAGCGACGACCAGGCCAGCGCGAGCTCCGAGCCGATCGGCCCGCCGCCGATGACGATCAGCGACTCCGGGACCTCGTCGGCGTTGGTGCCCTCGCGGTTGGTCCAGCCGGCGGCCTCCTGGAGGCCGTCGACGGGCGGGAACGCCGGGACGGTGCCGACGGCCACGACGATCGCGCGACGGGCGGTGATCCGCAGCCGCGGCTGCTCGGCGCCGACGTCGCGGACCTCGACGGTGCGCTCGGCGACGAGGCGGCCGACGCCGCGCTCCAGCCGGATCCCGCGATCGTCGAGCCACGGCAGCTGCACGCTGTCGTCCAGGTCGTGGACGACCTCGTCGCGGCGGTCCAGCACGACCTGCGGGTCGGGGGTGCCGGTGACGAGCTCCCGGACGCCCGGGACCCGGGCGATCTCGGCCATCAGCTCGACCGGCCGGAGGAGCGCCTTCGAGGGCATGCAGCCCCAGAAGGAGCACTCGCCGCCGACGAGCCGGTCCTCGACGAGGACGACGTCCAGGCCGCCCCCCGCCAGCTGGCCGGCGGCGACCTCGCCGGCCGGACCGGCTCCCAGGACCACGACGTCGGCTTCGGTCTCGTGCACTGCGACTCCTCGTTCTGCGGACCGTCCGCCGGGCTCGGCGGACGGCGGACGTCGACCCGGGGCGTGCGCCACCGGGACCGTCCACTGCGGAACTCCTACCCGATCGGCCCGCGACCGGCACGGCGCCGACCCCCTCGGGGACGGACGCGGCCCACCGGGCCGGGTCCCCGGGGACCGCGTCGACCGCGCCGGAGCGGCCGCGCGGCCCGCGCTACCGCAGGCCGCGGAAGGTGGTCCAGGTCGAGCGGGTGCCGCCGTCACGGGTCTTCAGGCCCGACTGCCAGCTCTCGCCCGTCGACTGCGGGTCGCGCAGCTGGTACCAGACGAACGACCGCACCTTCTGCCGCCTGGCGATGCTCCACGCCCGCTTCAGGTAGGTCCGCGCCCGCGACGTCGAGATCCGGTCGCTGCCCGTCGTCTTGTAGGCGAACTCGGTCAGGTGGATCGCCCGGGCGGCCTTCGCCGGCAGGCGCTTCGTGCGCGCGGCCTTGCGCAGGTCGCTCCTGGCGTAGCCCAGGTTGCCCTGCGTCCAGTCGTCGCGGTCCCTGCGCTTCCGGCGCGGATCGGCCTTGAAGTCGTAGGTGTGCAGCGAGACGCCGTCGGCCTTGACGGTGTGGGTGCGGCGGCTGCCCCTGGCCTTCCACCGCGACGTCAGGCCCAGGACCTGGCGGGTGAACGTGCCGGCGTCGGTGGACTGGCCGTTCGGGTAGTTCCGCGAGAGCGGGCGGTCGTAGGGCAGGAGCTCACCGAAGAGCACCCGGTTCCTCGAGCTGACCCGCTTGACCTGCGTGTAGGCGATCCCGTGCAGCTTCCGGTAGAGCGCCGCGCCGCCGCGCTTGGGGATGTGGCGGTACCAGTTGGGCTCGTTGATCGGCGCGTAGTAGAGCCGCGCGCCGGTGCCGTCGAGGCTCTCGGCCAGCGCGCGGATGTAGGTCGTGTACGACCGGGAGGAGACCTTCGAGGCGGCGGTCGGGCCCTTCCGCCTGCCCCGTGGGTTGAAGGACGCGTCGCCCGAGATGTTCGGCGCGATCTCGACGGAGCGGATGCCCCGGGCGACGCCCTGCTCGATCGCGGCCCTGATGCGCGCGACCTGCCCGGCGTCCGGCGCCGTCGCCCGGCCGTCCCACGACGTGTTGAACCGCAGCATGCCGACCTTCGCCGCGCGGGCGTCGGTGTAGAAGGCGCCCGTGAGGCCCGGGACGTTGACGGTCATCTCCTGGTCCTGGAGGCCCTTGACCGGCGCGGCACCCGCTGGGCCGGCAGGCAGGAGCGCCGCGGAGACGGTGGCGGCCACCACGAGGCGGCCGGGACGGGGGAAGCGCATCCGGACATCGAAACACACCGCGGACCGGCCGGATGCACCGGCGCGCGCGTGCGCCGGGAGGCGCCCCGCCGCGCCGCACGGCGCGGGGACGGACGTCGCGCCGACGCGACAGCGCCCGGCGAGCGGGGGACGCCTGCCCCGGAACGACGGACGCCGCCCCCGGACCAGGTCCGGGGGCGGCGTCGATCACACCGGGGCGGCCGCGCGGGGCGGCCGGGGGTCCCGGGCTACTTCAGGCCGCGGAACGTGGTCCAGGTCGAGCGGCTGCCGCCGTCGCGGGACTTCAGGCCCGACTGCCACAGCTCGCCGGTCGACTGCGGGTCGCGCAGCTGGTACCAGATGAACGAGCGGACCTTCTGCTTCTTGGCGATGTCCCAGGCGCGCTTGAGGTACGTCTTCGCCTTCGACGTCGAGATCTTGTCGCTGCCCTTGGTCTTGTAGGCGAACTCGGTCAGGTAGATCCGGCCCGCCGCGGACTTCGAGATGCGGCCGGTCTTCGCGGCCTTCTTCAGGTCGCTCTTGGCGTAGGCGAGGTTGGCCTGCGTCCACTGGTCGCGGTCCTTGCGCTTCTTGCGCGGATCGGCCTTGAAGTCGTAGGTGTGCAGCGACACGCCGTCGGCCTTGACGGAGTAGGTCTTCTTGCTGCCCTTGGCCCGGTACTTCGAGTCCAGGCCGAGCACCTCGCGGACGAAGTCGCCCGGGTCGGCGGACTGGCCGTTGGGGTAGTTCTTCGACTTCGCGCGGGCGTAGGGGAGGAGCTCGCCGAAGAGGACCTTGGCGCTCGAGTCGGCCGCCTTGACCTCCTTGTAGGCGATGTTCACGAGCTTGCGGTAGAGCGTGGCCCCGCCGCGCTTCGGGATGAAGCGGTACCAGTTGGGCTCGTTGATCGGCGCGTAGTAGACGACCGCGCCGGCGCCCTTGAGGCTGGTGGCGAGCGAGCGGATGTACTTCGTGTACGCCGAGGAGGAGATGAGCGACGCGGCCGTCGGACCCTTCTTCTTGCCGCGCGGGTTGGCCTTGTCGTTGCTGGACAGGCTCGGGGCGACCGTGACGGTCCGGATGCCGCTGGCGGCACCCTGCTGGATCGCGTTGCGGACCAGGGCGACCTGCCCGGGGTCCGGCGTCGAGGACTTGCCGTCCCAGCGGACGTTGTAGCGGGTGATGCCCACCTTCGCGGCCTTCGCGTCCGTGAAGAACGACGAGGACAGCTGCGGGTTGTTGACCGTCATGTCCTGGTCCTGGAGGCCCTTCACCGGGGCGGCGTTGGCCGCACCGACGGGCACCAGGGCCAACGCGGACGCTGCGGCCGTGGCCGTGAGGAGTCGAGTGGCTCGGGGGAGAGTCATATCTACAGGGAACACCACATCGGGCCGAAAGTGTCGGTCGCCTGGCAGAGACCTCATCGTTCTCTCAAGAACGCGGGTCGGTCCGGGCCCCTCCCGGGACGCCGGACCCGCGAGCCCGTCCGGCACGGATACGCTGCGCCGATGACGCAGGAGGCCCACCACGCGGAGCACCAGTCGGCCGCCGTCGTCGCGGCCGACGCGCTGGGCGTCTTCGTGCGGGCGATGGCCGGCATCGAGCAGGCGACGCCGGAGAGCGCGCACTTCTACGACGGGCTCTGCGAGGCGGTCTGCCGCGCCGTGAAGGTCGACCGCTCCGTGATGTTCCTCTACGACGAGGGCCTCCGTCGCGTCCGGCCGGTCGGGTCGCACCGGATCGACCGCGACCGCTTCCCGATCGAGGGCGTCGGCATCGAGGACGCACCGCTCTCGCGCGTCTGCCTCGAGGAGGACCGGGTCGTCGACTCGCTCGACGCCAACGACGACGAGCTGAACCGCCCCGACCTGCAGCAGCTGCCCCAGGGCGACCTCGCGTACGTGCCGATCGCGGCCGGGGGCACCTGGTACGGCGTGATGGTCGTCGAGCAGACGACGGGCGAGCCGCTCGGCGACGCCCAGCGTGACGCGCTCTGGATCGCGGGCAAGGTCGTCGCGTTCGCCGCCGAGGCCCGCCGCGCCACGCGTCACCAGGAGCAGGCCCGCCAGCTCGAGCACCGCCTGCTGCTCGTCCGCCAGGTCCACGAGCAGGTGATCCAGCGGCTCTTCGGCCTGAACCTCGTGCTCGGCTCGGGGACCGCGCTGGAGGGCGAGGCGCTCGAGCGCGCCCGCGTCGAGGTCGAGGCCACCCAGGCCGATCTGCGGCAGCTCCTGCACGGCCCGCAGCTGACGACGGGCGCGCCGACCGCGATGCGCCTGGCCGAGGAGGTCGAGCGTCTGCGGCGCGCCCACGCCACCGTCGAGCTCCGGGCCGACCTCGAGGACGGCGTGGAGGTCCCGCTGCCGCTCGAGTCGCTCGCGCAGTCCGTGCTCGGCGAGGCCGTCCGCAACGCGCTGAAGCACGGCGAGCCGACGGTGCTGCACGTGTCGCTGACGCGTCGCGACGACGCGCTCTCGCTGACGATCGACTCCGACGGCGTGCGTGGTTCCGCGGGCGTCCCGTCCGGGTCGGGGCTGGGCCTGCGCCTGGCCGCGGTCGAGGCGCTGCAGGTCGGCGGGCTCCTGGAGTTCGGGGCACGCGGGGACGGTGAGTGGCGGGTGCGTCTGCTCCTGCCGATGGGTGACGAGACGGAGGTGGGCGCATGACCCGAGAGGTCGGACGGACGACGGTGCTCCTGGTCGACGACCACGAGGTCGTGCACTGGGGGCTCCGCGCGCTGCTGTCGGGGCAGCCGTGGGTGGCGCGCTGCCTCAGCGCCCACAACGGGCAGGAGGCCGTCGAGCTGGCGGGCCGCTACGCGCCGCACGTCGCCCTCGTGGACCTGTTCCTCGGGACGGAGTCGGGCGCGCAGCTCTGCGAGCGGCTGCGCGAGACGGAGCCCCGCACGAAGGTCCTGCTGATGTCCGGCTCCGGCCGGATCTCCGCCGCCGCCGCGCGGGCGGCCGGTGCCTCGGGCTTCGTGCCCAAGGACTGGCCGGCCGCCGACGTCTGCCGGGCGGTCCGCACCATCGCCGCCGGGCGCACGGTCTTCGAGGGCGTCGCCGGTCCGACAACGCCCGCCGGCCTCTCGCCGCGCGAGCGCGAGATCCTCGGCCTGATCGCCACCGGTGCGACGAACCCCGAGATCGCCGGGACGCTGCACCTCTCCCCGCACACGGTGAAGGAGCACACGAGCTCGCTCTACCGCAAGCTCGAGGTGCGCAACCGCGCCGAGGCCGTGCGGACGGCGGACCAGCTCGGCCTCCTCTGAGGCCGCGGCACCCACCGGCGCGGTCGCCGAGACGGGGCCCACCTCCCGCCCCCGACGCCGAGGCCGTGCGGACGGCGGACCAGCTCGGCCTCCTCCAGGGCGACCACCGGAGGCCCGCCCCCGCCGCGACGGTGGGGGCAGCCCCCGGATCTCCTCCTCCCGGGGGGTTCCGCGGCCCGCTGGACGGCCTGTCAGCCCGCGTTGGTGCAAGGCTGTCGCGCCGTGAGCGTTCGTACGGCAGTCCTCTTCCCCGGCCAGGGCGTCCCGCTGGAGGGTGCGGGGGAGGAGGTCGCTCGACTGCGTCCCGACCTGCTGGCCGCGGTCGTCGAGGCGGTCGGCGAGGATCCCTTCCGGCGAGCGGCGGAGAGCACCCGCTTCACCCAGCCCGCGATCGTCTGCTCGTCGCTGGCCCGCTGGTCCGCCCTCGGCCTGGACGCGCCGGAGGCCTTCTTCGGCCACTCGCTCGGCGAGATCGTGGCGCTCGCCGTGTCCGGCGCGATCGACGAGCGGGAGGCCCTGGTCCTCGCCGCCGCCCGCGGCCGTGCGATGGCCGACGCCGACCCGGAGCGGCTCGGCAGCATGGCCGCCGTGCGCAAGGGCGGGATCGCCGCCGCCACCGAGCTGGCCGAGCAGCACGGCCTCGTCGTCGCCTGCGACAACGCACCCGGGCAGGTCATCATCGCCGGCCTGATCACCGGTCTGGACGCCGCGGCGGAGACCGCCAAGGCGTCGGGCAACCGCGTCCGGCGGCTCGACGTCGCCGGGGCGTTCCACTCCCCGCTGATGGAGCCGGCCGTCGCGGGCCTCCAGGCCGCAATCGACGCCACGACGTTCCGCGAGCCGCACACCACCGTCTGGTCCGCCGTCACCGCCGCCCCGATCGACGATCCGCCGCGGCGCCTGATCGACAGCCTCACGCACCCCGTGCTCTTCCGGCCGGGCCTCCTCGCCCTGCACGCCACGGGGATCCGCCGGTTCGTCGACGCCGGCCCCGGCGAGGTCGCCGCGGGCCTGGCCCGCAAGACGTTCGCGGACGCCGAGGGCGACGACGTCGTGGAGGTCGAGGTGCCCGCGATCCCCGCCGGAGAGGGCTCCGCGGCCGCGACCGGGGATGATGCCTGACATGTCCGCGGCGTCCCGGCAACACCCCACCTCCCCCGGACCCGTCCGCGTCGCGCCACTCGGCGTCGGTGCGGCGCTGCCCGACGGTGTCGTCACGTCGGCCGAGATCGAGGAGCGCCTCGGCCTGGACCCGGGCTGGCTCGTCAAGCGCACCCACATCCTCGAGCGGCGGATCCTCGCCCCGGGCGAGAAGCTCACCGACCTCGCGCTGCGTGCCTCCCAGCGCGCGCTGGAGGACGCCGGCGTGCCGGCCTCCGAGGTCGACTTCGTCATCGCCGCCTGCCTGCAGAGCGACGACATCGCGCCGTCCATGGCGGCCGTCGTCGCCGACGGCCTGGGGACGGACCACGCGGGCGGCTTCGACCTCTCGTCGGGCTGCAGCGGCTTCGTCGCCTCCGTCGCGACCGCGGCGGGCCTCATCGAGTCCGGCCGCGCGCGCACGGTGGTCGTCGTCGCCGCCGAGGCCATGAGCCGCCTGACCGACAAGACCGACCGCGCGACCGCCGGCCTGCTCGGCGACGGCGCGGGCGCGATCGTCCTGCGCGGCACGACCGCCCCGGCGGACGACGCGCACCCCGGCATCACCGGCCGGTCGATCTTCGGCTCCGACGGCGCCAACGGCGGCACGGTCCGCGTCGCCACCGACCACCCGTCGGTCTACGACGAGGGCGAGTTCGGGCCGGGCAAGGCCGGCCAGGTGCAGATGAACGGCTTCGACACGTACAAGACGGCCGTCAGCCGCTTCGAGTCGACCGTCCGCGACACCGCGGCGGCCAACGACACGACGATCGACGACGTCGACCTGATCGTGCTGCACCAGGCCAACGGCCGGATCCTCGACGCGGTCCGCAAGCGCCTCGACGTGCCCGAGGAGCGCCTGGCGACCTCGGTCCACAGCCACGGCAACACCTCCGCCGCCTCGATCGCCCTGGCCCTCGCCGACGCGCGGGAGCAGGGCCGCGTCGTCCCCGGCACCCGCCTGCTGCTCGCCGGGTTCGGCAGCGGCCTGGCGTGGGCGGGCATCACCATGACCTGGGAAGGGGCCTCCGCATGAGCCCGAAGGACACGAGCTGGCCGCCGACCCGTCCCGAGGACGGCTGCGCGCTGGTGACCGGCGGCTCCGGCGCGATCGGCGCGGCGACCGTCAAGGCGCTCGCGGCCGACGGCTGGCCCGTCGTCGTCCACTACGGCCGCGGTGCCGAGCGCGCGCAGGCCGTCGTCGCGGCGGTCGAGCAGGCCGGCGGCACCGCGGTGGCCGTCGCGGCCGACCTCGCCGACCCGGCCGCGCCCGAGCAGCTCCTCGCCGACGCGGTCGCCGCGCTGGGCCCGGTCCGGGTGCTGGTCAACAACGCCGGCATCACCCGCGACAACCTCGCGATGCAGCTCACCGACGACGAGTGGCAGTCGGTCATCGACGTCGACCTGACCGCGGCGTTCCGGCTGATCCGCCCGGCGCTGAAGACGATGATCCGCGCCCGCTGGGGACGGATCGTCAACGTCTCGTCGGTGATCGGCCTGAAGACGAACCCCGGCCAGGCGAACTACGCCGCGGCGAAGGCCGGCCTGCTCGGCCTGACGCGCTCGGTCGCCGCCGAGGTCGCCCGCCGGAACGTCACGGTCAACGCCGTCGCGCCCGGCTTCGTCGAGAGCGAGATGACCGAGGGCATCCTCGAGGGCCTGGTCGACCACATCCCGGCCCGCCGCGCCGGCCGGCCGGAAGAGGTCGCCGCGACGATCCGCTTCCTCGCCTCGCCCGAGGCCTCCTACGTCACCGGCTCGACGCTCGTCGTCGACGGAGGCCTCGGCGCCTGAGCCGCCCGTCCACCCCGGACGGACGGTCGCCGACCGCCCCCACGACCGGCGGGGATGACCCCCCCGGTCGGCGGTCGCACCACGACGCACGGGTCCCCGCCACGGGGACCGCGTGTAGTCATGAACCACCAGCTCTTCCCCGCAGCACGCAGCACGAACCACCGAACCCCCGGAGAGACCACCACCGTGTCTACCCCCACCCGTGAAGACGTCGAGACGCTCGTCCTGAGCTCGCTCGAGGAGCTGGGCGCCGAGTCCGACGCCCTGAACCCCACCGCCACGTTCGAGGACCTCGACGTCGACTCGCTCGACCTGGCCGAGCTCTCGCAGATCGTCGAGGAGCAGTACGGCGTGAAGCTCCAGGGCGAGGACGTCGCCAAGCTGCGCACCGTCGAGGACGCGGTCAACCTGATCACGGAGCGCGCCGCACAGTGACCCGCGCGGCGATCACGGGCGTCGGTGCCGTCACCCCGCTCGGGGTCGGCGCCGACGCCCTGTACGACGGCTGGACCGCCGGCAGGTCGGGGATCGTGGACGGCGAGGGCGCGTGCCGCGACTTCGTCGTCACCGACCACCTCACGAAGAAGGAGGCGCGTCGCGCCGACCGCTCGAGCCAGCTGCTGCTCGCCGCGGGCGACGAGGCCCTCCTGCAGGCCGGCTGGGGCGCACCCCGCTCCGGTGAGCTGCCCTACGCCCCCGAGCGGATCGCCACGATCATCGGCTCCGGCATCGGCGGCTTCATCACCCTGACGAACAACCACGAGGCGCTGCTCCAGGGCAAGCCCGTGTCCCCGCTGGCGATCCCGCTGCTGATGGCGAACGGCCCCACGGGCCAGATCGCCCTGCGCCACGGCCTGCTCGGCCCGAGCTGGGGCACCGTCTCGGCCTGCGCCGCGGGTGCCCACGCGATCGGCTCCGGCCTGCGCGAGCTGCGCGCCGGCACCGCGGACGCCGTCGTCGTCGGGGGCACCGAGGCCGCGCTCGTCGGCCTCGCCCGCGCCGGCTTCTCGGCGATGGACGCGCTCTCGCCCACGGGGCAGTCGCGGCCGTTCCACCGCGACCGCGACGGCTTCGTGCTCGCCGAGGGCGCCGCCGCGCTGGTCATCGAGGACGAGGAGAAGGCGAAGGCCCGCGGGGCCACGATCCTCGGCTACCTCGAGGGTGTCGGCTCGTCCCAGGACGCCCACCACCTGACGGCCCCCACGCCCGACGGCTCCGGTGCGTCGCGCGCCGTGATCCAGGCGCTCGCCGACGCCGGGCTGTCCGCCGAGGACATCGACTACGTCAACGCCCACGGCACCGGCACGCCGCTGAACGACCGCTCCGAGACGGGCGCCATGCGCATCGCGCTGGGCGACCACCTCTCGAGCACCCCGATCTCCAGCCTGAAGTCCGCGATCGGCCACACCCTCGGCGCCGCCGGCGCCATCGAGGCCGTGGCGACGACCCTGGCGCTCCGCGACCGCGTGGCGCCGCCGACGCTGAACCTCGACGTCCCCGACCCGGAGCTCGACCTGCTCCACGTCGTCGGTGAGCCCGTCGCCCTGCGCGAGACGCCGGGCCGGGCCCCCCACGCGCTGTCGACCTCGTTCGGGTTCGGCGGCCACAACGCCTGCATCGTCCTAGGAGGCGCCGCATGACCCCCCGCACCGCGACCGCATCGACGCGGCACACCGCCGCCGGCTCCCCGGCCGCCGCGTCCACGAAGGCCGCCGCCGTCGCCGGGCAGGGCGACCTGACCCCGCTCGGGCGCCTGGAGGCGCTCTGCGACCCCGGCTCCCTGCGCCTCATGCGCACCGCGGTGCTCTCGCCCACCCTCGGCGACCGCGCCACGCCCGGCGACGGCGTGCTCGCCGGCGTCGGCACGGTCGGCGGCCGCTCCGTCGCCGTCTTCTCCGAGGACCCGGCGCTCCTGGGCGGCAGCCTCGGGGCCCGGCACGCCGAGACGATCGTCCGGCTGCTCGAGATGGCCGGCGACGCCGGCATGCCGGTCGTCGGCTTCATCTCCTCCGCCGGCGCCCGGCTGCAGGAGGGCCTCGAGGCCCTCGCCGGCTACGGCCGCATCTTCGCCGCGCTGACGCGGCTCTCCGGCCGCGTCCCGCTGATCTCCGTCGTCTGCGGCGTCTGCGCCGGTGGCGGCGCGTACGCCCCGGCCCTGACCGACGTCACGATCATGACCCGCCGCGCGCGGATGTTCCTGACCGGTCCGGGCGTCGTCCGCGAGGTCACCGGCGAGGACGTCTCCGCCGAGGATCTCGGCGGTCCCGACGTCCAGAAGAAGAACGGCGTCTGCCACCTCGTCGCCGACCACGACGACGACGCCGTGCGGATGACGCGCGAGCTGCTCGGCTTCCTGCCCTCGCACTCCGGCGAGGAGGCCCCGCGCGCCCGCCCGGTGCCCGCGCCCGCGTTCGACCCGTCGGTCCACGTCCCGACGGAGCAGCGCCGCGGCTACGACGTCCGCGACGTCGCCCGGGCCGTCGTCGACGGCGGCCGGATCATGGAGATCTCGGCGGCGTGGGCCCCGAGCGTCGTCACCGCGCTGGCGCGCATCGACGGGCGCACGGTCGGCATCGTCGCCAACCAGCCGAAGGTCATGGCCGGCACCCTCGACGCCGAGTCGGGCCAGAAGGCCGCGCGCTTCGTCCGCTGGTGCCACCTCTTCGGCGTGCCGCTGGCGGTCCTGGTGGACACGCCCGGCTTCATGCCCGGCTCCGAGCAGGAGGGCGGCGCGGTGATCCGCCACGGCGCCAAGCTCGTGCACGCCTTTGCCGAGGCGGACGTCCCGAAGGTCACCGTCGTCCTGCGCAAGGCGTTCGGCGGCGCGCAGATCGCGATGAACTCCCGCGCCCTGGGCGCGACGCTCGTCCTCGCCTGGCCGTCCGCCCAGATCGGCGTGATGGGGCCGGAGCAGGCCGTGGGCATCATCGAGCGCCGTCAGATCGCCGCCGCCGACGACCCCGCCGCGAAGAAGAAGGAGCTCGGCGCGGAGTACGCCGCCGAGCACCTCACGGCCGTGGGCGCCGCGCAGCTGGGCATCGTCGACGAGGTCATCGACCCGGCCGCGACGCGCGACCGGCTCGTCTGGGCGTTCGGCTCCCTGCGCCGCCCGTCGGCCTCCGAGCAGCGCGCCCGCAACTTCCCCATCTAGCTCCGCGAGGCCCCAGTGACCGTTCCCCCCGTGCCCGCCGGCCTCCTGGCCGGCCGTCGCCTCCTGATCACCGGCGTCATCACGAAGGACTCCATCGCCTGGCACGTCGCCGCCCGGGCACAGGAGGCCGGCGCCGAGATCCTGCTGACCGGCTTCGGCCGCCCCAAGCGGATGACGCAGCGCGCCGCGAAGACCCTGCCGACGCCCGTCGACGTCCTCGAGCTCGACGTGAACAACCCCGACGACCTGGTCGCGATCGCGAAGGAGATCGACGAGCGCTGGGACGGCCGCCTCGACGGCGTGCTCCACGCCATCGCCTTCGCGCCGTCGGACGCCCTCGGCGGCAACTTCCTGGAGACCCCGGCCGAGAGCGCGATGACCGCGTTCCAGACCTCCGCGTTCTCGCTCAAGGCGCTGGCCGCCGCGCTGCTGCCGGCGCTCTCGAAGTCCGAGCACGGCGGCTCCGTCGTGGGCCTGGACTTCGACGCGCAGGTCGCCTGGCCGATCTACGACTGGATGGGTGTGGCGAAGGCCGCGCTGGAGGCGACGTCGCGGTACCTCGCCCGCTACGCCGGCCCGCACGGCGTGCGCTCCAACCTCGTCTCCGCCGGCCCGCTGGGCACGATCGCCGCGCGCGGCATCCCGGGCTTCTCGCAGCTCGCCGACGGCTGGCACGAGGCCGCGCCCCTGGGCTGGGACGGCGCGGACCCGACGCCGACGGCCGACGCCGCGCTGTTCCTGCTCTCGCCGATGGCCCGGGCCATCTCGGGCGAGATCCTCCACGTCGACGGCGGCGTGCACTCCTGCGGCCCCGTCGGCCACGGCCCGCCCGCGCCGGCCGCCGCCGACGCACCGGCGTCCTGACGCCGCCGTCCGGTCGCTCCACGGCGCCCCGCGGGTAGCGTGGCGCCGTGGACCCGTTCTCCCTCCTCCTCCACAGCACCCTCGCGCTCGACCTGCTCGGGCTCGCGGTGCGCGTCGTGGCGGTCGTCGTGGTCCCGGTCAACCGCCGGCCGGCCTCGGCGATGGCGTGGCTCATGGCGATCTTCCTCATCCCCTACCTCGGGGTGATCGCGTTCCTGCTGATCGGCAACCCGAAGCTGCCGGCGCACCGGCGGCGCAAGCAGCGCGAGGTCAACCGGATGATCCTCGAGCGGACGAAGGGCATGGAGGACGTGCCCGAGGACGATCCGGGCCCGCCCTGGCTCGAGTCGGTGGTGCGCCTGAACCGCAACCTCGGCGCGATGCCCCTGGTCACGGGCAACCACGCGCACCTGATCGAGGACTACGAGGGGTCGATCGCCGCGATGACGGAGGCCGTCGACGCCGCGACCAGCTACGTCCACTGCGAGTTCTACATCCTCTCCTCGGACGCGACGACGGCCCCGTTCTTCGACGCGCTCGAGCGCGCCGTGGGGCGCGGGGTGGCGGTCAAGGTCCTGTTCGACCACATCGGCTCGTGGCGCACCCCGAAGTACCGGCGGACGCTGAAGCACCTGCGGCGGATCGGGGTGGAGTGGCACCCGATGCTCCCCGTCCAGCCCTACCGGCTGCGCTACCAGCGGCCCGACCTGCGCAACCACCGCAAGCTGCTCGTGGTCGACGGCGACGTCGCCTTCGTCGGCTCGCAGAACCTCATCGACCGCTCCTACGACAAGCGGTCGAACATCCGTCGCGGGCTGCAGTGGCAGGAGCTGATGGTCCGCTTCGAGGGCCCCGTCGTCGGCGGTGTCAACGCCCTCTTCGTGACGGACTGGTTCTCGGAGACGGACGAGGAGCTGATGGGCGAGATCGGCCCGGTCGACCCCCGCGAGGCGCTGACGTCGCTCGAGTGCCAGGTCGTGCCGAGCGGCCCGGGGTTCGACGGCGAGAACAACCTCAAGCTCTTCAACGCGCTGCTCTACAACGCGGCGGGGCGGATCTCGATCACCTCCCCGTACTTCGTCCCGGACGAGTCGCTGCTCGAGGCCGTCACGACCGCCGCGCAGCGCGGGGTCGCCGTCGAGCTCTTCGTCTCGGAGATCGGCGACCAGCCGCTCGTCTTCCACGCCCAGCGCTCGTACTACGAGGCGCTGCTGCGGGCCGGGATCCGCATCTGGCAGTACCCGGCGCCCTTCATCCTCCACGCGAAGCACCTCACGGTCGACGACGACATCTCGGTCATCGGCTCGAGCAACATGGACATGCGCTCGTTCGGGCTGAACATGGAGCTCTCGGTGCTCGTCCACGGCGAGACGTTCGCGTCCGAGCTCCGGGCCGTCGAGGACCACTACCGCGCGATCAGCTCGGAGCTCACGCTCGAGGCGCACCTGGGCCGCAATCCGGTCGCCAAGGTCGTCGACAACCTCGCGCGCCTGACCTCCGCGCTCCAGTAGGCCGACCGTGCCCCGGCGGTCCGTGGGCCGCCGGTAGGGTCGCCGCATGCGCGGGCGCCTCCCCACGTCGCCGGCCACGCCGGCGCCCGCCGATCCCGACCCGCCGCCGAGCCGCGCGTCCCGGGGGCTGCGCAAGCTGACCGCAGGCCTGCGCAGCGTCGTCTCCAGCGACGGCGTCGTCGTCCGCGTGATGGGGGCGGTCCTCGTCGTCGTCCTGCTGATCGCGAACTTCGTCTCGGCCGGGATCGTGATGCTCCTGGTCGTCTTCGTGGTCCCCGGCCGGGCGACGGACGCCGCCCGGGACGCGCTGGGCAGCAACGCGTGGTTCCTGCTGGGGTTCATGCTCGTCGTGATCCCGTGGGTCCTCTGGTGGTCCGAGCGGGCGATGCGCTCGGTCACGCGGTGGATCGGCTCCGACCGCGAGGCCCGCCCCGAGGAGGTCCACCAGCTGCTGCGCGCACCCGTCCGGGTGCTCGTGATGCTCGGGGCGGCGTGGACGCTCGCGGCGATCCTCTTCAGCCTCTTCAACATCTGGAAGTCCGACGCCGACGGGCCGACGACCGCGCTCCTGGCACTGCGGGTCTACCTCGTGACGCAGCTGACCGGCCTCACGATGGCCGCGTTCGGCTACCTCGTGACCGAGCGCCTGCTGCGGCCGGTCGCCGCGATCGCGCTGCAGGCCGGCGGGCTGGACCGCGCGGTCCTGCCGGGCGTCACCCGCAGGCAGCTCCTGGGCTGGGCGACCGCCACCGGCGCGCCGGTCGTCGGCCTCGTCGTCATCGGGGTCCTCGTCACGATCGACGACAAGGGCGTCACGGCGGACCGCATGGCGCTGGCGATGATCGTCCTCGGCGGGGTCGCGCTCGTCTTCGGCCTCGCGGTCGAGCTGCTCGCCGCCCGGGCGGTCGCCGACCCGGTGCGGACCGTGCGCCGGGGCATGGAGGCGGTCCGGCGCGGCGGGCTCGACGCGCGCATCCCCGTCTACGACGCCAGCGACATGGGGCGGCTGCAGGACGGGTTCAACCGCATGGCGACCGACCTGCAGGACCGCGCGCGGCTGCGGGACCTCTTCGGCCGGCACGTGGGCGAGGACGTCGCGCGCGCGGCGCTGGACCAGGAGGTCCGCCTGGGCGGCGAGGCCCGCGAGGTCTGCGCGCTCTTCGTGGACATCGTCGGCTCGACGTCGCTGGCCGCCGAGCACTCGCCGGACGAGGTCGTCGCCGCGCTGAACCGGTTCTTCGCGGTGGTCGTCGAGACCGTCGACGAGCACGGCGGCTGGGTGAACAAGTTCCAGGGCGACGCCGCGCTCGTGGTCTTCGGCGCGCCCGTCGCGCAGGACGACGCACCAGACCGGGCGCTGGCCTCCGCGCGGGTCCTGGCGGAGCGGCTGCGGGAGCGCGTCCCCGAGCTGCGGGCGGGCGTCGGGGTCAGCGGTGGGCCCGCGGTGGCCGGCTACGTGGGCGCGGAGCAACGGCTGGAGTACACCGTGATCGGCGACCCGATCAACGAGGCGGCCCGGCTCACCGAGGTCGCGAAGGAGACCTCGTCGATGACGGCGGCCAGCGGGCGGCTCGTGGCCCGCGCGTCCGCCGCCGAGCGCCGCCGCTGGGTCCTCGAGCACGAGGAGACGCTGCGCGGTCGCGCCGAGGCCACCGACGTGATGGTGCCGCGGCCCGACGGGGACTGACCACGCCGCGGTCGACCTCGGCGCGGCCCGGTGGCCCACCGGGGAGGAGCACCGCCCTCGACGGCGGGCGCCGGTGACGGACGCGGCGCGGCTACGTACCCGCCGTGGGGGCGCCCCAACCGGGCGCGTCGTCCCTGCTCCCAGCGGCACATCCGGCGGCGCGGCAGCTGGCCGCGAGGCGCAACGACCCGCGTCCTCCGGCCCGTTAGTGTCGTCCCCGATGCCGAGCGGACCGTCGTTGTCGTACCGGGGCCCCGAGGGGATCTACGACGAGGCCGTGAAGGCCTCCGGAGCCCCTCGAGACCACGTCACCCAGCTGATGGAGGCCGTCGGAGCGCTCGAGCCCGAGCAGCTCTCCGCGCTCGGTCGGCGCCGCGACGCGAACTTCATCCAGGCCGGCATCACGTTCGACACGATCGGTCCCGACGGCCAGGCCGTCGACCGCCCGTTCCCGCTCGACCTGGTGCCCCGCGTCATCGACGCCGACGAGTGGTCGACGATCAAGCGCGGCCTCGCCCAGCGCATCCGCGCGCTGAACCAGTTCATCGACGACGTCTACCACGGGCGCGAGATCGTCCGGGAGGGCCTGATCCCGTGGCGCCTGATCGTCTCGCGGTCCCACTTCGCCCGTCAGGTCGACGGCGTCCGGCCCCCCGGTGGCGTCTACACGCACATCGCCGGCCTCGACCTCGTCCGCGACTCCGACGGCACCTGGCGGGTGCTCGAGGACAACGTCCGCACGCCGTCGGGCATCTCGTACGTCCTGGCCAACCGCCAGGCGATGACCCGGCTGGCCCCGCGACTCTTCTCGGGCTACCGCGTCCGGCCGGTCGACCACTACCCCCAGGTCCTGCTGGAGGCCCTGCGTGCGGTCGCGCCGGCCGACGAGGGCGAGGCCACCGTCGTGGTCTGGACCCCGGGCCCGCTGAACCCCGCGTACTTCGAGCACGCGTTCCTCGCGCACCAGATGGGCGTCGAGCTCGTGCAGGCCTCCGACCTCGTCGTGCGCGGGGACGTCTGCTACATGCGGACGACCCGCGGCCTGGAGCGCGTCCACGCGATCTACCGCCGCCTGGACGACGAGTTCTGCGACCCGCTCGACTTCCGCCCCGACTCCGTCATCGGCGTCCCGGGCCTCCTGCGGGCCTACCGCTCCGGCACGGTCGCCGTGGCCAACGCGTTCGGCACCGGCGTGGCGGACGACAAGGCGATCTACCCATATGTGCCGGACATGATCCGCTTCTACCTGGGGGAGGAGCCGATCCTGCAGAACGTCCCGACGTACCGCATGGACCGTCCGGACGACCTCGCGCACGTGATGGACCACCTCGACGAGCTCGTGGTCAAGCCGACGAGCGAGTCCGGCGGCAAGGGCGTCGTGATCGGGCCGCACGCCACGAAGGCCGAGCTCGACCAGCTGCGCAAGGACGTCATGGTCAACCCGGCCAAGTGGATCGGCCAGGAGGTCGTGAAGCTCTCGACCGTCCCGACGGTCCTCGAGGACGGCAGCCTGTCGCCCCGGCACGTCGACCTGCGCCCATTCGCGGTCTTCGGCGAGACGATCCGCGTGATCCCCGGTGGGCTGACCCGCGTGGCGATGACGCCGGGCTCCATGCTCGTCAACTCGTCGATGGGCGGCGGCTCGAAGGACACCTGGGTGCTCGAGTCCGACTCGCCCGAGCCGGACCCCGAGGCCGCGGACCAGCCCGCGCAGGGCGAGCGGCTCCTGCCGGCCCTGCCCGAGGTCCGCTGGGACTCCGCGTGGGTCGGCCAGAGCCAGCAGCAGCAGCAGGGGGGCGGGGCACAGGCGCAGTCGCAGGACTCCCGCCGCCCGCCCGCGCCGGTCCCGACCCGCGACATCACGACCGGAGAGGACGTCTGATGCTCGCCCGCATCGGCCACGAGCTGTACTGGCTCGGCCGCTACGTCTCCCGCGCGGAGCACACCTCCCGCATGCTCGAGGGCGTCTTCGCCGCCGACCTGCAGGGCCGGCCCGACGACCCCGTCGGCGTCAACCTCTCCTGGGGTCCCGTCATGGCGATCATGGGCGCGGAGTGGGACGGCCGCCGCGTGGCCGCCGCCGACGCCCTCCAGCGGCTCATGCTCGAGCCGACGCAGGACGCCTCCGTCGTGGCCTGCGTCCGCCGGGCCCGCGAGAGCGCCAAGGCGCTGCGCGACGTCGTGCCCCAGGACATGTGGGAGGCGATCAACACGCTCTCGCTCGAGCTGATGGCCGTCTCGCCCGACGCGCTGCTGCACGACCCCTCCAAGGCGTTCCGCGCCGTCCGCGAGCGCTGCACCCTGTTCTGGGGCCTCGTCGGCCGGACGATGCTGCGCGACGAGGCCAGCGCGTTCCTGGCCGCCGGCGAGCGGCTCGAGGGCGCCAGCGTCCTGCTGCGCATGCTCCGCGTCGTCCTGCCCGCCGGCGACGTCCGGACGGGCGACGACGGCGAGAGCGACGGCCAGGCCCACGCGCTCCTGCGCGCCGTCGGTGGTGAGCAGGCGTTCCGTCGCGCCGCCGCCGGCCCGCCGGACACCCCGCACGTCGCGCGCTTCCTGCTCTTCGAGCGGGACTACCCCAACGCCGTGGCCGCCCACGTCGCCTCGGTCCTCGAGGCGATCGACCAGGCCGACGTCGCGTCCCGCTCCAGCCCGCCGGTGCTCCGGCTCTCGCGGCTGGCCGCCGACCTCGACTTCCACCGGCGCAGCCTCGCGTTCGCCGACCGCAACGTGCTGGTCGAGCAGAGCGTCGTGATCCAGGGCGAGCTGGACGCCGTCGACCGCGACATCTCCGAGCGCTACTTCGCCGGAGCCCTCCGACCCACCGCCTTCAGCGTCGCGTAGCCCGCGACGGACGACGGAGAGACCAGAGACCGTGCACTTCGGCATCGACTACGTCACCGAGTACCGCTACGACGGCGAGGTGATCGACAACCTCAACGCGCTGCGGGCCCGACCGGCCACCACCCCGAACCAGCGCTGCGACGAGTTCCACGTCCGGACGGACCCGGAGACCCGCCTGCACCGCTACGTGGACTACTTCGGGGCCGAGGTCGTGGAGTTCGGCATCGACCGGCCCCACGACCACCTGGCCATCGAGGTCCGCGCCCGCGTGACCACCACCGACCCCGACGCCCCGCCCGAGGCGCCCTGGGAGGCCCTGCGCACGACGGCCTACGAGACGGCCGCCGGGGAGTTCCTGCTGCCCACGGGCCAGGAGCCCCGGCCCGAGCGGATCGCGGATCTCGTCGAGACGACGCGCGCCACGTCGCCGCTGGCCACCCTGCGGCTCCTGAGCGAGCTCCTGCGCGACCGGTTCGTGTACGACACCGAGACGACGTTCGTCGGCTCCACCGTCGACGACCTGCTCGACCAGGGCGGCGGGGTCTGCCAGGACTTCGCCCACCTCGGCACCGTGCTCCTGCGGGCCCACGGGATCGCCGCGCGCTACGTGTCCGGCTACCTGTGGGCGGCCGACGAGGCCGGCGGCGACGACTCGATGGAGGTCGCCACCCACGCCTGGGTCGAGGCGCTCCTGCCGGGCACCGGCGGCCGAGACGAGCCCGTCTGGGTCGGCGCGGACCCGACCAACGGCGTCCTGGCCGGCGCCACCCACGTGAAGATCGGCCACGGCCGCTTCTACCAGGACGTCCCACCGGTGCGCGGGGTCTACCGCGGACAGGCGATGGCGGAGCCCGGCGTCCGGGTCACGATGACCCGCCTGGAGCCGCAGGCCAGCCCCCGGGCGTAGGCCCGGCCCACGGGGCCGCGGGCCCCGGTGGGAGGCCCCCGAGGGCGTCCGACCGGGGGCACGGGGCGGCGCAGGACGCGCTTCGCTATTCTCCCCCGCCGGACCTGCCTCGCGTAGGTCCGTTTCGTCCGGGCGGCCTCACCGCAGCCTGGAAGCCTTCGACTCGCATCGCGTACGGGAGCCCACATGGCCCGCGGAGATGTTCGCGTCGCAGCCACTCTCGCCTGCGAGACGTGCAAGCGACGGAACTACCAGACCAAGAAGAACAAGCGCAACACGCCCGACCGGCTGACCATCAGCAAGTACTGCAAGTGGTGCCGGGCCCATACCTCCCACAAGGAGACGCGGTAGGCGGAGAGACCCGCACGACTCGCACGAGAGACGCCCCATGGCAGCTGAGGACCACGACAACGAGCGCGCGCGCCTGACGACCTCCCCCGCGGGGGCCGGTCCGGTTGGTGCCGCGGCAGCTGAGCGCAGCGACTCCGCCCCCGTCAAGGGTGGCGGCATCCGGCGCTTCCCGGGGTTCCTCAAGGCCTCCTGGGCCGAGCTGCAGCGCGTCCGCTGGCCGGACCGCACGCAGGTCGCCCAAGGCACCGGCGTCGTCATCGTGTTCGTGCTGCTCGCCGGGGCCTTCCTCGGCGGCGTGGACGCTGTCGCGTCCCAGCTCGTCGACCTGGTCATCTGACCCCCCTCCGCACCGCACCCTTCTCATGTATCGCTGGTACGTCGTCAACACCTTCTCCGGGCACGAAGCCAAGGTGAAGCAGAAGCTCGAGCACCGCCTCATCACGCTCGGGCAGCGGCGTGCCGTGCGCCAGATCGTCGTCCCGACCGAGTCGGTGACGGAGGTCAAGGACAACGTGAAGGTCACGTCCGAGAAGCGGACGATGCCGGGCTACGTGCTGGTCCAGATGGACCTCACGGACGACTCGTGGCAGCTCGTCAAGGGCACCCCGGGCGTCACCGGGTTCGTGGGGGCCGGCGACGAGCCGATCCCGCTGACCCAGGAGGAGATCGATCGCCTCCTGAAGCGCTCGCAGCAGCCCACCAAGGCTCAGGCGCGCGCACAGTTCACCGTCGGCGAATCCGTCAAGGTCGTCGCCGGCCCGCTTTCCGACTTCTCGGGGGAGATCGCAGAGGTCTCCCCGGACGCCGGCAAGCTCAAGGTTCTTGTGTCCATCTTCGGCCGGGAGACCCCGGTCGAGGTGGGCTTCGATCAAGTGAAGAAGATCTGAGATGGCGAAGAAAGTTCTCACCCAGATCAAGCTGCAGGCCGTAGGCGGCCAGGCCTCCCCGGCCCCGCCCGTCGGTCCCGCGCTTGGTCAGCACGGCCTGAACATCATGGAGTTCTGCAAGGCGTTCAACGCCGCCACGCAGCAGGACGCCGGCACGATCATCCCCGTGGTGATCACCGTCTTCGAGGACCGGACGTTCACGTTCGTCACGAAGAACCCGCCGGCGGCCATCCTGATCAAGCAGGCCATCAACCTGCAGAAGGGGTCGGGCGAGCCGCACATCACCAAGGTCGGCAAGCTCACCGCCGACCAGCTGACGGCGATCGCGGAGAAGAAGCTCTCCGACCTCAACGCCAACGACATCGACGCCGCGAAGAAGATCATCGCCGGCACCGCCCGCTCCATGGGCGTGGAGGTAGAGGCCTGATGCCGAAGCACGGTAGGAAGTTCGTCGCGGCCCGCACGAAGGTCGACCGCACCAAGGAGTACGACGTCACCGAGGCGCTCGCCCTGGTGAAGCAGGTCTCCCGCGCGTCGTTCGACGAGTCCGTCGAGGTGCACATCCGCACCGGCCTGAACGTCCGTCACGCGGACGAGCAGCTCCGTGGCACGATCGCGCTCCCCAACGGTCTGGGCAAGTCCGTCACGGTCGCCGTGTTCGCCGCGGGCCCCAAGGCCGCCGAGGCCGAGGCCGCGGGTGCGGACTTCGTCGGCACCGACGACCTCGCCAAGCGCATCGAGGAGGGCTTCTCCGACTTCGACGTCGTCGTCGCCACCCCCGACCAGATGCCGCTCGTCGGTCGTCTGGGCCGGGTCCTCGGCCCGCAGGGCAAGATGCCGAACCCGAAGGTCGGCACGGTGACGATGGACGTCGCCAAGGCCGTCTCCGAGTCGAAGGCCGGCAAGGTCGAGTACCGCACGGACCGCACCGCGATCGTGCACCTCACCATCGGCAAGACGTCCTTCCCCGCCGAGCAGCTCGTGGAGAACCTCGTCGCCGTCCTGGACGAGATCAACCGCGCGAAGCCCTCGGCCGCCAAGGGTCGCTACATCCGCACCGTGACCGTGGCCTCGACCATGGGCCCGGGCGTGAAGATCGACCAGGCATCCGCACGTGTCCGCGACGAAGAGGGTGTTGCGGTCGCCGCCTAGGCACCACACACCACCTTCGTCGCCCCCGAAGACCCTCGGCTGGCCGTCACCTGACGGCCGGAAGTCCGGGACAGGAGGCTCATGAACAGGGATCAGAAGACCCAGGCGATCGCCGAGATCGTCGAGAACATCAATGCGTCCGACGCCGTGCTCGTCGTCGACTACCGTGGCCTCTCGGTCACGCAGGCGTCGGAGCTGCGCAACAAGCTGCGCGAGGCCGACGCGACGCTCGTCGTCGCGAAGAACACGCTGACGGGTCGCGCCATCGCCGAGGTCGGCGAGTCGGCCGAGCCGCTGCGCGACTTCCTCGCCGGCCCGACCGCCCTGATGTACGTCAAGGGCGACGTGGCCGCGGCCGCGAAGACCATCACGACGTTCGCGAAGGACAACGGCGAGCTGCCGACCTTCAAGGGCGGCGTGCTCGACGGCAGCCAGCTGAGCCCGGACGAGATCCAGGCCATCGCGAAGCTCCCGTCGCGTCAGGCCCTCTACGGCCAGCTCGTCGGCATGGTCGCATCGCCGATCACGGGCCTCGCCCGGAGCCTCGGCGGTCTGCTGGGCGGTCTCGCGATCGCCCTCGGCGAGGTCAACGCGAAGAAGGAGTCGGGCGAGATCCCCTCGGGCGATGCGCCCGCGGCCTCCGCTCCGACCGAGGAGACCTCGGCTCCGGCCGAGGTGCAGGACGACACGGCGGGTGGGGACGACGTCCCCGCCGCCGAGAACGACGCGGCCGCTGACCCGGCCGCAGACGAGTCGGGTGCGTCGGCGTAACCACGCCGCAGCAACCCGCCAGACCCACCCGAATCGCACACAGGAGACACAACATGGCTACCACGCAGGACTGGATCGAAGAGCTCAAGAGCATCACGGTGCTGGAGCTGGCCGAGCGCATCAAGGCGCTCGAAGAGGAGTTCGGCGTCTCCGCGACCGCCGTCGCCGCCGCCGCCCCCGCCGGTGAGGCCGCCCCGGCCGCCGAGGAGCAGACGGCGTTCGACGTCATCCTCGAGGCCGCCGGCGACAAGAAGATCGGCGTCATCAAGGTCGTCCGCGCCGCCACCGGCCTCGGCCTGAAGGAGGCCAAGGCGGTCGTCGACGAGGCCCCGGGCCCCGTCAAGGAGGGCCTGGACAAGGACGAGGCCAACAAGCTCAAGACCGAGCTCGAAGAGGCCGGCGCCACCGTCACCCTCAAGTAGCACCGCGCAGCCCTGGAGGCTGCGCACCCGGCGCGGCGGCCTCGCCGCCGCGCCACCGACCACGGGCCGCTCATCGAGCGGCCCGTTCTCGTTCCCCGCGGGGCGGGGGCCGCGGCCCGGGGCGACCTCCGCCGGCGGGTCGGGACTGCGGCCCGGCCGCCGACGAGGCGGAGGGGCCGACGCGTCATCGGTCCGGAGCGAGGACCCGGGCCGCGCCCGGCGTCCGCACGCCGGCGCGAACCGGGACGGGTGGCCCCGGATCTGGGACTTCGACGATCGTTCGGGTCGCTCCGTGGTGCGGGGCCCGGCCCTGGACGCTCCGGATGACCCGACCCGCGCAGTGCGTCCACGGCGTCGTCGACGGACCGGCCGGCGACACCGCGAGCCCCGTCGTGGACCGGACTCGCGCACACCGTGCGACCGCAGTGCCGCCGGTGCCCGGGGCCCGGTCGCTGGACGCCCGGGGTCGCCCGGCCGGCGGGGGTGGGTGAACGTGCGCCGGGCCGGGGTGATCCTCGGGCCCCCACGGTCCCGCCCGGTATATGGTCGGCGCCGCCGATCATCGTCGGGCCGCTCGGGCCCGCGACCACGACCGCCGCCCGACACCTCGGTCGTCCGGTCGCGATACGGCTCCGATACGACCACGACCTAGCGTGCACCTCATGACGTCCTCGATCGCCTCCGGCCAGGCGCGCTCCACGCGCGCCGTCCCCGGTTCCGTCCTCCGTCGCTCACCGGTCGCGCTGCTCGCGCTGCTGGCGGCCCTCCTGGTCGCGGGCATGGGCTTCGCAGCCGCCTCCGCGGACGCCGCCGATCGGAACTTCGCCCCGCGGTTCACGGCGAACGACACGGGCGACATCGACATCTTCGGCAACACGCTGATGACGTGCCCGGCACTGGCCGTCGGCTGCGCCGGCGCCCAGCAGTCCGGCGTCACGACGACCGCGGACTCGCTGAACCAGAACAACGCGTACGCCATGCAGTACGTCGACGTCGACGGCGACGCCTCGACCTTCAACTCGAGCCGCTCGAACGTGTCGATCCCCAGCGGAGCCCAGGTGCTCTTCGCCGGGCTCTACTGGGGCGGCCGCACCGCCGCCGGCAACACCATCGGCAGCATCCTCGGGCAGGGCGCCCGCAACCCCGCGTTGCGGAACACCGTCAAGTTCCGTGCACCCAACGCGGCGGGCTACACCTCGACGGTCGCGGACACCCTCGACGACGGCACCGGCGGCATCTACCAGGGCTTCGCCGACGTCACGGACGAGGTCCGGGCCGGCGGCAACGGGCAGTACACCGTCGCCGACGTCCAGGCCTCCACCGGTGGAGACGCACTCGCCGGCTGGTCGCTCGTCGTCGCCTACCGCGACACGTCGCAGCCGGCCCGCAACCTCTCCGTCTTCGACGGCATCAAGTCGATCAGCAACGGCGCGAGCGGCACCATCTCCGTCTCCGGCTTCACCACGCCGCCCGCCGGCCAGGTGCGCACCCGCGTCGGCTTCGTCACGTACGAGGGCGACGGCGGCATCGTCGGCGACAGCGCCTCGCTCAACGGTACGACGCTGAGCGACGCCCAGCACCCCGCCACGAACTTCTTCAACTCGCGCAGCAGCCGCGACGGCGTCCTCCGCACGGCCACGACGCCGAACTACCCGAACAACCTGGGGATCGAGCAGTCGATCCTCCTGGCCAACGGGGTCCTCGGCAACAACGCCACGAGCGCGACGATCGGCCTGACCTCCTCGGGCGACGTCTACGCCCCGGGCGTCGTGACCTTCGCCACCGAGCTCTACGCCCCGAAGGTCGAGCAGACCAAGACGGTCACCGACCTCAACGGCGGCCTGGTCGAGCAGGGCGACACGCTCCGCTACACCATCTCCGGCCAGAACACCGGTCAGGACGGCGCCACCAACCTCGTCCTCCGCGACCCGGTGCCCGCGAACACGACCTACGTCCCGGGCTCGATCAAGATCTCGCCCGCCGCCGGCGGCGCCGCCACGGCAGCCGCCACGGACGCCGCGGCGGACGATCGCGCCGAGTACGACGCGGCGAACCGCCGCGTGGTCGCCCGCCTGGGCACCGGCTCGTCGGCCACCGCGGGCGGCACCCTCGCGGTCAACGCGACCTACACCACCACCTTCGACGTGACGGTCAACGGGCCCGGCTCCCCGACGGTCGCCTCCAACACCGACATCGTCAACACGGCGACGGCGAGCTTCGCCTCCGCGAGCCTCGGCACCCCGCTGACCGCCCAGTCCTCGGCCACGACGACCGTCAAGTCCCCGGACCTGACGATCACGAAGACCGCGACGGGCAACCCCGTCGGCGGCCAGCCCTACGACTACTCCATCGTGGCCCGCAACTCCGGCGACGCCCGGACGCAGGGCACCGTCACGGTGACGGACACGCTGCCGTCGGGCCTCGCCTTCCGGGGCACCACCCCCGTCTCGGGCACGGGTTGGACCTGCTCCAACACCGCGACGACGTTCACCTGCACCCGCGGCGACGCGCTGGCCGCCGGCGCGGCGTACCCGGCGCTGACGCTCAACACGACCGTCGCGGCCAACCCGCCCGCGTCCATCGCGAACACCGCGTCGGTGTCCGGCGGCGGCGACGGCAACCTCACGAACAACACGGGCACGGCCACCAACGGCCCGACCCGCTCGGCGGACCTCGCGGTCACGAAGACCGCCGACGTCGGTTCGATCGCGGTCGGCGGCAACGTCAGCTACACGATCCGCGTGACGAACAACGGCTCGTCGGACTCGACGGGCTCCGTCGTCACGGACACGCTGCCCGCCGGCCTGACCTACGTCTCGTCCGAGGCCGGCTGCGCCGGGTCCGCGGCGTCCAGCACGGTGTCCTGCACCGTGGGCCCGCTGGCCGCCGGTGCCTCGAAGACCTTCACGGTCGTCGCCAAGCCCACCGCGGGCACGGCCGGCACCTCGCTCGCCAACACGGTCCGCGTCACGGGCAACGACCCCGACCCGACCCCCGGCAACAACACCTCGTCGAGCACGGTCGCCGTCAAGCCGGTCGACCTCAAGGTCACCAATGCCATCCAGGGCAACCCGGCGACGCTGAGCCCGAACACCACCTACACCTGGGTCGTCGGCGTCTCGAACCAGGGCGGCTCCGCGGCCCCCGGCAGCGTCGTCAACTTCGACGTGCCCGCCGGCACGACGGTCGTCACCGCAGACCTCGACCCCCGCTGCACCGTCTCGGCCGGTGCGATCGTCTGCGACCTGGGCACGATCGCCCCGGGCGCGACCATCACCCCGCTGAACATCCCGCTCCGCACCGTGGCCAACCCGCCCGCGTCGATCGACACGACGGCGACGGTCACCACCACCGAGAACGACACCGACCTGACGAACAACACGGCGTCGACCAGCACCCCGGTCGTACAGGCCGTCGACCTGGGCGTGACGCTCGGCTCCGACCCGGGCACCGTCAGGCCGGGCGACGAGGTCAAGCTCACGGCGACGGTCACCAACAACGGCCCGGCCACGCCGCAGAACCCGACCGTGACGATCACGATCCCGGCGGGCACGACGTTCGTCTCCGCCGACCCCGGATGCACGCGGTCCGGCACGACGGTCACCTGCGTCCTGACGCCCGCCGAGCTCGGGCCCGGCCGGTCGGTCACGCGCACGATCGTCGTGAAGGTCGGCGACGACGCCGGTACCACGCTCACCACGGACGCCAAGGTGTCCACGACGTCGCCGGACGCCGACCCGTCGAACGACACCGCGACCCTGGTGGTCCCCGTCGTCCGGCCCGTCGACCTCTCGGTGACGAAGACGGCGTCGACGACGCAGGCCAAGCCCGGCGACCGGGTGGTCTACACGCTGACCGCCGCCAACGCGGGCCCCGGCCCGGCGCGCGACTCGGTGGTGACCGACACGCTGCCGGCCGGCACCACGTTCGTCTCCGTCGACAGCCAGGCCTGCTCCGTCGCCGGCCGCACCGTCACCTGCGACTTCGGCTCGATCGCCGCCGGCGCGAGCCGCCAGGTCAAGGTGACGGTCTCGGTCGACCCGATCGCCTCCACGCTGAACCCGAACGCCACGCACCAGTACGACGTGGTCAAGAAGGAGGAGACGCTGAACGTCCCGGCGAACTCCACCGGAACGGTGACCGCGGCCTGCGAGCCCGGGTACGTCGCGACCGACGGCAGCGTCCTCCTGAAGTCGACGGACCAGGACACCGGCAGCTTCGGGGACACCCGGGTGGTCGAGAGTCGCGCCACCGCGAACGGCGCCGGCTGGACCGGCACGGCGCGCAACACGACCACCGGCCAGCTCCAGGCGACCGTCAACGTGGTCTGCATCCGCAAGACCGTCGAGGACACCGGCCACACCCACTCGCTCATCGTCTCCGATCCGATCACCGCCGTCCGCGGCAGTGGCCGGCAGGACGTCGTCCTGAGCTGCGGCCCCGGCCGCGTGGCGATCGCCCCGGGCTGGACCTTCGTCGACGGCGTCGGCCGCGTCCTCTCCTCCCGCGCCGACGGCTCGGGCTGGCGCTTCGTGGTCGACGCCAGCGACGCGGCGGGCGTGCAGCTGGAGGTCCGCTGCCTCTCCACCACGCTCACGGCGGCGAACGGTCACACCCACGACCTCGTCCTGGACTCCACGGCGAAGTCCATCGACGTCCGGCCGAGCCGGTCGACGACCGACAAGATCACCGAGTCGCTGACCTGCACGGACGGCAAGGGCATCGTCGCCTCGACGACCTACGACCCCAGCGCCGTCGCGCTGGGCAACGAGCCGCAGCCGGTGAGCCGCGTGTTCTCGTTCTACAACCCGACGAACGCGACGCAGAAGGCCGACATCGGACTGCTCTGCCTCGGCACCCGCACCTCGGGCGAGATCGCGGTGGCCGACGTCACGAACACCGCAACGGTCGCGACCTCCTCCCCGGACGCCACGACGGCCAACGACAACGCGAGCGCCACGTTCCGGGCGACCGCGGCCTCCGGTCCGATCGCGGCTGCGCCGGCGGCCGCCGCGCCGGCCGCG
>NZ_JAURWA010000174.1 GCF_030655195.1 Patulibacter sp. | reverse complement strand
CGCGGCGCCGACGGCCTCGGCCGGCAGGGCGGCCGCGACGCGCGCCCCGTCGGCGGCGTCGGCGAGCACGCGGGCGCCGAGGGCGACGTGCCAGCGCTCGTCCCGCTCGATCCGCGCGAACGTCCCGGCGACGCCCGGCAGGCCCCACTCCTCGGCCAGCGCCCGCACGGCCCGCTGGCCCGCGATGAAGACCACGCCCTCGAGGAGGCCGTGGTAGAGCGCGACCGCCCCGGTGAGGTCGTCGCCGGCTCCTGCTGCCGCCGCCGGCAGGCGCTCCCGGAAGAGCGCGACGAGGGCGGTCGGGGCGTGGGCGGCGGGGTCGCCGGAGCAGACGGCGTCCCACACGCGCCGCGCCGCGTCAGCGTGGCGCTCCTCCTCTGCGACCTGGGCGTCCAGGCAGGCCCGCAGGCCGGGGTCCACGGCGCCGGCGCCGAACGGGACGAGGTGCTCGGCCACCGCCTCCTCGCCGACGACGAACCCCGCGAGCAGTCCGGTCAGGCGCTCGCGCACGGGCGCGGGGAGCCCGGGGAACCGCGCGCGGTCCGCGGCCAGGTCGAACGCCCCGGGGTCCCAGGCACCGCGGGTCGAGATCGCCAGGAGCGCCTCGTAGGTCGGCAGGCGCGGAGCGCTCACCAGACCCCGCCGACGCACCCGGCGTCCTTCGCCCCGCCGTCGGTGCAGGTGCGGACGGGCTCGCTGGTGCCCTCCTCGCCGATGGAGAAGCTGTTGCCCGACGCCGAGACCGAGACGACGGTGAACCCCTCGCGCGACGCGGCGACGGCGGCCTGGCCGCGCCCGGGCCGCGCCCCGTCCACGAGCGGCAGGGTCGAGCCGACGTTCAGCTGGGCGGCCGTGCGGCACCGCGAGTAGTCCCCGTCGGCGGCCACCGCGGCGCACGACTCCACGAACGTGACCACGTCGCGGGCGACGCGCTTGGCGGCCGCGTCGTCGGTCCGGGCCCGGGCGAGCTCGGCGGCCGAGAGCTGGGTGTCGGCCGGGGCATCGGCGGCGGTCGCGGGATCCGTCCCGCCACCGTCGGGGGCCGTCGCGCGGCCGGCGAGGAACGACCCGGCCACCAGCAGCACCAGCAGGACGCCGAGGACGGTGCCGCGCGTCGCGGCGTTGGCGCGGCGCCACAGCTCGCGCGGTCCGTCGCCCGTGGACCGGTCGTCCGCGGGCGGCGCCGGGTCCGGCGCGGGGCGGCGCTCCGGCGACGGGGCCTGTTCGTAGGGGGCGAGGTCGGACACGGGCGGTTCGGCGGGACGCTCGGCGGCGGACCGGTCCGCGTCCGCCGGTCCGGCGGAGCGGCTGACGGTGAGGCGCGCCCGAGAGGATTCGAACCTCTGACCTTCGGTTCCGTAGACCGACGCTCTATCCAGCTGAGCTACGGGCGCATCGCGAGGCCCGAGTGTAATGGCGGCGACGGGCCGACGCCGCGGTGCGCGCAGCGAGCTCAGCCGCCGATCCGCTCGGTGCTCGTTCGGCCGCCGCGCTCCTCGACGAGCCGCAGGCGCCGGTGCTTCGCGTCGAACCCGCCGTAGCCCAGCCGGGCGAACGTCCCTCGCGGGATCTTCAGGTCGTCGTGCTGGAAGGTCGTCGTGCCGTCCTCGCCGAGCCGGTCCAGCCGGACGTCGTAGCGCCCGAAGCCCAGGTCGTAGGTCCCCAGCTCGACGTCGTACTCGGCGGTGTCGACGACCTTGCGGGTGTCGATGTCGAGTTCCTCGCGCTCCCGGTCCAGGCGCAGACCGAGCGTCGATCCGCCGCGCAGCCGGTGCACCTTGAGCGTGAAGTCCCAGCTCGTCGGGTGCCCCTCGATGCCCACGCGCAGGATCGGCGACTCGTCGTGGCGGGGGTCGATGGTCATCTCGACCTTCGACCCGTCGCCCGCGACCCGGGCGGAGACCCGCTCGCCGCGCCGCAGCGCGACCCCGGCCAGCTCCACGCGGTCGCCGGGGCCGATCACCTCGAGGCGCTCGGTGACCGGGGCCGTCAGCGCCGCGCCGTCCATCGTCACGGTGAACGAGACGCCCGCGGGGATCGTGTACACCGGCTCGCCGTCCTGCCTCCAGTTCGCGCCGGTCAGCCGACGGACGACCTCCGCGCCCGGGATCTCGTCGACGAGGCGTCCGCGGACCCATCCGGTGCGGCGACCTCGGGCGTCGGTGATGAGCAGGCGCGAGTGGTTCTCGGGGTCGCCCTCCAGCGCGATCTCGGTGGCCGTCGGGCCCGAGCCCTTCGCGGCGGTGTCGTCCGTCCGGCAGAAGGGGCAGGGGAGCAGGCCCTTCGGCCGGGTGGCCGGGAAGAGCGCCAGGTTCGCGGCGGCGGCCGAGCCGGAGTACCGCTGGGCCCGGTCGGTCGGGTCGTCCTGGGCGACGAACGCCCAGGCGTTCGCCCGGCGGTCGAACGAGATCGCGCGGGTGACGCCGGGGAAGTTGTTGTCGTAGACGAGGACGGCGTAGCGGTCGTCGCCCCGGTCCTCGACGGCGTAGGGCGTGACGGCGTGGCCGCCGCCGGCGGGACGGAAGAGCCCCAGCACGTACGGGGTCCCGCCGGGCCTCGTCGCGGCGATCAGCCGATCGAGGATCTGGTTGGGCGTCCCGGCGACCGCGTCGCGACGGACCGACGGGAGCTCCTGCATCGCGCTGAGCTGCGCGAGGGTGCGCTGCAGCGGCGCGTTGTGGGTCAGCGGCAGGCGCGGGGCGGTGGACCCGCCGTAGCGGGCCGGCTGCAGCTCGGCCCCGAAGAACTGGGCGACGGCCGCCGCCATCCCGAAGCAGTGCCCGGCGGCCATCGCCGCGTTCTCGGTGTGCATCCAGGCCCGGGCCGGCGGGATCAGCTCGCAGGTCGCGCGGGTCCCGCTCGCACACACCGTCGGGCCGAAGAGCTCCTCGACGGCGGCGGGGGTGAGGTTCTGGACGTCCTGGTCGTCGCCGTAGTTGGCGAAGCCGAAGCCGTCGACCCCCGGACGCAGGCCGTTGTCGGCGACGAGCTTCCCGGTGGGGCGGTAGTCCGGCACGCCGGCGGAGGAGCTCTTCGCCGGATTCGCGCCGCCCAGGAGCAGCTGCACGTCGGCGGGCGACCGTGGTCGGGGCGAGGAGCCGCAACCGACGGCCAGGAGGGTGCAGAGCAGCAGCACGACTCGGTGGGCGCAGGCGGGCACCCGACCACCTTGCGGGTCCCGGCGCCGTCCCGCACCCCCGGCGGACGGATGGCCCTAACGCTGTTCACCATTCGTCCGTCTTTCCCGATGCGAGCGTCCAGACGCCGTACGTTCGCCGTCGCTTCGGGTTCCGCCGAGGCCGCACCCAGAAGGAAGTCCGATGCACCCACGTTCGATCGCCCTCGGCCTCACCGCCGCCATCGCCGCCGCCGGCCTGACCGCCTGCGGCGGGTCCGACGACGACACCACGACGACGAAGGCCGGCGCGACCACCGCCGCCACCGTCCCCTCGGGCAAGCTCAACGCGTCGGCCGCCCCGCCCGCCCTGGGCTACTACGGCGGCATCGACTGCGGCAGCGGCAGCTCGTCGGACTGCCAGGAGGGCTTCCGGGCCGCGCGGGAGGGCTACCTGACCTCCTGCAAGGACGGCTCGTGGCGGAGGGGCTCGCCGCGGAGCTTCGTCTGGGAGCGCAAGGGCAAGGAGGACGTCGAGTTCAACTACTTCTGCTTCACGCTGCGGGACAAGCAGACCGCCGCCCACTTCATCTACGCGGGCCAGACCATCGTCCGCAGCGTGCACGTCAGCACGGACCGCTTCCCGCTCACCGAGGAGGCCGGGTGGGGCGTCGGGGGCGAGTGGTTCTCGACCACGACCGTGCGCGGCAAGGTCAAGAACCCCAACGGCGTGTCCTCGGACTGGCGCGCCGTCCACATCGGCGACCTGTAGGGGGCGGCCCGGGCGACGCCGCGGGCGCCGCCCGGGGAGCACGGTGGGGAGGGGCGCCACCGGGTCGCGCTTCGCCCGAGGAGCACGCGGTCGGGAGGGGCACCACCGGGGCGAGGCGACGGCGCGCCGCCGGCTAGCACGACCTGCAGTGCCGGTGCGCCAGGAGTGGGGCGGCGCGCCACGGGGAACCGGGATCGCATGACCTCCCATCGCCGTGTCCTCGCCGTCGCCACCGTGGCGGCCGTCGCCCTGGTCCCCACGGCCGCCCACGCCGGGAAGGGCAAGGGCGACGACCACCGCGGCGGCAAGGGCCGCGGGGCGCTGCCCAGCACGATCGCCCTGCCGGCCGGCTTCCAGCCCGAGGGCATCGAGGCCCGCGGCAGCAGCTTCTACGCCGGGTCCCGCGCCACGGGGCAGATCGTCGTCGGCAGCGTCCGCGGCGGCACCCCGCGCGAACTCGTCCCCGCCCAGGCCGACGCGCCGAGCGCCCTGGGACTGCGGGTGGACCGCCGCGACCGGCTCTTCGTCGCCGGCGGCCGCACCGGCACGGTCTCCGTCTACCGGGCCCGCACCGGGAAGCTGCTGTACCGCTCTCCCGCCGTGAGCGGCCCCGCGTTCGTCAACGACGTCGCGATCCTGCGCGACCGCGCCGTCTTCACCGACTCCGCCCAGCAGCGGCTCGTCGTCGTGCCGATCGGCCGTCGCGGCGCGCTGGGCGAGGCCCGGACCGTCCCGATCACCGGCAGCCTCGCCTACGACGCCGATCCGGCCACCAACGAGGCCAACGGCATCGTCGCCTCGCGCGACGGCCGACGGGTCATCGTCGTCAACAGCCGCACCGGCGAGCTGCACCGCGTCGACCCGCGGACCGGCGTCAGCACGCTGATCCCCGTGACGGGCGGTCCGCTGACCAACGGCGACGGGCTGCTGCGGTCGGGCAACACCCTGCTGGCGGTCCAGAACCGGCTGAACCGGGTGGCGGTCCTGCGCCTGGGCCGCGGTGACGCGTCGGCGACGGTCCGCCGCACCATCACCGACTCCCAGTTCGACGTGCCCACCACGCTGGCCGTCGCGAAGGGCCGCCTCTTCACCGTCAACGCGCGCTTCAACACGCCGCCGGCGGCCGACACGGCCTACGACGTCGTGCGCATCGACGGGAAGTAGGGGCCGCGAGGCCGACCCGCGGCCGGGGCGCGACCGGGCCCCGGAACGACGAAACCCCCGCAATGCGGGGGTTTCAGGAGGCGCGCCCGAGAGGATTCGAACCTCTGACCTTCGGTTCCGTAGACCGACGCTCTATCCAGCTGAGCTACGGGCGCAACGGCGGTGGACTGTAGCGCGAACCCGCCCGGCGTGTCGTCCGGACCACCCGCGCGGCGAACGGGCCGCGGGCGTGGGTGGGCCGGCGGTCGCGTCGGCTAGAGGTTGTAGCGGGAGATCGAGATCGTCCGGTACCAGCGACCGCCGACCCGGACGGAGAAGGACTGGTCGATCCGGCGCTTGTCGGGGACCTGCATCGACTTCGTGTACGACCCGGTGCGGTACCCGGAGTCGCCGAGGCCGCCCTCGTTGACCCACGTGCCGTTCCGACGGATGTAGCTCGACTGGCCGAAGGCGTGGAACAGCTTGCGACCGTCGAACTGCACCTGGATGCAGTACCGGTGCCGGTTGGCCTTCGTGGCGGTGACCACGACCCGGGCGTAGCCCAGCGTCTTCCCACCGTTCGACATCCGGTAGACGGTCCGGCGGTCGGGGTTCAGCGCCTGGGCGCACGCATCGGGCGTCGACTGGGCCGACGCGACGGGGACGGTGACCGCACCGCCCGCGAGGGGGAGGGCCAGCGTCACGGCGGCCAGGGCCAGTGGTGTCCGGGTGCGGATGCGCATGGCCGCATCGTCGCACCGGGGGCGCCACCGGTGGGTGAGAACCCCGTGAGGGCCGCGTGCGGTGGCACCACCGGGGACGTCGGACATGCGCCACCGGGGTCGTCGGACCCGCGCGACCCCCGAAACGACGAAACCCCCGTCATGGACAGGGGTTCCGACAGGCGGAGCGTGGGGGATTCGAACCCCCGAGGGAGCTTTCAACCCCCAACTCGCTTAGCAGGCGAGCGCCTTAAGCCTCTCGGCCAACGCTCCGTGGACCGGCGAGTCTAGCGACCGTCGCGCGGGACGGACGCGAGGGGTCGCGGAGGCCGCCGCGGGCGTCGCAGGGCCGGCCGTCGGCGGCACTGCGGAGCGGTCCTCGCGCCGGGCCGGCTCAGGCGTTCGGGACGACGGCGAGCGCGACGACGAGGAAGTGCGCGAGCGCCGCGACGATCACGAGGGCGTGGAAGATCTCGTGGTACCCGAAGATCCGGGGGAGCGGATCGGGCTTCTTCGTGGCGTAGATCACGGCACCGATCGTGTAGAGGACGCCGCCGCCCAGCAGCCCGACGGCGGGCCAGACGCCCAGGTCGCCGACCAGCTTGGGGAAGACCGCCATGCCGGCCCAGCCCATGCCGAGGTAGATCGCCGCGGAGAGCCACTTCGGGGCACCGATCCACAGGAGCTTGATGATGATGCCGACGCCGGCCATGCCCCAGGCCACGCTGAGGACCGTGGTGCGCCAGCCGCCGTCGAGCACGAGCGCGGCGATCGGGGTGACCGTGCCGGCGACCATCACGAAGATCATCGAGTGGTCCAGGCGGCGCATCCAGGCCCGGGCGGTCGGCTTCTTCCAGTTGATCCGGTGGTACGTCGCGCTGACCGCGAACAGGCCGACGATCGACACCGCGTAGACGGCCGACGCGAGGCGTGCCTCGGCGGTCGGTGACGCGATGACGAGGTAGGCCCCGGCGACGGCCGCGACGACGGCCGCCCACTGGTGCAGGACGCCCCGCATCGTGGGCTTCAGCGCGGGGATCGGGGGGATGAGTTTCGAGGAGCTCATGACCTGGTTCACCTGCGGCACATCGTACGCCTTCGCGGCCCACCCGTCCCGGGGGTCCACCCCCGTCTCGCGCACCGTTCCGCCCGTCGCCCGCGAGGCCGGATCCGGCGGGTCGCCGAACCGCTCGCGAGGCCGGGGCCGGGCGGCCCGGGGCACCGGCGACGGGACCGGGACCGGGCGGGCCCGGTTGACGTGCTCGGTACGCTCGATGGGAGCCGTTCTCCGCTCTCGAGGCGGGGTCCGGACGCTCTCGACACCGGCAGGTCCCACCATGCTCTTCAGCCGCAAGCCCGACACCCTCATCCCCGCCGAGGACACCCTCCCCGGCCGCGACCAGCTGATGCCGGTCCACGGCGTCCACCCGGTGCTGGCACGGCCGATCGTGCCGCCGTTCCCGGAGGGCTCGCAGCACGCGTCGTTCGGCATGGGCTGCTTCTGGGGCGCGGAGCGGACCTTCTGGACCGCTCCGGGCGTCCTCGTCACGGCGGTCGGCTACCAGGGCGGCCAGACCCCGAACCCGACCTACCGCGAGGTCTGCTCGGACAGGACGAACCACACCGAGGCGGTCCTCGTCGTCTGGGATCCCGAGCAGACGACGTTCGAGCAGCTGCTGCGTCGGTTCTGGGAGGGCCACGACCCGACCCAGGGCATGCGCCAGGGCAACGACATGGGCACGTCGTACCGCTCCGCGATCTACACGACCACCGACGAGCAGCTCGAGCAGGCCGAGGCGTCGAAGGTCAACTACGGCAAGGCCCTGGCGGACGCCGGCCACGGCCCGATCACGACGGAGATCCGCAACGGCGGCCCGGGCGCCGCCGCGTTCGGCGGCGCGCTGGTGGGCGGCGAGATCCCGTTCTTCTACGCCGAGCCCGACCACCAGGCCTACCTGCACAAGGTCCCCAACGGCTACTGCGGCCACGGCGAGACCGGCGTCAGCTGCCCGATCGGTCTCGTGTCGGCCTCGTAGGGCGGGGGCGGCCCCGCCGCCCCTACCGCTGCGCCTGCTTCTGCGCCTCGTTCTCGGTGATCAGCTTCACCGTGCCGTCGATCGCGTAGGGCAGGCTCAGCACGCTGTTGAACGCGATCGCCGCCCCGGTCTGCGGCTTGTCGTAGTAGGGGACCTTCACGACGTCGCCGCGCTTGACGACGTCGAGGCGCTTGAAGAGCGGGTTGTCGAGGACCTTCTCGCCGCCCTTGGCGTCGACGAGGAGGAACAGCTTGTCGACGTCCAGCGCCGTCAGCTGCTCGTCGCTGAGCGAGAGCCCGAACTCGCCCTTGGCCAGCTTGTCGATGCTGGGCGAGCCGGCGAAGCCGAGCTCCTTGAGGAACTGGCCGCGCGGGTCCGTGGAGCTGAAGGCGTAGGTCGAGCTGGGATCGACGACGACCGCCTCCTTGCCGCGGTACTCGGGGTGCTCCTCCCGCACCTTCTGGAACCGCGCGTCGACGTCCTCGATCAGGCGGTCGGCGGCCGCGGTCCGGCCGACGGACTTCGCGATCGTGCGGGTCTCCTCGCGCCACGGCGTCGTGTAGGCCTTGTACTTCGGGCTCTGCGCGACGGTCGGGGCGATCTGCGAGAGCTTCTCGTAGTCGCCCTTGCTGATGTCCTGGTAGACGCCGAGGATGAGGTCGGGCCGGGCGGCCGCGACGCGCTCGAAGTTCACCTCGAAGCCCCCGGTGCTGACGATCTCCGGCGGCGTGCCGCCCCAGTCCTCCCAGGGCCACTTCGCGAACGTGTCCTGCTGGAACCAGTCCATCGCGCCGACGGCCTTGACGCCGAGTGCGAGCAGCGTGTCCTGGTCGCGCAGGCCGACGGTCACGACGCGCTTGGGCTCGGACGGGATCTCCGTGGTGCCGCGGGCGTGCGTGACGGTGACGGGGAAGCCGTCGGTGGCCCGTGCGGCGGTGGTGCCGGTGCCCGCGGTCGCGGGGGTGCTGTCGTCGTCGCTGCCGCCGCACGCGGCGAGGGTGACGGTGGCCAGAAGGAGGGGGAGCAGCCCGAGGCGTCGCATTGAGGGAACCCTAATGGATGGATCCGTGGCGCGTCGCCGCTCGCCGGCTACTCCGCCGCCACCGCCCCCTGCGACAGGGTCGAGCCGGCGCGCGCCTTGCGCACCGTCAGCTGCATCGGCACCCGCTGCTTGAGCTCGGGGACGTGGGAGACGATGCCCACGGCCCGTCCGCCGTCGCGCAGGGCGTCGAGGACGCCGAGGACCTCGTCCAGCGTCTGCTCATCGAGCGTCCCGAAGCCTTCGTCGATGAAGAGCGTGCCCAGGTCGAGGCCGCCGGCCTCCGCGCCGACGGTCTCCGCCAGCCCGAGCGCGAGCGACAGCGACGCGAAGAACGACTCGCCGCCGGAGAGCGTCGAGGTGTCGCGCTGCTCCCCCGTCCAGCCGTCCCGGACCCGCAGCCCCAGGCCGGCGTTGCCCTTGCCCCGGCCGCTGGCGGGCTCCTCGTGCAGCTCGAGCGCGTAGCGGCCCGAGGACATCTCGAGCAGGTGCACGCTCGCGGCCGCGGCGACCTGCTCCAGGCGGGCCGCGAGCACCCACGACGACAGCTGGATCCGCCGGCGGTTGCCCGCCCCGCCGCGGGCCAGCTCGGCCAGCGCGTGCGCACGGTCGGCGGCGTCCGCGAGCGGGCCGAGGTCGTCCAGGGCGGCCACCAACCCGGCGCGCCGCTGCTCCAGCGCCGCGACGCACGCACCGGCCGCCGCG
>NZ_JAURWA010000167.1 GCF_030655195.1 Patulibacter sp. | reverse complement strand
GGCGGGCGCGGCCCTCAGGCCGGCACGGGCGCCGACGCGGCGGGCAGCGCCGCGTCGCGCGAGCGCTGCCGGGCGGCCGGGACCACCAGCGGCGTGCCGGTCTCGGGGTCCGGGATGACGCGGCAGCGCAGGCCGAAGACGCGCTGCACCAGCTCGGCGTCGACGATCGTCGAGGGATCCCCCTCCGCCACCACCGCGCCGTCGCGCATGGCGATCAGGTGCGTCGCGTAGCGGCAGGCGTGGTTGAGGTCGTGGAGCACCGCCACCATCGTGCGGCCCTGCTCCTCGTGGAGGTCGGCGCAGAGGTCGAGGACCTCGATCTGGTGCGAGATGTCCAGGAACGTCGTCGGCTCGTCGAGGAGCACGATGCCGGTCTCCTGGGCGAGCACCATCGCCAGCCAGACGCGCTGGCGCTGGCCGCCGGAGAGCTCGTCGACCGCGCGCGAGGCGAGCTCCGTGACGTCGGTGGACGCCATCGCCGCGGCGACCGCGCGCTCGTCGTCGCGGGACCACTGGCGCAGCAGGCCCTGGTGGGGGTAGCGGCCGCGGGCGACGAGATCCGCGACGGTGATCGCGTCCGGGGCGATCGAGCTCTGGGGCAGGAGCCCGAGGCGCCGGGCGACCTCCTTCGACGGCAGGCTGGTGATCGGTCCGCCGTCGAGGATCACGGTCCCCTGCGAGGGCTTCAGCATCCGCGCGAGCGCCCGCAGCAGCGTCGACTTCCCGCACGCGTTGGGGCCCACGATGACCGTGAACGAGCCGTCCGGGATGTCGACGGTCAGGTCCGTGGAGACGGTGCGCTCGTCGTAGCCCAGGGAGAGTCCCTCGCCCCGCAGGCGCGGTCCGCCGTCGATCGTCGGGTCTCGGGTCATGCGCGATCGCCTCGCCATTCGTTCCACAACAACCAGATCAGGTAGACCCCGCCGAGCACGCCGGTGACGACGCCGACCGCCAGCTGCTGGTCCGGGAAGACGCGCTGGGCCAGGAAGTCGCTGCCGATCAGGAGCACCGCGCCGGTGAGCGCGGCGACCCCGACCCCGGGGCCGGTGACGCGGGTCAGGCGCCGCGAGATCTGCGGCGCCGCCAGCGCGACGAACAGCACCGGACCGGTCGACGACGTCGCCACCGCGGTCAGGACGACCGCCAGGAGCAGCAGGCCCGTCCGGGCCCGGCCGACGGAGACGCCCAGCGCGCCGGCGGCGTCGTCGCCCATCTCCATCATCCGCAGCTCGCGGGCCAGGACGAACGTCAGCGGGAGGACCACGGCCAGGGCGATCGCCACCGGGACGACCTGCTCCCAGCCCCGGCCGTTCAGGCTGCCGGTGATCCACACGTTCGCCGCCGCGGCGTCCTCCAGCCGGGCCCGGGTGAGCAGGTAGTTCGTGATCCCGACCATCACGAAGCTGATGCCGATGCCGATGAGGATCAGCCGGCAGCCCTGGACGCCCTCGCCGCCCTTGAACGCCAGCAGCCCGACCAGCAGCGCCGTCCCCAGCCCGCCGGCGAGCGCCCCGAGGGCGACGGCCCCGGCCCCGCCGTCGAACGCGACGATCTGGAGCACCGCACCGGCGGACGCCCCCGAGGTGAAGCCGATGATGTCCGGGCTGCCCAGCGGGTTGCGGGTGACGCTCTGGAAGATCGCGCCGGCGGCCCCGAGCGCCGCGCCGACGAGCAGGGCCGTCAGGGCGCGCGGCAGCCGGATCGTCTCGACGATGAAGCTCTGACCCTGGTCGCCGCCGCCCAGCAGCGTCGCGAGCACGTCGCCGACGCTGATCGGGTACTCGCCCGTCCCGACCGCGAGGACGAGCAGCGCGAAGCCGACGAGCAGCAGCGCGGCCCCCACCAGCAGCACCCGGGTGTGGGTGCGGAAGCTGACCGGGGTGCCCGGGATCCGGACGATCCGACCGAGGCCGCCGGGCACCTCGCCGCTCCCGGGGATCCGCGCCGTGCTCACAGCTGGGCGATGCGCCGGCGGCGCACGATCGCGATGAAGACCGGTGCGCCGATGACGGCGGTGACGATCGAGACCTGCAGCTCCCCCGGGCGGGTGACGATGCGCCCGATGACGTCGGCGAAGAGCAGCAGCGTGGGCGCCAGCACCATCGAGTAGGGCAGGACCCAGCGCTGGTCGGGCCCGGCGATCGCCCGGGCGACGTGGGGCACGGTCAGGCCGATGAACGCGATCGGGCCCGCCGCCGCCGTGGCCGCGCCGCAGAGCAGCGTGATCGAGAGGGCGCCGAGGGCGCGGGTGCGGGCGATGTTGGCCCCGAGCGACCGGCTCAGGTCGTCGCCGAGGGCGAGCGTGTTCAGCGGGCGCGCGAGGAGCAGCGCCAGGACGATGCCGGCGCCGATGAACGGCGCCACCTGGCGGGTGACCGAGGCGTCGTGACCGGCCAGCGACCCGACCTGCCAGAAGCGGTACTGGTTGAAGACCTGGGGCTTCAGCGTGGTGATGCCCTGGACCACCGCGTAGAGCGCGAAGGTCAGCGCGATCCCGGCCAGGGCGAGGCGGACGGGCGTCGCGCCGCTGCTCCCGCGGGAGGCGACGCCGTAGACGATCACCGTGGCCAGTCCCGCCCCGAGGAACGCGAACCAGACCTGGACCGTCGGCTCGACGTACCCGAAGAGCGCGATGCCGGCGACGACCATCGCCGCGGCCCCGGCGTTGACACCGAGGATCCCGGGGTCCGCGAGCGGGTTGCGGGTCAGGGCCTGCATCAGCGCCCCGGCCAGCCCGAGGGCGGCGCCGACGAGCAGGCCGAGCAGCGTGCGCGGGATCCGCAGGTCGCGGACGACGACCGCGTCGTCCGAGCCGTCGGGGCTGAAGACGAGCCCCCACACCCGGTCCAGCGCGATCGTCCGCGAGCCGACGCTGACGCTCAGGGCGACCATCACCAGCAGGACGACGAACGCCGCCACCAGACCGAGGGCGAGGAGCGAGCCCCGGCGGGCCCGGACGGCAGGAGTCTGGGGCGCGGTCGCCGACGCGCCCTGGGGAACGGTGACGCTCACGGGACGAAGGCCACCCTAACAGCGTCGTCCGGCTCGGCGCGCGCCCCGGGACGTCACTCGACGTCGTCGGGCGTGAGGCGGTGCTTCCAGTAGCCGATCGCCTGCGAGGGACCGATCGGCAGGCCGCGGTCGTGCTTCAGGTGCTCGCGGATCCCGCGCACCGCGAGCGACTCGCCGGCGACCCAGACCTTCGGTGTGCCCTGCGGCAGCGAGGCGGCGCGGACGGCCTCTTCGAGGCACCGGGAGCGGCCGGCCGACTCGCCGTCGCGGGTGACCCACTCCAGGACGAGGTCGGCCTCGCTGCTGAGCTCCTGCCGCTCCGCGGCGTCGGCGATCTCCACGAAGACGAGCGTCGGGTGACCGGCGGGCAGGCGCTCCAGGGTCGCGGCGATCGAGGGCAGGCCCGTCTCGTCGCCGACCAGCAGCGTCCAGTCGGCGTCGGACTCGGCGTAGAAGTGGATCCGCGGCCCGGCGAAGCCCAGGACCATGCCCGGGCGGGCGTGCGTCGCCCAGCGCGAGCACCGGCCGTGGTCGCCGTGGAGCACGAAGTCGACCGTCAGCAGCGGGCCGTCCGGGCCGTCGGGGACGTAGTCCCGGACCGTGTAGTTGCGCCAGTGCTGGTCGGGCGTGCCGGGCGCGTACCGCCAGCCCTCCGTCGGCAGCACGGGCCGCTCGGCGTCGTCGGCGGGCCAGATCAGGGTGATGATCTCGCCCGGCTCCTCGTCCGGGAGCCGGGCCAGGTCGGCCCCGGAGAAGACGATCCGCTGGACGCCCGGCGTGAGCCGACGGGCGCGCAGCACGGTCGCGTGACCCGTGGTCAGGGGCGACGGGCGCTCCTTGGCCCGGAGCGCGGCGGGGGACAGCGACACAGCCATGTAGGTGAGCCTAACAAGACAGGCCGAACCGGGCCGCGGTGGGCGAGATGCCAGACTCGACCCTCGTGCTGGAGCCCCATCCCCCGGGTCCGCGGGCCCGACGCTGGGTCGCCGTCGGTGCCGCCACCACCGCCGGCGCGCTCGCCGCCGCCGCGGTCGGCGTCCCCTCCCCCGCGCTCTTCGCCGGGCTCCTGATCGGTCTCGCGTTCGCCCTGCGCACCGACTGGGGTCTCGACGTCCCGGGCCCGGGGGCGCGGGTCGCGCAGGGCGTCCTCGGGGTGTCGCTCGGGGTGCTCGTGCAGAGCTCGACGCTGACGGAGATCGGCCGCAACGCGGCCCCGATCCTGGGCGTCACGCTCGCGACGCTGATCGCCACCGTGGTGGCGGGGCTGCTGATGAGCCGCCTGACCGGCCTGGACCGGCCGACCGCCTCGTTCGGGATGGTCGCCGGCGGCGCGTCGGGGATCGTCGCGATCTCCCGGGATCTCGGGGCCGACGAGCGACTCGTGGCGGTCATGCAGTACCTGCGGGTGCTCGTGATCGTCGTGCTGACGCCCGTCGTCGTCGGGATCGCGGGTGGCGGTGGCGGCGGCCGGGCGGCCCCGGCGGGGGCGGTCGCGGGCGGCTGGGTCGAGGGCACCGTCGCGCTGGCGCTCTGTCTCGCCGTCGGCCTCGGGGTCGCACGGATCGTGCGCCTGCCGGCGGGCTCGCTGCTGGGGCCGCTGATCGTCGCGGCCGGCCTCTCGCTGGCCGGCGCCGACCTCATGGCCCCCGTGCCCCCGCTCCTCCTGCAGATCGCCTACGTCGCGATCGGGCTCTCCGTCGGCCTGCGGTTCACCGTCTCCAGCCTCCGCCACGCCGCGCGGATCCTGCCCGCGACGCTGGGCCTGATCGCCGCGCTGATCCTCGTCTCGGCCGGCCTCGGCCTGCTGCTCGTCCCGCTCGCGGGCGTCGGCGCGCTGGACGCCTACCTCGCCACGACGCCCGGGGGCCTCTACGTGGTGCTCGCCTCGGCGTCCACCAGCGACGTCGACGCGACGTTCGTCCTCGCGGTCCAGGTCCTGCGCCTGTTCGCGATGCTCCTGGCGGCCCCGCTCCTGGCCCGCTGGCTCGTGCGCCGCGAGCAGGAGCACCCCGCCTGACCTCCGGCCCCCTCCGGGTGCCACGAGCCGCGACGAACCCCGACGCGGTCCGGCCCGAGACGCTCGGGGCGGGGCCCGGCCCCTCCTCTTTCCCCTACTTCGCGTCGATCCAGGTGCGGCCGACGCCACCCTCGACCTTCAGCGGCGGGTCCTGCACCCAGGGGGCGACCATCTCGCGCTCCACGAGGGCCTTCACCCCGTCCGGGCCCTCCATCTCGGACGCCGGGCCCTCCACGAGCAGTTCGTCGTGGATCGTGAGGACCATCCGCGAGCGGACGCCGGCGTCGTCGAGGGCCCGGCGGACGCCGATCATCGCCAGCTTCATGATGTCCGCGGCGGTGCCCTGGATGATCGTGTTGACGGCCAGGCGCTCGCCGAGGGAACGCATCTGGGGGTTGCGGGCGCGCAGCTCGGGGATCAGGCGGCGCCGACCGAACATCGTGCGGACCTCGCCGGCCTCCTTCGCCTGGGCGATCGTCGAGTCGATGAACGTCTTCACGCCGGTGAACTCGGCGAAGTAGCGGTCGATGACCTCGGCGGCCTCGCCCCGGGGGATGTTCAGGCGCTCGGCCAGGCCGAAGTCGGTCAGCCCGTAGGCGATGCCGTAGTTGACCATCTTCGCCTTCGACCGCAGGCCGGCGTCGAGCTCGTCCTCCCCCACGCCGAAGACCCGCATCGCGGTGGCGGTGTGGACGTCGCGGTCCTCGCGGAACGCGTCGCGCAGCGTCTCCTCCTCGGCGTAGAAGGCGAGGATGCGCAGCTCGACCTGGGAGTAGTCGCAGGAGAGCAGCACCATGTCGTCGGCCGCCTCGAAGCAGCCGCGGATCCGGCGGCCCAGCGCGGTGCGGACGGGCACGTTCTGCAGGTTGGGGTCCGTCGAGCTGAGGCGGCCCGTCTGCGCGACGGTCTGCTGGAACGTGGTGTGGATCCGGCTCTCGGGGTCTGCCGAGGCGAGCTGCGGCAGGACGTCGAGGTAGGTCTTCGTCAGCGTCGAGAGCTCGCGCCAGCGCTCGATCAGCGGCACGATCTCGTGCTCGTCCCGGATCTGCTGGAGCACCCGCGCGTCGGTCGAGAAGCCGGTCTTGCCACGGCGCTTCGTCGTCAGGCCGAGCTCGGTGAAGAGGACCTCGCCGAGCTGCTTGGGCGAGCCGATCGTGAACTCGCGGCCGGCGAGCGCGTGGATCTTCGTCTGCAGCTCGCCGATCTCGGTCCGCACCTCCGTGCCGACCTCGTCCAGGCGCGGGACGGACAGGTGGACGCCCTCGCGCTCGATCTCGCGCAGCACGTCGACCAGCGGCAGCTCGACGTCGCGCACCAGATCGGTGAGGCCCGCCTCGTGCAGCAGCTTGCGCTGGTGGACGGCCAGCAGCGCGACGCGCCCGGCGGTGGCCGCGGCGACGTCGGTGACCGACTCCGCCACGGCGACGCCCGCCTCGTCGGCGAGCTCGTCCAGCGGGTAGCCGCGGCGCTGGGGCTCCAGGACGTACTGCGCCAGGAGCGTGTCGTGCTCCAGGCGGGGCGCCCGGTAGCCGCGCACGCCCGCGTCGGTGCCCGGCGCCCCCTGGACGCGGGCGCCGCCGCCCTCGGCGAGCGCCTTGCCGTCGTGGACGACGAGCGGTCGTCCCTCGAGCGCGATGAGGACCTCGGCCGGCGTCGTGCAGCCGCCGACGAGCAGCTCCGTCGGCCGGGAGTCGGCGAGCAGCGCGACGGCGAACCGCAGCGGGAACGTCTCGCCCGGGTCGGCGTCGCCCTCGGCGGGCGCGTCGCCGGAGGCGTCGGGGTCGAAGAGCTGGCCGGACTCCTCCTGCTCCGCGGCGACGGGCTCGACGACCGCGACGGCCACCGCGGCCGGGTCGCCGCCGTCGGGGTCCGCGGCCGCGAGGGCCGCGGTCAGGTCCGCCAGCGCGATCTCGCGCACCGGCGCGTCGACGGTCGTCGGGTCGGGCCCCTTGCCCTTCGCGGCGGTCGGACGGCCGTCGGAGTCCAGCAGCGGCTCGAGGCGGCGCCACGGGTCGCGCAGCTCGAAGCGCATGAACGCCTCGCGCAGCGCCCCGGCGTCGGGCTTGGCGACGAGTAGCGCGTCGAGGTCGTAGTCGACCTCGACGTCGACGTGGATCCGCGCGAGCTCCCGCGAGATGCGGGCGTTCTCGGCGTGGTCGATGAGGTTCTGCTTGCGCTTGGCGCCCGAGATCTGGTCGACGGACGCCAGGACGGTCTCGAGGTCGCCGAACTGCTGCAGGAGCTGCGCGGCGGTCTTGTCGCCGATGCCGGGGACGCCGGGGATGTTGTCCGAGGTGTCGCCCTTGAGGCCGTAGAAGTCGGGGATCAGCGCCGGCGGCAGGCCGTAGCGGTCGATGACGGCCTGGTGGTCGTAGACCTTGACCTCGGTGATGCCGCGCGCGGTGGCCATCACGCCGACGAGGTCGCCCTCGTCGATCAGCTGGAACTGGTCGCGGTCGCCGGTGACGATGACGGTGCGCAGCTTCCGTTCCCGTGCGTGGACGGCGAGCGTGCCGATGACGTCGTCGGCCTCCCAGCCCTCGGACTTCACGTTGGCGTAGCCGAACGCGGCCGAGATCTCGCTGAGGAACGGCCACTGCTGCCGCAGGAGGTCGGGCTTCTTCGCCCGCTGGGCCTTGTACTCGGGGTAGACCTCCTTGCGGCCGGACATGCCCGCGTCCCAGACGACGGCGGTCGGGACGGGCCCGAGGTCCTGGTAGAGCTTCACGAGCATCGACGCGAAGCCGAAGATCGCGTTCGTGGGCTCGCCCGTGGAGGTGGCGATGGACTCCGGCAGCGCGAAGAACGCCCGGTAGGCCAGCGAGTTGCCGTCGATCAGGAGGAGGTCGGGGGTCTTGGCGGCCACCGGTGGACCATAGCCCTCCGGGCGGCGAGCGCCGGTGTCGCGGGCGCCTCCGCGGACGACGCCGGTCCGCGTCCCCCGCCGCGCTCCCGCAGGGCCCCGTGGGGCCGCCCCGACGAGGGCCGCGATCGCCCTCTGGGACGGTGTACTTGCATACTAGGTCGGCCCTCGCGGGGCTCGCGCGGAGGACTAGTGTTCGGCCCGTGAGCGGAACGCCGTCAGCGCAGTACTCCATCGTCCTCCGGGTCGAGATCGACCACAGGCCCGGGGCGCTGGGCGAGGTCGCCTCGGCCATCGGGCACGCCGGCGGCGTCATCGGCGACGTCGCCCTGGTATCGGTCACCGGCGACACCCTGATCCGTGACATCACGGTCTCCGCGGGCGGCGAGGACGCCTGGGGCGCGATCTCCGACGCGATCACCGAGCGCGCCGGCGCGCGGGTGCTGGCGCTCACCGACCGCACGTTCCAGGTCCACGAGGGCGGCAAGCTCGAGACGACCCCGAAGCACCCGCTGAAGACCCGCGACGACCTCGCGATGGCCTACACGCCGGGCGTCGCGCGGGTCTGCTTGGCGATCGCCGACGACGTCGCGCTCTCGCACGACCTGACGCTGCGCAAGAACACGGTCGCGGTCATCACCGACGGCACCGCCGTGCTCGGCCTCGGCGACATCGGCCCCGAAGCGTCGATGCCGGTGATGGAGGGCAAGTGCGTGCTCTTCAAGGAGTTCGGCGACGTCGACGCGTTCCCGCTCGCGCTGAGCACGAAGGACACGGACGAGATCGTCGCGATCTGCAAGGCCGTGGCCCCGACCTTCGGCGGCATCAACCTCGAGGACATCTCGGCGCCGCGCTGCTTCGAGATCGAGGAGCGCCTGAAGGCCGAGCTCGACATCCCGGTCTTCCACGACGACCAGCACGGCACCGCGATCGTCACCCTCGCCGCGCTGATCAACGCGTGCAAGATCACCGACCGCCGGCTGGAGGACGTCAAGGTCCTCGTCACCGGTCTGGGCGCCGCCGGCATCGCGGTCACGAAGATCCTGCTCTCGGCGGGCGTCACCGACGTCATCGGCGCGGACTCCAAGGGCATCGTCTCCACCAAGCGTGCGGACTACCTCGACGGCACGATGAACAGCGTCAAGCGCTGGTACGCCGAGATGAGCAACCCCGAGCACCTGACGGGCCACCCCGGCGACCACCTCGCGGGGCGCGACCTCTTCATCGGCCTCTCGGGCGCCCGGATCTTCCCGGCCGAGAAGCTCGCCGCGATGAACCCCGACGCGATGGTCTTCGCGATGGCCAACCCCAACCCGGAGGTCTCCCCCGAGGAGGCCGCCCCGTACGCCCGGATCATCGCCACGGGCCGCTCCGACTACCCGAACCAGATCAACAACGTGCTCGCGTTCCCGGGCATCTTCCGCGGCGCGCTGGACGCCCGCGCGCAGCAGATCACCGAGGGCATGAAGATCGCCGCCGCCCACGCGATCGCCGACCTCGTCGCACCGGAGGACCTGCGCGAGGACCACATCATCCCGTCGGTCTTCGACCGCGACGTGGCCCCCGCGGTCGCCGCCGCCGTCGCCGCCGAGGCCCTGGCCGCGGCCGGCGTCTGAGCGGGACGGCCGCCGGGCACGGCCCCGTCCCACCGGGTACCGGGGAGGGCATCCGTACCCTGCAGAGGGTCCACGGTCCCCGACGCAGGAGTCATCGCATGCAGGTCACGATCACCGGAGCCACCGGACTCGTCGGGTCGCGACTCGTCGCCCGGCTGCAGGCCCGCGGCGACCGGGTCACCGTCCTCTCCCGCGATGCGGCGAAGGCCAAGGCCGCCCTGGGCGACGTCGAGGCCGTGAGCTGGAGCCCCGGCTCGGCGGGCGCGCCGGGGGCACCCGACCCCGCCCTCGTCGCCGCGCTCGAGGGCCGCGACGCGGTCGTCAACCTGGCCGGCGAGCCCGTGTTCCAGCGCTGGACGGCCGCCGCGAAGCCGCGGATCAAGGCCTCGCGGGTCGAGACGACGAAGCAGCTCGTCGCGGCGATCGCCGCGGCGCAGGACCGTCCGGGGACCCTGGTCAGCGGCTCCGCGACGGGGTACTACGGCGACACCGGCGACACGGTCGTGACGGAGGAGCACCCCGCAGCGACCGACTTCCTCGGCGACCTGGCCTCGAGCTGGGAGGCCGCGGCGCGCGGTGCCGAGACCCACGACGTCCGCGTCGTGCTCGTGCGCACCGGCATGGTGCTCGCCCCCGAGGGCGGTGCCCTGCCGGTGATGGCCAAGCCGTTCAAGCTGGGCCTGGGCAGCTGGATGGGCGACGGGAAGCAGTACGTCCCGTGGATCCACGTCGACGACGAGGTGGGGATCATCCTCGCCGCGCTGGACCACCCGACCTTCAGCGGCCCGGTCAACGCCGCGGCGCCGGAGGCGGCGACGAACAAGGCGTACTCGAAGGCGGTCGGCGCCGCCCTGCACCGCCCCGTCCTCGTCCCGGCCCCGGCGTTCGTGCTGCGCACGGTGCTGGGCGAGATGTCGGCGCTGGTCCTCGACAGCTCCCGCACGAGTCCGGGCCGCGCGGAGGAGCTGGGCTACCGGTTCGACCACCCGGGCCTGCACGGCGCGCTGGACGACGTGCTCGGGTCCTGAGGGGACGCGTGGCCCGCGGTCAGCGCGGGTCGAGCGCCGAGACGGCACGCCAGCCGTAGGCCTCGGCGCGGGCGACGCTGAGCTGCGGGGTGGTGATCCGGCCGTCGGCGGTCTGGCGCCCCTCCGCCGGCGGGCCGGGGACCGCGGAGCGCAGGAGGCCCGCGACGACGCCGTCGCGGCGGTTGCCCTTCGCACCGGCCGCCTGCACCGCGCGCAGCTGCAGCTTCACCGCCCGCCAGCCGGAGAGCGCGCCGACCGGCGCCGGCGTGCGGAAGTGGCGCTGGTACAGGGCGTCGATCCTGCGCCCCTCCGCCGAGTCGCCCGGCACGCCGTCGTCGACGACCGCCTCGGCCGTCAGACGCCCTTCGCGGACGGCGAGGGCCGTCGCCTGCGAGGCGGTGCCGCGGGAGAGGATCAGCGTGCGGCCGCGCAGGCGGTCGCCGAGGGCCGACACGAGGGCCGCGGGATCGCCGGCCGACGGGTCGCCCGTGAGGACCACGCAGTCGGTGCGGCCGCGGACCGCCTCGGAGACCGTGCGGCGCAGGTTCGCGTCGCTCCAGCTCGTCGCCCGGGCGCTGATCGCCGGGTCGACGGCCGAGAGGTCGTAGGGCGCACCGGCTCCGGTGGCGCGCGCGTCGGCGACGACGGTGCGCTCGCAGTCCGCGGCCTTCACCCGCTCGACGACGCCACGGCGGACCGCCTCGTCCGCCGGGGTGAGGACGACCTGGCTGCGCGTGCCGGAGGGCTCGCGGTCGGCCTGGGTCATCGGCACGTCGTCGCCGGTGGCGGAGACGAACGCCACGCCGGTCTGGCTCGCCAGCAGCCCGTACTCGCGGACCGTGACGGCCGAGACGCCGGAGATCGCGGCCACGGCGCCCGAGTCGCGCAGGACGACGCCCGCCTCGCGCGCCGCGCCCGCGACGCCGACGGTGATGCCGTCGTCGTCGGTGACGTCGCGCTCCGACAGGCGCAGGCTCAGGCCGCCGACGCCCCCGTCGGCGTCGGCCAGGCCGAGCTCGACCCCGCGGACGACGGCGGCGCCCTGCGGGCCCCAGGGCCCGCGCAGGGGCACGCCGACGTACAGGGCCACCTTCGTGGCCCCGGCCTTCTCGCCGGTGGGATCGTCCCCGCAGCCGGCCGCGCCGACGCAGGCCGCCGTGAGGACCAGGCCGAACGCGGCGCGGCGGACCGCGCGCGTCATCGCGACGGGATCAGGCGTCGTTGGACGGCGCGACCTCGGTGTCCGCGTTCGGGAAGTACGAGAAGACCTTCCAGATCGCGGTGGCGAGGACGACGACCCCGGCGCTCAGCAGGATCGCGTCGAACTGCTTGAACCCCAGCGCCCACGTGATGATGAACAGCAGGAAGGCGGCGGTGATCGCGTAGATGAGGCCCATGGGCCACGAAATCTACCGCGAACCGCCGTCGACCGGCGACGCCCCGTGACCTGCCGGCCGGGCCGGCGGACGGACGGGCGTCGACCGGGCCGCGGCGCCCGGCCGCGGCGGCGGCCCGCT
>NZ_JAURWA010000147.1 GCF_030655195.1 Patulibacter sp. | reverse complement strand
GTCGCCGCGGGCGACCGGGCCCGTCAGCGCGGCGGGGGCGCCGTGCTCCTGCCAGCCGTCCACCGCGGCCCGCACGAGCGGCGCCAATGCGGCGCGGTCCAGGCCGACGCCGACGGCGATGCGGTCGGCGAGGTCCTCCACGGCCAGGAGGTAGTTGGCGGCCACCGACGCGGCGGCGTGGTACGCGGCGCGGTCGGCGTCGTCGACGCGCAGGGACCGCATCCCGACCGCCGTGCCGAGCGCCTCGGCGACGGCGAGCGCCTCCGGGGTGGAGCCCGCGACGGCGCACGGGGCGCCCCGCAGCGGCGAGCCGGGCCCCGTGACGGTCATCAGCGGGTGCAGGGAGAACGCGGTGTGCGGCGCGAGCGGGGCGAGCGTGGTCGCGCCGGAGCAGTGGCCCACGACGCGCCCGTCCCGGGTGGGCAAGGCGGCGGCGGCGAGGGCGATGGAGCCGTCGGGGACGCAGAGGAGGACGACGTCCGCGTCGCCACCGTCGAAGCCGCGCCCGTGGGGGCCGTCGACCCGGACGCCCGCGGCGCCGAGCTGTGCGGCGAGTGCCGTGCCGAGGCGCCCTCGTCCGACGACGGCGACTCGTGGGGTGGGCACATCGGACGATGTGCGTGGACGCAGGTCCATCAGGTCTCCGGTCCAGCTCCCTGGGAGGGATGCCGGTCGCGTGCAGAAGGGTGTGGTGCGAGGTGCTGCGGCAGGTCCGTCCCACGACGTGGTGACGGCCTCTCTGAGTTGTAGCACTCCGCACGAGGATCTCAACGGAGCGAAACCAGGTCGGGTTTCTTGGGTATCACTCTGCGGTCGTGAGCCGGCCAGGGGCGACCGGTGCGGCACGGCCGCCCGCGGGGGGCCGCTAGCCTCGGTCCCCTTGCGCGCGTCCCCGGTCACCCCCGCGCCGACGGCCACGGCCGCCGAGCGCCGTGCCCTGCTCGGGCGCCTGCGCGACGACGCGCGGGGCTGCGTCCGCTGCCCGCAGCTGGCCGCGGCGCGCACCACCGTCGTCTTCGGCGCGGGCAACCCCGACGCGGACGTGCTCCTCGTCGGCGAGTCGCCCGGGCGGGGAGAGGACCGCCAGGGGCTGCCGCTGCTCGGCGCCGCCGGTCGACTGATGACCGACCTGCTCGGCGAGGCCGGCCTGCGACGGGAGGACGTCTACGTGACCACCGTCCTGAAGTGCCGGCCGCCGAGCAACCGCGATCCGCTGGCCGAGGAGCTCGCGAACTGCCGGGCGTACCTGCACGGGCAGATCGAGCTCGTGCGGCCCAAGGTGGTCTGCACCGTCGGGTCGTTCGCCACGAAGCTGCTGCGGGAGGACCCCGCGGGGATCCGCGGCGTCCGGGGTCGCCCCGAGGTCCGGACGATCGGGACGCGGACCGTCCGTCTGCTGCCGCTCCTGCACCCGGACGCGGCGCTCTACGAGGGGGCGCTGGTCGAGCTGCTGCGCGCCGACCTCGCGCTGCTCCCGGAGCTCGTGGCCCGGCCGGCGCCGCCCCAGCCCGGGCCTGCGCGCGTCGATCGCGGACCGGGGGAGGACGACGGGAGCGCCGTCTCCGCCGGCGCACCCGGGGATCCGTCCCCCGCGACGTCCGTGGAGGACGACGCCCCGGGCGGCCAGCTGGGGCTCTTCGGGCCATGACGGCGCTGTCGACGATCGGGCCGCTGCCCTTCTCCTGGTGGAACGTCGTGCTGGTCGCCACGCAGGCGCTCCTCGTCGCGCTGCCGGCCGCGGGCCTGCCCGCCTTCGCGCAGCGCTTCGCGGGGCGGTCGTGGTCGCTCGTCCTGCCGCTCTCGATCTCGGTCGTCGTCGCCGTGCTGGCGGTCGTGCCCGATGCCGCGGTCGGGTTGACGTGGCTCGCGCTGGTCGCCACGCCGCCGCTGGCGGCCGCCGCCCTGGGGTGGGGGGCGCACGGCGCCCGGCCCTGGCTGGCGGTCCTCGCCGTCCCGGCGCTCGTCCTCGCGATCGCGTTCGAGGGCGAGCGCCTGGGCCAGGGGGCAGCGCTCTTCATCACCGCCCTGAGCTGCGTGGCGCTCGGCCGCCTGCTCGTCGGTGCGGTCGGCGGTGCGGCCGAGGCGGTCGCCCCGACGGGGCCGGCCGCCTGGGGCGACGCCCCGGTCGGCCGCCGGCTGCGCGACGCCCTCGCCCGCGTCGTGGGGGCCCTCCCGCCGACCGCCTGGATCCGGATCGCGCTGGTGGCGATGGCAGTCATCGACGCGATCCTCGTGTTCTCCGGCGGCCTCGAACGCCCGAACCAGGCGCTCAACGCGGCGGTCCCGGCGGCCGAGCTGCCCCGCCTGCAGTTCGTGCAGTTCGGCTACGCGTCCATGGGCTACGGCGACGTCTTCGTGGCGGGCGTCCTCGGCGCGCTGCTCGCGGCGGAGGGGGTGCGGCGCCGCACGCAGGTGCTCGCCGCGGTGGTCACGTTCGGCCTGTCGTTCGTCTTCGACCTCCTGTTCTGGGTCGTCGACGTCCTGCCGGCGACCGTGCCCGTCGCCGTGGCGCTGCTGCTCTTCGGCGGACTGCGGGGCCCGGCGACGGACCGGTTCCCCGGCAGGACCCCCGGGTAGGGGCCGGAGGCTCCGGCCGGGAACCCCTCCCGGACCCACCCCTCGGGTGCGCCGGACGCCACGCATCGTGCTCGACCAGCCCTCGCCGTTCTCCTCCGGAACCCCCGTCGCCCGGCCGCCCGTCGACGGCGTGCTCGGCGCGATCGGGCGCACGCCCCTGGTCGCGCTCCACGCCTACCCCGACCGGGCGGACGTCCACCTGTTCGGCAAGCTCGAGGCGAGCAACCCCGGCGGCAGCGCCAAGGACCGGCCGGCGGCGCGGATGATCGAGGACGCCTGGGACCGCGGGCTGCTGGGGCCGGGGTCGACGGTCGTCGAGTCGAGCTCGGGCAACATGGGGGTCGGGCTGGCGCAGGCCTGCCGGTCGCGCGGCCTGGCCTTCGTCTGCGTCGTCGACGCCCGCACCAACCGCTCCAACGTGCTCGCGATGCGCGCCCTCGGCGCCGAGGTCCGGATCGTCACCCGCCCGGACCCCGCGACGGGCGACCTGCTCGCCGCGCGGCTGGCGCTCGTCGCCGAGATCGTGGCCGCCACGCCCGGCGCGTTCCGCACGGACCAGTACCGCAACCCCGCCAACGCCGTCGCGCACGAGGACGGCACGATGCGGGAGATCATCGAGGCGCTCGACGGCCGGATCGACCAGCTCCTGGTGGCCACGAGCACGACCGGCACCCTGCGGGGTTGCGTCGACGCGCTGCACGCCCACGGCCTGCACGACACGCAGGTCGTCGCGGTCGACGCCATGGGCAGCGCCCTGTTCGGCGGCACCCGCGGCCCGCGGCTGCTGCCCGGGTTCGGCGCCGGCGTGCCGACGGAGCTCTCGGAGCGCGCGGAGTACGACCGGCTCGTCCGCGTGAGCGACCTGGACTGCGTCGTCGGGTGTCGGCGGCTGGCGCTGCGCGAGGGCGTGCTCGCCGGGGCGTCGTCCGGCGGACTGATGACCGCGTTCGACCGGCTGGCGCCCGAGCTGCCGGCGGGCGCCCGGTGCGCCGCGATCCTGCACGACGGCGGCGCGCGCTACCTCGAGACGGTCTACGACGACGACTGGGTCGCCCGCGAGCTGGACTGCGACGCGGCCGGGCTCGCGGACCTGGTCGCCGGGGGCCCCGCGCTCCCGGTGGCCTGAGCGCCCGATGGTCGTGCCGCGAGCCACGACGCCCGATCCGGGCGCCACGGGTCACGGACGGGGCACCGCGATGCCCGTCCGGGACGCGGCGGCGCGTCGGGGCGGGGAGCCCGCCCCGCTGCGGGTCGCGCTGGTCGGTCTCGGGCCGAAGGGGCTGTTCGCGCTGGAGCGCCTGCTGGACCGGGCGGCCGGGGCCCCGCTGGACGTCGTCGCCTACGAGCCGCACCCCGTCCCCGGCGCGGGGCCCGTCTACGACCCGTCGCAGCCGGCGTACCTGCGGATGAACAACGCCGCCGTCCACGTCGACCTGTGGTGGCCCGGCAACGCGACCGTCCCGGCGCACGAGCGCCGGTCGTTCGCCGCCTGGGACGCGGGCCGGCACGGCGATCCCGGGGCGTTCGTGCCGCGCGCGGCGGTCGGCCGGTACCTCGCCGACGGTCTGGCGACGGTCCTCCGCCACGCCGACCCCGCCACGACGGTCCGCGTCGTGCGGGCGCGGGTCGTCGACGTCCGCCGGGTCGACGGGGGACGCGGCGGGCACGCCGGGACGGCTCCCGGCGCCCCGGGCCCGGCCGGCGGCGCCGCCGACGACGCGACCACGTGGAGCGTCACGACCGACGACGGGGGGACGGCCGTCCACGACGAGGTGCTCCTCGCGACCGGGCACGTCCGCCCGACCGGGACCGCGGCGCCCGCCGACCGCGCGCCCGGCCCGACGATCCCCGCGGTCTTCCCCGTCGACGTGCACCTCGGGCCCGACGCGGTCCCGGCCGGTGCGGTCGTCGCCGTCCGCGGGTTCGCGCTGACCGCCATCGACGCCGCGCTGGCCCTGACCGAGGGGCGCGGCGGGCGCTTCGTGCCCGCCACGGTCGCCCACCGGCTGCGGTACGAGCCGGGGCCGGACGGGGTCGCGGCCGTGGTGCCGTTCTCGCGCACCGGGCTGCCGATGGTCGCCAAGCCGGCCCACGACCTGCACCGCGACGTGGCGGGACTGGACGCCGTCGGCGAGGCCGGCCGGGCCCGCGTCCGGGCCCTCGGCGGCGGGTCAGTCGGGACCGTGGAGGGGCTGCGGGACGCGGTCGCGGCGACGGCCGGGGCCGCGCTGGTCGCGGTCGGCTCGCCGTGCGACCCCGGGGTCCCGGCGGCCCGCCTCCGCGACGGGGACCCGGTCGACGAGCCCGCGGTCGAGCAGCTCGCCCGCTCGCTGGACGTGGCGGTCGGGGCGCGACCGCCCGGCGCCGAGTGGGCGCTCGGGCACGCCTGGCGGACGATCTACCCCGCGGTCGTCGAACGCCTCGGCGGCACCGCGCTCGACCTCGCCGGGTGGGACGCGTTCCGCGCCCTCGCCGCCCGCCTGGAGCGCATCGCCTTCGGCCCGTCGGCCGAGAACGTCGCGAAGCTGCTCGCCCTCGTGGAGGCGGGCGTCGTGGACCTGACGCACGTGGCCGGGGGATCGGTGCACCCGGTCCGTGCCCGGGACCCGGACGACGCCTCGGCCGTGCCGCCGCGGGCCACGGTCCGCAGCGTCCCCGGCGGCGTCCGCTCCGGTGCGCTGGTCCGCTCCGCTGCCGGCGAGCGTGCCGTCGACGTCGTCGTCGACGCGGTCCTCTCCGCACCGGGCGTGCCCGCGGAGGACGACGGCCCCGTGGCCCGGCTCGTCCGGCGCGGCGAGCTGCGGCTGCTGCCCGGTCGACGGGGGCTCGACGTCGGTCCGGGCGGGGCCTGCCGCGACGCCGCGGGGGACCGCGTCCCCGGCCTCTCCGCGATCGGCCGGCCGACGGAGGACGTCGTGATCGGTCACGACACCCTGAGCCGCACGCTGCACCGGCAGGCCGACGAGTGGGCCCGCCGTGTCGTGGCCGTCGCGGTGGCCGCCGGTGGCCCCGGGGCCGCGCACGCGCCAGTCCCCGCGCAGGACGCGGCACCCGCCCGGCGGGCCGGCCCCACCGAGCACCCCCGACCCACCGATGACGCGCGCCCCCGCGTCGGAGATCCCGCATGAGCACCACCTCTCCCGGCCGCACCGACCTCCGCGACGGCTGCCGCGGCCTCGCGCCCCTGACGGGACGGGTCGAGCCCTGGCTGGCCGACGTCGCCGCCCGTCCCGGGGACCTCGCCGGCTGGCTCGACGCGCACGGCTCGCCGCTGAACGTCCTGGACCCGGGTCCGATGGGACGCAACGCCCGCGAGCTGCAGGACGCGGCGGCCACCCACGGCCTGGAGCTGGGGATCTTCTTCGCCCGCAAGGCCAACAAGGCGCTCGCGCTGGTCGACGAGGCCGCGCGGCTCGGCCTCGGGATCGACGTCGCGAGCGAGCGCGAGCTGCGCCAGGTCCTCGACCGCGGGGTCGATCCGTCGCGGATCGTGCTGACCGCCGCGGTCAAGCCCGTCTCGCTGCTGCGCCTCTGCGTCGAGGCGCGCCCGACCGTCGCGCTGGACAACGCCGACGAGCTCGCCGCCCTGACGTCGCTGCTGCGCCCGGACGGCCCGCCCGTCCCCGTCGCCCTGCGCCTGGCGCCCGAGCTCGGACCCGACCGGCCCCCGACGCGCTTCGGCCTCGACGTCGACGCCTGGCTCGCCCTCGTCGACCGCGCGTGGCCGGCGGGCGGGGGAGGCCCGTCGACCGGAGCGCGCGTCGCCGGGGTGCACTTCCACCTCGACGGCTACGACGCCGGTGAGCGGGCCGTCGCCCTGGGGCAGGCCCTGCGACTGGTCGACGCGCTGCGCGAGCGGGGCCACGACCCCTCGTTCGTCGACGTCGGGGGCGGCATCCCGATGAGCTACCTCGACGACCGCGACGAGTGGGACCGCTTCTGGGACGCCCACCGCGCCGGGCTCCTCGGCGACGGCCCCGCGCTCACGTTCGGCGGCCACGGCCTCGGGCTCGGCGTCCACGACGGCGCGATCACGGGCTCCCCGAACGGCTACCCCTACGCGCAGTCGCCCGTGCGAGGCGCGTGGCTCGACGGGCTCCTGGGCACCCCCGTCGGTCCCGGCGGCCCGACGGCGGGCCAGGCCCTGCGCGGCCGGGGCCTGGAGCTGCGCTGCGAGCCTGGACGGTCGCTGCTGGACGGCTGCGGGGCGACCGTCGCCCGCGTGGCGTTCCGCAAGCGCCGCGCCGACGGGACGTGGCTGATCGGGGCCGAGATGAACCGCACGCAGTGCCGGACGACGTCGGACGACTTCCTCGTGGACCCGCTCGTGGTGCGTCCTCCCGGGGTCGCGCCGGCGCACGACGACGAGGCGGCGCACGACGAGATCGAGGGGTTCCTGGTCGGCGCGTACTGCATCGAGCGGGAGCTCCTGACCTGGCGCCGCCTGCGCTTCCCGCGCGGCGTCGCGGTCGGCGACCTCGTCGTCTTCCCGAACACCGCCGGCTACCTCATGCACATCCTCGAGAGCGCCTCGCACCAGATCCCGCTGGCGCAGAACGTCGTCCTCGGGGAGGGCGGCGAGCCGACCCTGGACCGGATCGACCGCGCGACGGGCTGAGCCGGGCGGCTCAGCCGACGGCCGGCGTGTCCGCCGTCGCGCCGCGCACCGGCACGCCGACGACGTCGGGCACCGTGTCGTCCGCGGTCCCGGCACGCACGCCCGCGGCCGGCGGGGTCCACCACGCCAGCCCGAGCGTGATCACCGCGGCGGCGGCCTGCGAGGCCAGGACGATCGTCGCGAACTCGGTGGCCGACCAGCCGTGGCGGGCGAGGAACGCCACCTCGACGATCGCGAGGACCAGCAGGGGGACGAGGTGCCGGTGGCGGCCGATCGCCGAGAGGTACTGGACCGCCATCAGCGTGATCGACAGGAGCAGCATGGCGGTGCCCAGCAGCGGCAGCGCCCCGGAGGCGGAGTCGAAGCCGGGACCGAACGCGGTCCGCAGGAGCCAGCCCGGGATCGCGATGAAGATGAGGATCGCGGGGATCCCGATGAGGAAGAGGAAGAGGATCGCGCGGCGCAGCACCGGGTGCGGGTTCTCGCCCGCGACGGCGCGACGGGTGGCCTCGGGCAGCAGCTGCAGCGCGACGCCGACGGCGACCCAGACGACGGCCTTGGCGGCCACCGCCGCGGCGGCGTAGGAGCCGGCGACGGACTCGTCGAGCTCGCGCTTGGCGAGGATCGTGTCGACGTTCTGCATGATCGCCACGAGCAGCAGCGACACGATCACGGTGCGCTCCCAGCGCGCGAGGCGCCACAACGGGATCGGCTGGTCGCCCTCGCCGACCGCGTCGGGGTCCTCGAGGTGCTTGTTGCGCAGCCTCCGGTCCATCCCCAGCGCCAGCAGCGCGAAGGCGATCGGGGCCGCGGCGAACGCGCCGGTGACCTCCATCCCGGCGGTCACGAGGACGATCGCCGCGCCCAGGCGCAGCACCGCCTCCATGACGATCGACCCGCCGACGGCGTCGAAGTCCCCCAGACCCTGCAACGCGCCGCGTTGGAGGCAGACGAGCAGGAACAGCGTGCCGGACACGGGCAGCACCGCCGCCGCCCACGGGTGCGGCCCGACGCCGATGAGGTTCGCCAGCGGCTGGCGGAAGACAACGCCCAGCACGAGCGCGAGGGCGGAGAGGGCGAGCGCCTGGCGGGTCCAGCTCCAGACCTCGCGGTAGGGCTCGTGGTGGCCGCGCTCGGTCCAGCGCACGATCGCGCGGGCCGCGGCCGCCTGCATCGCCTGTCCGGACACCTGCAGGATCAGGAAGGCGGCGACGAGCGCGGCGAGCGACGCGTAGCCCGTCTTGCCCAGCAGGCGCGTCAGCAGCACCGTGAAGAGCAGCTGGATCGCGTTGTTGAGCATGCTCGCCGCTGCGAGCTCCGCGGTGCGGCCCGTCTCGGACTCGCGGGCGGCCTTCAGTCGGGCGATCAGGCCGGGGGCGGCAGGGCGCGGACCAGCGGGACCGGCGCCGCCGGGCCCGGCCGGTGGAGGAGCAGTCGGCGGCACGAAACGGGAAGCGTAGAGGACGTAGACTCGGCGGCGATGCGTCCCGACGACCGAGGCCCGGAGAGCGATCGGGCGGCCGGTCGGGACGACGAGGCCCCGCGTGAGCGGGCGCACACCTCCTCGGCGGCCGACACGGAGGCGCTCGGCGCGGGTCTGGCCGGCCGTCTTCGGGCCGGCGACGTGGTGCTGCTGCGCGGCGACCTGGGGGCGGGGAAGACGACGCTCGTCCGCGGCGCGGCGGCCGCCCTGGGCGCCGCCGTCCGGGTGACGTCGCCGACGTTCGCGCTGGCCCACCGCTACGACGGCGACGGCGTCCGCGTCGCGCACCTGGACCTCTACCGCCTCGCGGGGCTGGGGGAGGACGACGAGGAGCTGATCGCGGAGGAGCTCGACGGCGACGTCGTCGCGTTCGTCGAGTGGCCGGACGTCGCGGCGGAGCTCGTGGCCGGCCGGGTGGCCCTCGAGGTGACCCTCGCCCACGCCGGCGGGGACGGTCGTGACGTCGACCTGGTCTGGCGGGCGGAGCGATGACGGACGCCGGGCCGGCGGGGCCCGCGGGCGACGCCGGTCGCGCTGCGGGCGTCGGGCCCGTGGGTGCCGTGACGCTCGCGCTGGACACGGCGACGCCGGCGACGGTCGCCGGGGCGACGGGACCGGGCGGGACCCCCGGCGTCTCGCGGATCGAGCTTCCCGGGCCCGGGGAGCGCCCGGGCCACACGCGCCTGCTGCTCGGGCTGGCCGAGGAGGTGCTGGCCGGCACCGGTGGCACCTGGGACGACGTCGGGCGCATCGTCCTCGGACTCGGCCCCGGCACGTTCACGGGGATCCGCGTCGGCGTGGCCACGGGCCGGGCGCTGGCGCTCTCGACGGGGGCGGGCCTCGTCGGCGTGCCGACCCCCTGGGCGCTGGCCGAGGCCGTCGGCGGGGCCGGCGGCACCCACGAGGGCCGGCCGGTGCTCGTCGTCCAGGACGCGCGACGCCGCGAGCTGTTCCTCACCCTCTTCCCGGACGGCGGACCCGGCGGCGCGGGGGGCGTCCCCGGAGGGCCGGCCGACCACGGTGCGCGGGCCGACGCCGACGCGCAGCCCGATCCGATCGCGGAGCGGGCCTCGGGGCCGGCGCCGTTCACGGCGGCGCAGGACGATCTCGCCGCGGCGCTGGCCGCCCTGTCGGTCGCCCCGGCCGTCGCGGTCGGCGACGGCGCCCTCGCGTTCGCGGACGTGCTGCGCGAGGCCGGCGTCGAGGTGCCCGAGGACCCTGCGGCCCACCGCGTCGACGGCCTGGCGCTGATCCGGGCGGCGGCCGGAAGACCCGTCGTGGCGCCGGATCTGGTGCGGCCCGTGTACGTTCGGGACGCGGACGCCGTGCCGACCGCGGACCGCCGGTGACCCCTCCCGTCCCCCATCCCTCCTCCTCCGAGCCGCCCCGCGGCGACCGACCGCGGACGGGCACCGCGCGCGGCGTGGCGATCCAGCGCCTGACGTTCTCGGACATGCCGCAGGTCCTCGCGATCGAGCGCCGCAGCTACGCCGCGCCGTGGTCCCTGGCGATGTTCGTCCTCGAGACCGCCAAGTCCGGTGGCCTCTGCGTGGTCGCCAGGGCGTTCGGCAGCGGCGCGGAGGGCTCCGCGTCGGGGATCGGCCTGGTCGGCTACGCGATCGTCTCGAAGTACGACGACGCCTTCCACGTCATGAACGTCTGCGTCGACCCCAACCGACGGCGCGAGGGGATCGCCCGCGGCCTGCTGGAGCACGTCGTCGAGCGGGCGGGCGGCGACGACGCCCGCCTGACCCTCGAGGTCCGGCCGTCCAACCGCGGCGCGCGCGCCCTCTACGACGACCTCGGGTTCCTCTCCGTCGGCGTCCGCCGGCGCTACTACCGCGACGACGGGGAGGACGCACTGATCATGTGGCGGACCCCCGCGACGCTGCAGGGCCGCACGTACGACATCCCCGGGGCCGACGACGAGGGCGCCGGTCCGGGCTCGCGCGGACCCGTGCCCCCGGACGTCCCCGACGTGCCCGACGTCGCGGGCGTCCCGCGCCGCCGGGGCCGCTCGTGATCCTCGCGATCGAGACCAGCTGCGACGACACGTGCGCGGCCGTCGTCACCGACGACGGCGAGATCCGCTCCAACGTCATCTCCAGCCAGGGGATCCACGACGCGTACGGCGGCGTCGTCCCCGAGCTCGCCGCCCGCGCCCACGCCGAGCGCTGCGACCTCGTCGTCGCCGACGCGCTCCGCACCGCCGGGATTACCCTGGACGACGTGACCCGCGTCGCCGTCACCCGCGGCCCGGGGCTCGTGGGTGCGCTGCTCGTCGGCCTGCAGACCGCGAAGGCGATCGCGGTCGGTCGCGGGCTGCCGCTGATCGCCGTCGACCACCTCGAGGGCCACCTGCTGGCGTGCACGCTGCAGCCCGTGTCGTTCGAGCCGCCGTTCGTCGCGCTCGTCGCCTCGGGCGGCCACACGTTCCTCTCCCGCGTGGACGACGCCGGCACGATCGAGGAGCTCGGCGGCACGCTCGACGACGCCGCGGGGGAGGCCATCGACAAGGGCGCCCGCCTGCTCGGCCTGCCGTACCCGGGAGGGCCCGCGCTCGAGCGCCTCGCCGCCGACGGCGACCCGACCGCGTTCGCGTTCCCCACGGGCGCGAAGGTCCAGGGTCTCGACTGCTCGTTCTCGGGGCTGAAGACCTCGCTGCTCTACAAGGTGCGGGACCTCGGCGACGAGGAGGCGTCGGCCCGCCGCGCCGACCTCGCCGCGTCGTACCAGCGGGCGGTCGTCGAGACCCTCGCCGTCCGCGTCGAGCGGGCGCTGCGGGCGACCGGCCTGCGGCGCCTGGCCGTCGGCGGGGGCGTCGCGGCCAACGGTCCGCTGCGCGAGCGGCTCCGCGCGCTGGACGCCGAGGTGGCGATCCCCGACCGCTCCCTCTGCACCGACAACGCCGCGATGATCGCCGCCGTGGCCCGCCACCGCCCGGCGCTCGCGGAGGCCGACGTCGCCGGGCTCGAGGCCTACGCCACCGGGCAGCGACGGACCGCCGCCGCGCGCTGAGCGCCCCGCCGCCCGCGCGTCGGGGGCCGACCGGCCGGGACGACACGCCGGCCCCGTCGCCCCCGAGCCACCGCCCGGGCGGCCGTGCATGAGAACCTATGGAGGTGCCCGCCCCGCCCATCGAGGTCGTCGTGTTCCTGCGCGACGGCTGCCACCTGTGCGCCGACGCGCTGGCGGACCTCGAGGTGCTGCGCGAGCAGGAGCCGTTCACCGTCCGCACGGTCGACATCGAGCGCGACGACCGCCTGCACGCCCGCTACCTCGAGCGGATCCCCGTCGTCGCGGTCGCCGGCGAGGAGCTCTGCGACTTCGCCGTCGACGCCGGGCGCGTCCTGAGCGCCGTGCGCGACGTCCAGGCCCGCCGTGCCGCCGTCGGCGGGGCCGAGGGCGTCCGGGGCTCCTCGACGGCCACGCCGCTCTCGGCGGTCGCCGCGCGGCGCATCGCCGCCCAGCCCCTGCGGCCGATCGCCCGCCCCGCCGCCCCGGTGATCGACGCCGGCGACGTCGTCACGACCACCGAGATCGAGTCCGACGCGCCCGCCGAGCCCGTCGTCCCCGAGGTCCGCCTGGGCGTCGGCCAGGCCGAGCGCCTCTCGCGCTACCTGCAGACGCTCACCCAGGCCCGCAAGATGGGCCGCGGGACGATGAGCTCGCAGGAGCTCTCCGCCCACACGCACGTCAACTCGACGCAGATCCGGCGCGACCTCTCCGGCTTCGGCCGCTTCGGCAAGCGCGGGGTCGGCTACGACGTCGAGGAACTGGTCGTCAAGATCCGCTCGATCCTGCACACGAGCACGCACGTCGGCATCGTGCTGCTCGGCGCGGGCCACCTCGGCCGCGCGATCGCCGGGTCCGACGTCTTCGCCGACCACGGCTTCGACGTCGTGGCCGTGCTCGACAACGACCCGGGGAAGATCGGCACCCCGATCGGCGACCTGACGATCGGCGACGTCCGGCACCTCGTCGACGTCGTGCGCGAGAACGAGGTCGTCGTCGGGGTCATCGCGTCGCCGGCGAAGGCCGCACAGAGCCTCGCGGACGAGCTCGTGGACGCCGGCGTCCAGATCATCTTCAACTACAGCGGCACCCTGCTCCGCACGCCTCCCGAGGTGACGGTGCACACGTCGAGCCCCGCCGTGGACCTGCTCCACGCCCTGTACTACTACCTCGCCTAGTGATCCATTTGCTCGAGACGAGCGCGAAGGCCGCCCGCTGATGGGCGCCGACGCCGCCATCGACCTGCCCGCGGCCACCGCCGCGTACGCCACCGGGACCGACGGGACGGTGGGGATCGAGGAGGAGTTCATGCTCCTCGACGAGTCCACCCTCGACCTCGTCCCCCGCTTCGAGGAGCTCAGCGCCTCGACGGCCCAGGACCCGGTCCTCGCGGTCTCCGTCGCCGGGGAGCTGATCCGCACGGAGATCGAGATCCGCTCGGGCCGGGGCGAGAACCTCGGCGAGGCGCTGGAGGCACAGCGGGTCCACCGCGACGGGCTCTTCGCCCACGCCTCGCGGATGGGCATCCGCCTGGGCGCCACCGGCACGCACCCCTGGGACGACTACCGCCACCAGACGTTCATCGACACGGAGCACTACCGCCGCGTCGTCGACGGGCTGCGCTGGGTCGCCCGCCGCAACGCGACGTTCTCGCTGCACGTGCACGTCGGCATCCGCGACCCCGACCGCGCGATCGCGGTCTGCGACCGGCTGCGCCCCGTCCTGCCGATGCTGCTGGCGCTCTCGTCCAACTCCCCGTTCGTCGACGGCCTGGACACCGGCCTGCACTCGGCCCGGACCCAGACGTTCACCAAGTCGTTCCCGCGCTGCGGCGTCCCGGACGCCTTCGGCTCGTGGCGCGCGTTCTGCTCCTACGTCGAGCTGCTGCAGGCGACGGACTCGATCCAGGAGTACACGCAGGTCTGGTGGTCCGTCCGGCCGCACATCTCCTTCGGCACCGTCGAGATCCGCATCTGCGACGCCCAGAGCACCGCCGAGGAGTCCGAGGCCCTGACCGGCCTGATCGTCGCCTGCGCGCTGCAGGCCGCCCGGGACCACGACGAGGGCCGCCCGGTCGAGCACCTCCCGGCGCGCCTGATCGAGGAGAACCTCTGGCGCGCGATCCGCAACGGCCGCTCCGGGCGCCTCGTGGACTGGGACGCCCGCGAGGAGTACCCGTCGGCCGGCGCCCTGGACCGCCTGCTGGCCTGGACCGCACCGGTCCGCGCCGAGCAGGGCATCGACCCCGTGTTCCCGGAGCGCAACGGCGCCGAGCGTCAGCGCGACCGCGTCGCGGACGGGGCCTCGCCGGCGGAGGCCTTCGCGGCCGCCGTCGCAGAGACCCAGGCGACCTACCCGGCTTCCCCCGACGACGACGACGCACAGGAGCGATCCACGTGAGCACCCAGGACCCGACCGGACAGCCCGACGCCGAGGACCCGCAGCAGGACGGCGGCCCGCAGCAGGACGGCGGCCCGCAGCCCACCCAGGAGGAGATGATGGCGGCGTACGAGGAGCAGATGCGGAACATCCGCGTCGAGGAGGTCCTCGTCCAGTCGCTGGCCAGCTTCATCGAGCTCGGCGGTCGCCGCGCGGGCCTCGCCGGCAGCGCCGAGGAGGCCGGCGCGCCCGACCTCGACCAGCTCGGCCTGGCCATCGAGGTCATCCGCGCGCTGCAGCCCCTCGCCGCACCGCTGCTCGGCCCCAACGCGAGCCAGGTCGACCAGGCGCTCTCGCAGCTGCAGGTCGCCTTCGCCCAGCAGGCCGGCACGCCCGCCCCGGGCCAGCCCGGCGGCCCCAGCTCGACCGGCGGCGGCAAGCCGGAGCCCGAGGGCCCCGGCGGCGGCCGGCTCTGGGTCCCCGGGCAGTAGCCCGCCCGACGGGCCGCGTCCCGCCCCGGTCCTCCGGGGTGGGCGCGATCCCCGTCCCCACCAGCGTTCCGGGGACGACGCGCAGCTCCGGCCGCGGACCGGCGTAGACTGCCGCACCGGCCATGGCCGAACGCCGACTCCACGGACTCCAGCGCGTCCTCGGGACCAACGCGCTCTTCTCGACGGCCTACGGCAACGTCGGGTCGTCCATCTACTACGCCCTCGGGCTGGTCGCCGGCTTCGCGCTCGGTCTGACGCCCGTCGTCTTCCTGATCACGGGCGTGATCTTCTACCTCACGGCCGCCACGTACGCCGAGGCGACCTCGATGTACCCCGAGGCCGGCGGCTCCTCGAGCTTCGCGCGCCGCGCCTTCAACGAGTTCTGGTCGTTCTTCGCGGCGTGGGGCCAGATGCTCAACTACACGATCACGATCGCGATCAGCTCGTACTTCGTGCCGCACTACATCGGCGGTCTGTTCGAGCCGCTGGAGTTCCTGCGCAGCGCCCCCGGCGACGTGATCTTCGCGATCGCCGTGATCGGCGTCCTGGCGACCATCAACATCGTCGGCGCGAAGGAGTCCGCCGGGGTCAACATCGCCCTCGCCGTCACCGACTTCCTCACGCAGGTGCTGCTCGTCGGCCTGGGCATGTTCCTCGTGTTCTCGCCCGAGACGCTGATCGACAACGTCCAGCTCGGCGTGGCCCCGGAGTGGAAGGACTTCCTGATCGCGATCCCGATCGGCATGGTCGCCTACACCGGCATCGAGACGATCTCGAACATGGCGGAGGAGGCCAGGGACGCCGGCACCACGGTGCCCGCCGCGATCAAGCGCGTCGTGATCGCCGTCTTCGCCATCTACGCGTTCCTGCCGATGGTCGCCCTCTCCGCGCTGCCGGTGACGAAGGGCGCCGACGGGCAGTACTCGACGCTCCTGGGGCTCCCGGAGGACCAGGGCGGCTTCGCGGGCGACCCGATCCTCGGCGTCGTGAAGAACATGGAGCTCGGCTTCCTGCAGCAGCCGACCCAGATCTACGTCGGCCTGCTCGCCGCGACGATCCTCTTCCTCGCCACCAACGCCGGGGTGATCGGGGTGTCGCGCCTGGTGTACTCGATGGGCGTCCACCGGCAGATGCCCGACGGCCTCCGGACGCTGCACCCGCGCTTCGGCACGCCGTGGGTCGGGATCCTGCTGTTCTCCGGCCTCGCGGCCCTCGCGGTGATCCCGGGCCAGGCCGAGTTCCTGTCGAACATGTACGCGTTCGGCGCGATGCTGTCGTTCACGATCGCCCACCTCTCGGTGATCGCCCTGCGCCGTCGCGAGCCGGACTTCGACCGGCCCTACCGCGGTCCGGGGAACATCACGATCCGCGGCGTCTCCTACCCGCTGTTCGCGATCGTGGGCGGCCTGGGCACCGGCATCGCGTTCGTCGTCGTGGTCGGGCTGCACCCCGCGGTCGCGCTGGCGGGCGTCGGCTGGATGGTCTCCGGGCTGATCATCTATCCGCTCTACCGCCGCAACCAGGGCCTCGACCTCCGCACGACGCACAAGATCGCCACCCCCGAGGCCGTGGTCGACCACGAGGCGGAGTACGAGTCGGTGATCGTCGCGCTGCTCGGCCTGCGCTACTCCCGCGGGGCGATGGCGACCGCCTCCCGCGTGGCCGCCAAGCGCCGCCGCGGCATCTACCTGATGGTCCCGATCGTCGTCCCGCAGTCCTCGCCGATCGACGCCCGGATGCCCGAGCAGGAGCGCGCGGCCGAGGCGCTGATCGAGGAGGCCCGGCTGCAGATCGGCAACCGCCTGCAGGCGCGGTGGGTCAAGGTCCGCGCCGGGCAGTTCGGCCGCGTGGTCGTCGAGGACGCCCGCACCACGAAGGCCCGCGCAATCGTCATGTCGATCCCGCCGCGCGCGGGCTCGGGGAGCATCTACCGCTCGATCGACACCGTGATGGCCGAGCGGCCGTGCCGGGTCATCCTGCAGTCCGACCCCGAGTCCCGGACCGTGCTCGAGCTCGAGAGGACGCGGTCGTGAGGCGCGGGCTCTACGGCAACGCGACCGTCGTGCTCTCGTCGCTGGTCGCCCTGATCGGCATCGCGATCGTCGTGCGCACGATCGCGGGCGGCGGTGGGCCCGTCGCCCAGGGGATCCTGATCGGCCTGCTGTTCTTCGCGGCCGGGGCCGGCCGGGCGTGGATGGCCTGGCGCGGCGCGTCGCTCGTGGCCCGCCGCGACGAGGGGGAGGACCGCGCAGATGGCTGAGACGCCGAAGGCCCCCGGCGGGGCGCCCGGCGCCCCGGGCCCCGCGGACGGTCCGGGCCGCAACGGGACGGGTGCCTCCGGGTCCGAGGGGGCCGCGACCGGCGCGCCCTCCGGTGCCGCGGGCCTGCTGCAGCGGACCGTCGGCGCGAGGACGGTCTTCGCGATCACCTACGCCTCCCTCGCCGGCGGCCTCTACCTGCTCCTCGGCCCGATCGCCGGCAACGCCCTCGGGGCGACGCCGTTCGTGATGGCCGCCGCAGCGGTCCTCTTCGGGCTCGCGGTCATGACCTTCGCGGAGGGGGCGGCGCTGCACCCCGAGCGCTCGGGCTCCCCGACCTTCGCCCGGCACGCGTTCGACGAGGTCTGGAGCTTCGTCGCCGCCTGGGCGCTCCTCCTGGACTCCGTCCTCCTGACCGCCGCGGCGACGCTGGCGGCGACGAACTACCTCGAGGTGGTCTGGCACGAGACCTCGGACGGCAGGACCGAGATCGCGCTCGCCGCGCTGATCCTGCTCTTCGTGACCGTCCGCGCGGTCCGTGGTGACGCCGGCGGCCCCGCCACGCGGGTCGTGCGGCTGGCGGTCGTGGTCGCCGTCGACCTGCTGCTGCAGGTGCTGGTCGTCGTCCTCGGGCTCGCGCTGCTGCACGACCCCGGGTCGATCACCGACGGGCTCGACCTGGGCACGAGCCCCGACTGGCAGGGCGTCCTCTTCGGTCTGGGGGCGGCGATGGTCGTCGTCACCGGCCTGGAGTCCGCGTCGGGCCTGGCGGGTGAGCTGCGCGTCGGCCGGCGCGACCTGCGCCGGCTCGTCGCGACGCTCCCGGTGGCGATGTTCGTCCTCTTCGTCGGGGTCTCGCTCGTCGGGCTGATGGCGCTCCCCGTCCAGGGCGGCGAGACCGCGCTGGGCGAGCGCTGGGTCGACGCGCCGGTGATCGGCATCGTCGACCGGCTGTCGGACTCGCCGGTCGTCGACGCCCTGAAGATCGTCGTCGGCGTCGCGGCCGCCGCCACGCTGATCGGGATGGCGCTCGCGTCGCTCTCCAGCGCGGGGCGCATCACCGCCCAGCTCGCCCGGCACCGGCAGATGCCGACCCGCCTGGGCCGGCTGCACCCGCGCTTCGGCACCCCGTGGCTGGTCATCGTCGTCGCGGGCGTGATCGCGATGGTGCTCGTGTCGTTCCGGGACATGGACGCGCTCGTCGGCACGATGGCGTTCGGCGCGATGACCGCCGTGACGATCGCGCACCTCTCGATCCTGCGCCTGCGGTTCAAGGAGCCCGACGCGGCCCGGGAGTACCGCATCCCGTTCAACGTCCGCGTCCGCGGGGCCGCCGTCCCGGTCCCCGCCGTCCTCGGCGCCGTGCTGAGCGGCCTGGTCTGGGTCTCGATCGTGATCTCGCACCCGGCGGCCCGCGCCGTGGGCCTGATCTGGATGGCCTTCGGCGTCGTCGCCTACGTCGTCTACCGCCGCACGCACCGCCTGCCGGTCCGCGGCCGCGTGGTCGTGCCGGACGCCGCCCTGCGGCGCGAGGCCAAGCCCGTCGAGTACGGCTCGATCCTCGTGCCGGTGCTCGGGACCGCCCTGGACGACGACCTGATCCAGACCGCGGGACGCCTCGCCGGCGGCGACGACGAGACGGACCTCGAGGAGGGCTACGCGGTCATCGAGGCGGTCTGGATCCACGTCCTGCCGATGTCGCTGCCGATCGACGGACCCCTCGCCGACGGCCGTCGGGCGGAGGCCAAGGCCGCGCTGGCCCGCGCCCGCGCGGTGGGCGAGGAGTACGACGGCGTCCGCGTCGCCACCTCGGCGGTCCGGGCTCGCTCCTACGGCCGGGCGATCGTCGACGAGGCCGAGCGCCGCGGCTGCGAGGCGATCATCATGGTCGCCCCGCCGCCCGCGGGCCGGTCCCGCACGGGGCGCACCGGCTCGGCGCTCGGCGTCCTCGGCGGCCGCGGCGAGGCCCTCGGCGAGACGGCCCGGTACGTCGTCGACCACGCCCGCTGCCAGGTCATCCTCGGCGCACCGTCGCTGGAGGAGACCGAGGAGGTCCTCCGCCGCCGTCGCGAGGCCGAGTCCGGCCCCGACGGCGACGACGGCCTGGACGACGACGACGAGGCGTGGCTCGACCAGCTGTAGGGGTGGGCGGCTCGCCGGGGTGGGCGGTCGCCCACCGCGAGGGACGGAGAGTCCCGGGCCGACGGCGGGGAGGACCCGGACGCGTCCCGGGCGAGCAGCGGGGCGTCCGGCTCCCGGATGGGTCCTGGCGGCCCACCGCGCTACAGTCCCGCGCGTATGTTCGTGCTCATCGTAGGAGCCGGCCGCGTCGGCTCGGCCGTCGCGCAGTCGATGCTCGCCCGGGGGCACGAGGTCTCGGTGCTCGACCACGACCCACTGAGCCACGAGCGGCTCGACGCCGGTCTGGCCTCCTCGTGGGAGGAGACCGGCGGCCGCTTCACCGTCGGTCAGGGCATCGAGGTCGAGGCCCTGCGGGAGGCCGGCATCGACGAGGCGGACGTCTTCATCGCGTCGACGTCGGGCGACAACACGAACCTCGTCATCGCCCAGGTCGCCCAGAAGCGCTTCAACGTCACCACGGTGATCGCCCGCGTCATGGATCCGGCCCGCGCCACCTGGTACGCCGAGCAGGGCGTGCGCACGATCTGCCCGACGCTGCAGGCGATCTCCATGTTCGAGTCGGCGATCGTCGAGGTCTCCTGATGTACGTCGTGATCGCCGGCGGCGGCAAGGTCGGCTGGAACCTCGCCCGCGAGCTCATCGACAAGGGCCACGAGGTCACGCTGATCGAGCAGACCCGCAGGCGCTACCTGACCATCGAGGAGGAGCTCGAGCACGCCGTCCAGTACGGCGACGCGACCGAGATGTGGGTGCTCGAGCGCGCCGGCATCCAGCGCGCCGAGCTCGTCGTCGCGGTCACCGGCGACGACGAGGACAACATCCTCATCTGCCAGATGGCCCGCGAGAAGTACGACATCCCGCGCACCATCGCCCGCGTCAACAACCCGCGCAACCGCGAGCTGTTCGACCTGCTGGGCGTCGCCCCGGTCGTGTCGGCCACCGACCTGATCCTGCGCCTGATCGAGCACGAGGTGCCGAGCTTCGGCCTGGTCCACCTGCTGGACCTCCACGCCGAGCGCCTGGAGATCGTCGAGGTCGAGGTCACGCCCGCCGCGCCGGCCGCGGGCAAGCGCGTCGCCGAGATCCAGATGCCCGAGGGCTCGCTGATCATCTCCGTCCTGCGCAAGGGCGCCGGCTTCGTCCCCAAGGCCGACACGGTCATCGAGGCCGGCGACGAGGTCCTCGTGGTCCTCGACCCGGGCCTCGAGGACGGCATCACGGGCCTCTTCGCCGTCGGGGCCTGAGGTCGGGCGGGGCGACGCGCACGCCTGACGTGCGCGAAACGCCCCGTCGACCCCGGGGCCGGGGGCGAGAGCGGCGGATGCGGCACTCCCGACGTGCGCGAATCGCCAGTTCGCGACGGGGGCGCCCGACGGTGGCGGTCGACGCACGCCTGACGTGCGCGAAACGCCAGTTCGCGACGGAGGGCGCCCGACCGTGGCGGTCAAGGCATGCCTGACGTGCGCGAAACGCCAATTCTCGACGGTGGCGCCCGAGCGTGCGGTCGACGCACGCCTGACCAGCGCGACACACCACTTCCCGACGGCGGGCGCCCGAGCGTGGCGAACGACGCACGCCTGACGTGCGCGAAGCGCCATATCGCCACGGTGGCGCCCGACGGTGGCGGACGACGCATGCCTGACGTGCGCGAAACGCCATATCGCCACGGTCGCGCCCGACGGTGGCGGACGACGCACGCCTGACGTGCGCGAAACGCCACTTCGCCACGGCGGCGCCCGACGGTGGCGGTCGACGCACGCCTGAGATCGAGGGCCGGGCCGCCGTCCCGTCGGGCCGCTCGCGACGCTGCCGAGCGCACCGCGCGCCACGGACTTCCCCGCTATGATCCGCGACCGCGGTTCCGCCTCGGCGGCCGCCGGTGCCGGATGGTGTAATTGGCAACACACTGGTTTCTGGTACCAGCATTCAAGGTTCGAGTCCTTGTCCGGCAGTACCGCGAGAGGCGCCCCACGGGGCGCCTCCCGTCGTTCCGGGGGACGCGACGCCGTCGTGCCGAAGCCGGGCCCCGCGGGACACGGTCGTGCTGACTTCCGGCCCCGCGCGACACGGTCGCGCCGACTTCCGGCCCCGAGCGACGCCGTCGTGCCGAGACCCGGCCCCGCACAAGGCCGTGGTGCCGGCTTCCGGCCCCGAGCGACGCCGTCGTGCCGACACCCGGCCCCGCACGAGGCCGTGCTGTCGACGCCCGGCCCCACACGAGGCGGCCGTGGATACATCCGCCCCCGCGCGACGCCTCCGCGCCGAGGTCGATCCCGTCAGCCGCCCGGGGGCACCCAGCCGCCGTGGGCCCGCTCGAGCTCCAGCGCGACCGCGATGCTCACGTGGTCCCGTCCCGGGCCGGCCGCGACCTGGACCCCGACGGGCAGCCCGCCGGCTCCGAGACCCATCGGCACCTGGGTCACCGGGACCGCCGCGAGGTTCAGCACCTGCATGCCGTGCCCGATCCACGGTCGGCGCAGCGTCGCGCCGTGCGGCGGCGCCGTCGTGGGCATCGGCGGCACGAGCAGCACGCCGTCGCCGATCTGGGCGGCGACCTCGCGGGAGAACGCGCGGCCGGCCTCGATCAGCTTCGCCCGCCGCCGGGACGAGCCGGAGGGGACCAGGTCGCCGAGGGTCAGCAGCCGCGTCGCCGCGGTGTGGGGCGAGCCGCGCAGCAGCGTACGGACCGTCGGGCGCGCGTAACCGGCCGCCTCGAGCTCGTCCATCATCGTCAGGGCCCCGCCGTCGGCCAGTGCCACGAGGTACGCCTCGTACGCCCGGCGCCACCCGCGGAGGTCCGCGGGGACGATCCGCGCTCCGGCAGCCTGGAGCGTCGCCGCCGCACGGTCGCGGGCCGCGAGGACCTCGGCGGCGGTGCGGCCGAGGAACGGTCGGTCGCCGACCAGCACCCGCAGGCCGTCGAGCCCGACCCCCGCCGGGTCGCCGAGGTCCATCGGCACGGCCCGCTCGCAGCTCCCGTCCGGCCCGGCGATGGTCCGCAGCACCGGCATGAGGTCGTCTGCGCGCCGGGAGAGCGGCCCGTTGACCAGCAGTCGCCCGGTCTCGCCCACGGCCGGCGGGAACGCCCCGGTCAGCGGCACCAGGCCCAGGGACGGCTTGTGCCCGAAGACGCCGTTCCAGGCCGCCGGGATGCGGATCGATCCGCCGACGTCGGACCCGATGCCGAACGACACGATCCCCGCCCCGACGGCCGCGCCCTCGCCACCGGAGCTGCCGCCCGCGGACCGCGCGGGGTCGTAGGGGTTGCGGGTCAGGCCGTGGACCGGGTTGTCGGTCTCGATCCACATGCAGAGCTCGGACGTGTTCGTCAGCCCGATCGGGATCGCCCCGGCCGCCCGCAGGCGCGCGACGACCGGCGCGTCCTCCGCGGCCCGGACGTCGCGCCGCGGCAGCGCACCGGCCGAATTGGGCGCTCCGGCGACGCAGATCGACTCCTTGATCGTGATCGGGACCCCGAGCAGCGGTGGCGGCGCGTCGTCCGGGTCGGCGGCGGCGAGCAGGCGGTCGGCCGCCGCGGCCGCCTCGCGGGCCTCGTCGCGCAGGTCGACGACGATCGCGTTCAGGCCGGGGTTCCACGCGTCGACGAGGCGCAGGGCCTCGTCGACGACGTCGACGGCGGAGCGCGCGCCGCCGCGGATCGCGGCGGCCAGCTCGAGGGCGGAGGACCGGCCGGTGGCCGTCGGGGCGGGGGCGGTCACGCGCGCAACCTACGGGACCCCCGGTCCGGCGTCCATCCGCGGCCTCGGGCCCGGGCGTCGGGGCCCTTCGCGGCCGACGGGCCCGGGCGGCGGGACCGGACCCGGAGCGGTCGGCGCCGATCCAAGAAGGTGGTTCACCACCGGACGTGACCTCGGACAGGGATGCGCCGGTGGGGGTGGGGCGATCTCGTGCCGGGTGGTGGCGCCGGATCGACCGGACTCCGGCCGCGTCGGCCGGATTACGTGGGGGTGGGGCGATCTCGTGCCGGGTGGTGGCACCGGATCGACCGGACCCCGGCCGCGTCGGCCGGATTACGTGGGGGTGGGGCGATCTCGTGCCGGGTGGTGGCACCGGATCGACCGGACCCCGGCCGCGCCGGCCGGATCACGTGGGGGTGGGGCGATCTCGTGCCAGGTGGTGGCACCGGATCGACCGGACCCCGGCCGCGCCGGCGAGCCACCCCGGCCTGCCCCCGGGCCGGCCGGCCCCCGCCCGCCCGGCCCGCCCGCCCGCCCGCCCCCTGACCACCCCCCGCCACCGACGCCCCGCTCCGTGCGACCGGTCACGGGAGGCGTGCGCCGTACGGCACGAACGGCCGGGACGGGCGTCGTGCGGTTCGCCTCATGGCGCTTCCGGGCATAGGCTCGCTCCATGGCATGGAACATCGTGATCGCCGGCGGCGGCTTCGGAGGGCTCGAGGCGGCACGCCGGCTCGAGCGCAAGCTGCCCCACAACAGCGCGCAGGTGACGCTGGTCTCCGACCAGAACTTCATGCTGTACACGCCGCTGCTGCCCGGGGCGGCGGCCGGCACGCTCGAGCCGCGCCACGCGGTCGTGCCGTTGCGCGAGCAGCTGCACCACACCCACCTGCGCCTGGGGGCCGTCACGGGTGCGGATCCGGCCGCCAAGGTCCTGAACGTCACCACGGGGGACGGCCGCCAGCAGGAGCTGCCCTACGACCACCTGATCGTGGCGGTCGGCTCCGTCTCGCGCACGCTGCCGATCCCCGGTCTGGCCGAACACGCCGTGGGCATGAAGACGCTGCCGGAGGCGATCGCGCTGCGCAATCGCCTGCTGCAGAGCCTGGAGGTCGCCGAGGGCATCGACGATCCCGCGGACCGCGCCGAGTGGCTGACGTTCGTCTTCGTCGGCGCCGGGTACGCCGGTCTCGAGGGCCTGGCCGAGCTGCAGGACTTCGCCACCGACCTGCTGGACCGCTACCCGCGCTGCCGCGACCAGGGCGTGCGCTTCGTGCTCGTCGAGGCCCGCGACCGCGTGATGCCCGAGATCCCGGCCTCGCTGGCGGACTTCGCCGTCCGTGAGCTGAAGGCCCGAGGCATCGAGATCCGCACCGGCACCACGATCGACGCGATGACCGCCGACACGGCCACGCTGGCCGGCGGCGAGGTCCTGCCCTGCCGCACGGTCGTCTGGACCGCCGGCGTCAAGCCGAGCCCCGTCGTCAAGAGCCTGGGCGTCCCGCTCGACGACCGGTCCGGCCGCATCGTCGTGGACCGCGCGCTGCGCGTGAAGGGCGTTCCCGGCGTCTGGGCGATCGGCGACGCCGCGCACGTGCCGGACCCGCTGGACCTCGAGCGCCCCGCGCCGCCGACCGCCCAGCACGCGATCCGTCAGGGCCGGAAGGTCGCCGACAACGTGATCCTCACCCTGTCGGACCGCAAGCCGCGGCAGTTCACCTACAAGACGCTCGGCGTCTTCGTCGACCTCGGGCGCGGCAAGGCGGTCGCCTCGACGGTCGGCCTGCGCTGGCGCGGCGTCCCCGCCTGGTTCATCGCCCGGACCTACCACCTGGGCTCGATGCCGGGCACGACCCGGAAGATCCGGCTCGTGGCGGACTGGACCGTCGGGCTGTTCTTCGGCCGCGACGGATCCGAGCTGGGGCGCCTGGGCCATCCGGGCCGCCTCGACGCGCCGGACGAGATCGCCTTCGGCGGGGCCGGCGCCGACGCGGACGCCGACGACGCCTCGACCCCGCCGGAGGGGGAGCCTGCCTCGACCGCCCCGGCCCCCGAGGCGACGGACGAGGACGCGCAGGCCGCACCGCGCGTCAACGCCTCCGGCGACTGACCGACGCCCGGCCGGCGCGGCAGTGACGGCCGCGCCGCTCTTCGGCTTGGCAGCGCCGTCCCGGCAGGCCGTCTCGGCAGGGCCGGCCCGCCGGCGCCTTCCCGGCAGGACCGTCCCGTCGGCCCCGTCCCGGCAGGCCCGGCCCGCCAGCCCCGTCCCGGCAGCGCCTTCCCCGCATGGCCTTCCCGCCGGCGCCTTCCCGGCAGGGCCGTCCCGCCGGCGCCGTCCCGGCAAGCCGGGCCCGCCGGCCCCGTCCTGGTAGTCCCGCCCGGCCCGACCGCGCCCCTACCGGTCGTACTGCTTCAGGTTCAACTCGGGCCGGTTCATCAGGTTGATCAGGCTGTTGCTGTAGGCCGGGTCGGTGGCGTAGCCGGCCTTGTGGATCGCCTTGGCGAACCGCTCCGGGTCGTTCACGAACTGGAACGCCGGGGCGTAGCGAGTGTTGACGACGAGGAAGAGGCCGTGGTCGACGAACGAGCCCTTCATGTCGACGTACATGCGGAACGAGGCGATCTGGCGGACGGTGCGACCGCCCTCGCTCTCGTTGGTCTGCTTGTGGACGCAGCCCACGGCGTTGGGGCCCCAGCGGAAGATCCCGCCCTGCCCGGCGACGGCCTGGGCCTTGATGCCGAAGTAGTTGTTCGCGCCGGCGGCGAGCGTGCCCGAGGCGGACTCGAGGATCCCCTGCGCCAGGGTCACGGCGGCGGGGACGCGGGTCTCCTGCTTGGACTCGATCGCGAACGGCGCGGCCAGCTTCGAGAACGCGACCGGGTCGCCGTCCCCGTTGGGCTTCGTCGGCACCTGGACGAGGTCGACGGAGGCCACCGAGCTGCAGCGCCCCTGCTGCGGGTTGGCCCCCGTCGGGGCCGGCGGGTCGGGGTAGCCGCAGTACGGCGCGACGAGCGAGTTCTTGCTCGACGTGCTCATGTAGACGTCCGGGACGTACCCCGTCCTGCCGTTCTTCAGCTTGACGCGGTTCCAGACCTTCGAGGTGCCGTAGCGCCCGCTGGTGACGGCGCGGGTCGAGTTGACCTGGCAGCGGACGCGGGTGGCCTCGCCGTTCTTCATCGTCCCCGCGCGCTTCGTGCCGTTCGGCGTCGTCCGGGCGGTGACCCGCGACGAGGACGAGAGGACGATCGTGGCCGCCGACGAGGGGCGGACGGAGGCGCGGGGCTTCGCGGTGCTGCCGGAGGAGGCGGCCTTCGCCGGGACGGTGGGGCCGTTGGCCGGGGTGGCGGAGGCCTCCGTCACCAGGCCGCCGGACGCGGCGTGGGCGGCGCCGGGGGCCAGCGCCGCGGCGAGCAGGGCGGCGGACGCGACGGCGGGGATCGTGGAACGTGGGGGCATCGTGGGTCGTAACCGGCCCGGGGCCGCAGGGTTGCGGTGCCCGGACGGGGATCGGGTCGGGTCCGCGGCGCGGGCGCGTCGCTGATGTCGTCGGGTGTGCCGGGGAGACCGGCCGGTCCCGGGGGCCGCCGCGCGGGCCCCGGGATCAGGACAGGGCGGCCGCGGCGTCCTCGGTGCCGTGCTGCCAGTCCCGGTGCAGCGTGGCGTAGGCGCCGCCGCTCTGCAGCAATTCTTCGTGCGTGCCGGACTCGACGACGCGGCCGCGGTCGACCACGGCGATCAGGTCGGCGGTGCGGATCGTCGAGAGCCGGTGCGCGATGACGATCGCGGTGCGGCCCTCGAGGAGCGTCTTCAGCGCCTCCTCGATCCGCCGCTCGGTCCGCAGGTCGACGTTGGCGGTGGCCTCGTCGAGGACGAGGATCGCCGGGCCGCCGACGCCGCGGTGCAGGGTCAGGCCGTCCGCACCGTCGTCCGCCGCGCGGTCCGCGGGCGTGCCGGCGATCAGCGCGCGGGCGAAGGCGACGAGCTGCCGCTGGCCGGCCGAGAGCGAGGTGCCGCGCTCGCCGACCTCGGTGTCCAGGCCGCGGGGGAGGGCGTCGAGGATCTCCCGTGCCCCGATCCGGTCGACCGCCTCGTCGACCTCGGCCCGCGTCGCGTCGACCCGCCCGAAGGCGATGTTGTCCGCGACGGTGCCGGAGAACAGGTAGCCCTCCTGCGGCACGATCCCCATGCGCGAGCGCAGGTCGTTCTGGCGCAGGTCGCGCAGGTCGACCCCGTCGAGCAGCACGCGGCCCTGCGTCGGGTCGGCGAAGCGGGTGGCGAGCTTCGCGATCGTCGACTTGCCCGCGCCGGTCGCGCCCACCAGTGCGACGGTCGCGCCGGCGGGGATCACCAGGTCGACGTCGTCGAGCACCGTGACCGGTTCGCGTCCGCGTTTCGACGCGCCGTAGGAGAACGTCACGTGGTCGAACCGCAGCTCCCCCCGCAGCGGCGACGGGACCGGGACGGGGTGCTCGGGGTCGTTCAGCGTCGACTCCTGCTCGAGCAGGTCGCCGATCTTGTCGAGCGCCGCCATGCCGCTCTGGAACGTCGTGTAGACGTTGGAGAGGTCGGTGATCGGGCCGAAGAAGTTGTCCAGGGCGGTGACGAAGCCGACGAGGACGCCGATCGTGACGGCCCCGGCGATCGCCTCGTGGCCGCCGACGAGGAGCACGATGACGATCGCCGCGGTCGACAGGTACTCGACCGCCGGGAAGTACGCGGCGTTCAGGTAGACCGTCTTCATGTTCGCGCCGCGGTTGTCGTCGTTGAGCTCGACGAACCGGTCCAGGTGGCCGCGCTCGCGGCCGTGGGCGCGGATGACGCGGACGCCCGAGAGCGTCTCCTGCAGGTGCGCCGTGATCGCGCCGATGGTCTCGCGGGTGCGGGCGAACGCGTCGACCGAGGCCAGGCGGAACGCCAGCGACCCGATCAGGAGCACCGGGATCGTCGTGAACGTGATCAGGGCGAGCTTCACGTCCAGCGACAGCAGGATCACGATCGAGCCGACGAGCAGCAGGAGCGACTGGACGAGGGTCACGAGGCTCGACGAGATCATCTGCTGCAGCGCGTCGACGTCGTTGGTCATCCGCGAGACCAGCACCCCGGCGCGCTGACGCTCGTGGTAGGCCACGGGCATCGTCAGCAGGTGCCGGAAGATCCGCTCGCGCAGGTCCGACAGCAGGCGTGCGCCGAGCCAGCCGACCAGCCGCGCCAGCGCCATGCTCGCGACGAGGCCGATCAGCGAGATCACGACGAACGCGACGACCAGCGTCGTCAGGGCACCGAGGTCGCCGTCCGCGAGGCCGTCGTCGACCGCCCGCTGGACCAGCGGTGCCGGGGCGAGCATCGCGCCCGTCGAGAGCAGCAGCGAGATCGCGAGCAGGACCAGCCGCGTCCGGTAGGGCGCCAGCATCCCGAAGAGGTTGCGGATCCGCCGACCACGACCGCGCGATGCGGCCCGGCGTCGGCGGACGTCCGCGACGAACGCGCCGCGCCCGCGGCGGGCCGTCGGGGTGGGCTCCTCGGCCGCGCCGCCGCCGTCCGCCCCGCCGGTCAGCGGGGCGGACCCGGCCCGTCCGTCGCCGACGGCGTCCGGGGTCGTGGTCGCGGGACGGTCGTCGGGCCGCTCGGGGGTCGGGGTGCTCATGCCTCCTGCACCTCCGTCGGGCGGTCCTCGCGGGAGAGGAAGACCTGGTCGGCCATGCCGTAGGTGACGATCTCGCGGTAGAGCTCGGAGCGCTCGAGCAGCTCCGCGTGGGTGCCGACGTCGGCGACGCGGCCCTGGTGCAGCACGACGACGCGGTCGGCGAGCAGCACGGTCGACAGGCGGTGCGCGATCACGAGCGTCGTGCGCCCCTGCATGACCTCGCGCAGGCCGACGGTGATCGCCTGCTCGGTCGACGCGTCGACGTTCGAGGTCGCGTCGTCGAGGACGAGGATCCGCGGGCCGCGCGTGCTCGTCCCGTCGCCCGCGGCGGAGCGCTCGGGGCCGGCCAGCAGCGCGCGGGCGATCGCCAGGCGCTGGCGCTGGCCGCCCGACAGGGTCAGGCCCCGCTCGCCGACGACGGTGTCGTAGCCGTCGGGCAGCTCGCGGACGAACTCGTCGGCGCGGGCCCGCCGGGCGGACCGCTCGACCTCCTCGCGCGTCGCCCCGGGGGCGGCGTAGGCGATGTTCTCCGCGACGGAGGCGGTGAAGAGGAACGGGTCGTCGTCGATGATCGCGATCTCGTGGCGCAGCGCCGTGGGGTCGAGGTCGCGGACGTCGACGCCGTCGATCAGCACGCGACCGGCGACGGGGTCGTAGAGGCGGGGGAGGAGCTGGACCAGCGCGGTCTTCCCCGACCCGGTCTGCCCGACGATCGCGACGCGCTCGCCCGCGGCGATCCGCACGGAGACGTCCTGCAGCGCCGGCGTGTCCTGCTCGGGGTAGCGCAGGGTGACGTCGTCGAAGTCGATCGCCCCGAGGGCGCGGCCGGGGGCGTCGGCGGGGAGGGTGCGCAGCCGGTCGGCGGGCGGCGCGGCGATCGCCGGTTCGCGGTCGAGGACCTGGAACAGCCGGGCGCCCGAGGCCGTGGCCCGCTGGCCGAGGCCGAGCATCACGCCGAGCGAGCGCAGCGGCTGGACGAGCATCAGGACGTAGACGAAGAACGCGGTGAACTGGCCGACGGTGATCGTGTCCGCGACGACCATGCGACCGCCGACGAGCAGCACGATCGCGAGGCTGATCTGCGGCAGGAACTGGACGACGGGCTGGAACGACGCGTCGATCCGCACGGCCCGGAGCTGCTTGTCGAAGGCGTGGTCCACGGCGGCGGAGAACGCGGCCTCGCGGCGCTCCTCGGCGGCGAACGCCTTGACGACGCGGATACCGGAGATCGACTCCTCCGCGGCGGCGGTGACCTCGGCGACGGCCTGCTGGGCGTCCTGCTGCGCCGGACGGCCCCGGACGCCGTAGGCGTGGCCGACCCAGACGATCAGCGGTGCCGGGAGCAGGCACGCGAGCGTCAGCAGCGGCTGCTGGATCGTCATCGCGATCGCCGCCAGGACCACGGTCAGCAGCGACTGGACGACGAAGACCAGCCCGTAGCCGAGGAAGAACCGCACGGCGCTCAGGTCGACGGTGGCCCGCGACATCAGCTGCCCCGTCTGCCACCGGTCGAAGAAGCCCATGTCGAGCACCTGGAGGTGCCCGTAGAGCCGCTCCCGCAGGTCCTGCTCGACGCCGAGGGAGACCCGTCCGGCGACGAGGCGCCGGCCGACGGTCAGGCCCATCCGCCCGAGACCGAGGAGCGCGATGGCGATCGCGACCTGCTCCAGGCCGCCCTCGTCGCCGGCGCGGATGCGATCGATGCCGTGGCCGATCAGCGCTGGGCTGACGACGGTGACGCCCATCGCGAGGAGGGCGAGGGCGAAGGAGATGGCCCAGAGCCTGCGATACGGGCGCAGGAATCCGAGCAGGCGACGGAACGTACCCACCGATCCGATGGTACGGACGGCGTCCCGCGGCCGGACGCCGTCGGGGAATCCGGGCCCCGTCGCGTCGACGGTGGATACTCCGGGCGTGCTCCTGCGCTTCGGCCTCTGCGACGCGTGCGTCCACCAACGGCGGGTCGGCAACACGCGCGGGTCCACGTTCTCGCTGTGCGGCCTGGCACGGACCGACCCCGCGTTCCCGAAGTACCCCCGGATGCCCGTGCTGCGGTGCGAGGGCTTCGCGCGTGGCGAGGTCCCACCGGCGGACGGGCCCGTCGACGCGGAGGTCCCGGGCCCGTGACCCCCGCCGAGCCCGCCGCCCGCGTCCCGGCCGACGCCCGGACCAAGCGGCTGACGCTGCTGGCCTGCGTCCTGGCGTCGACGATCGTGATGATCGACGGCAGCGTCGTGAACGTCGCGCTCCCGCGGATCCGCGACGACCTGGGCGGCGGCCTGGCGGGCCAGCAGTGGATCACCAACGGCTACCTGCTGACCCTCGGGTCGCTGCTGCTCGTGGCCGGCTCGGTCGGCGACGTGCTCGGCGAGCGGCGCGTCTTCCTCTTCGGCGTGGCCGGCTTCGGGGTCACGTCGCTGCTCTGCGCGCTCGCCCCGACGATCGAGGTGCTCGTGGTCGGACGGGCGCTGCAGGGGGCGTCGGGCGCGGCGCTGACGCCGGCGGCGCTGGCGGTGATCGTGTCCGTCTTCGACGCGGACGAGCGCAACCGCGCGATCGGCACCTGGACGGCGTGGAGCGGGATCGGAGCGGCCGTCGGCCCGGTGCTCGGCGGCTGGCTGGTCGACGTCGCCTCCTGGCACTGGGTGTTCCTGATCAACGTGCCGCTGGTGCTCGGCACGATCGTCCTGATCGTGCGGGTGATCCCCGGCGGTGGGGCACGGGACCGCACGCGGCACGTGGACCTGCCCGGGGCGGCGCTCTGCGCGGTCGGCCTGGGGGCGATCACCTTCGGGCTGATCCAGCAGCCGCTCGGCGGCTGGGGGGCGCCCGACGTCCTCGGTCCGCTGGTGGCCGGCGTGGTGCTGCTCGTCCTCTTCGTCCGGCACGAGGACCGCTCGCCGGACCCGATGCTCCCGCTGGCGCTGTTCCGGCGACGCAACTTCGTCGTCGGCAACGTCGAGACGTTCGTGATGTACGGCGGTCTGGCGCTCCTGAGCTTCTACCTGATCATCTTCCTCCAGCAGGTCGCCGGCTGGGACGCCCTGAAGGCGGGCGCCGCGATGCTGCCGGTGACCGTGGTGATGCTGCTCCTGGCCGGGCGCTTCGGCGGCCTCGCCGACCGCTACGGGCCGCGCCTGTTCATGGGTGTCGGGCCGCTGGTCGCCGGGACCGGGCTGCTGCTCCTGCTGCGCCTGGACGCCGACGTCTCCTACGTGGCCGACCTGCTGCCGGCGGTCTCGCTCTTCGCGCTGGGCCTGGCGATGACGGTCGCCCCGCTCACCGCGACGGTGCTCGCCGACGCGGAGGCCCGGAACGCCGGGGCCGCGTCCGGCGTCAACAACGCGATCGCCCGCGTCGCCGGCCTCGTGGCGATCGGCGGCGTCGGCGTGGCGGTGGCCGCGAGCTTCGGCGCCGGCGTCGACGACCGGCTCGCGGACCGGCCGCTCGGCGCGGACGCCGCCCGCGTGGCGGCGGACCTGCGCGACGCGCCGTTCTCCGCCCCCGACGTGTCCGGGCTGCCGGCCGGCGACGCCCGGGTGCTGCAGGCGACCGCACGGGACGCGGGCGTCGAGGCGTTCCGTCTGGGCATGGGCGTCTCGGGCGGGCTCCTGCTCGTGGGCGGGATCGTCGGCGCCGCCGGGATCCGCAATCCGCGGCGGCTCGTGCGCGCCCGGGACTGCGGCGGGGGACAGCTGACCGGTCAGCCCGCCGACGCGGCGGGCGGCGGGCGCGACGACGAGCCGGCGCCCGAGCCGGTGGCCTCCGGCACGCCCGGCTGAGGACGGCGGGCAGCGCCCGTGGTGGACGGCGGTGGGACGGTCGGCTACCGTGGTCGTTGCACATGCAACGACAGGGACGGGCGCGATGAGCCGGGACGAGAAGCGGGACGTCGGTGGCTGGAAGGGCGAGATGGGGGACTCCGGGGAGTTCCGCCGGCAGGACAGCGCCTTCCGGGACGCCGTGACCGCCGACGGCTCGTCGGGCTTCCCCGCGGCGGCGGGGCGGTACCACCTGTACGTGTCGCTGGCCTGCCCGTGGGCCTCCCGGGCCGTGCTGGTGCGCGAGCTGAAGGGCCTGCAGGACGCGATCGGGATGACGATCGTCGACCCGTACCGCGACGACGAGGGCTGGGCCTTCCGCGCCGGCGACGTGACGCCCCCGGGCGAGGTGGACCCCCTGCACGGCTGGAGCTTCCTGTCGGAGGCCTACCGCGCGTCGGACCCGGGCTTCGACGGCCGCGTGACGGTCCCGGTCCTGTGGGACACCGAGACCGGGCGGATCGTCAACAACGAGTCCTCCGAGGTCGTGCGGATGCTCAACGCCGGGTTCGACGCGTTCGCGACGAACCCGGACCTCGACCTCTACCCCGAGGACCTGCGCGAGGAGATCGACGCCCTGAACGAGCGGATCTACCCGACCCTGAACAACGGGGTCTACCGGGCCGGGTTCGCCGAGTCGCAGGGGGCGTACGAGGACGCGGTCTCCGACGTCTTCGAGACCCTGGAGTGGCTCGAGGGGATCCTGGCGGAGCGGCGCTACCTGACCGGCGACCGGATCACGGAGGCCGACTGGCGCCTCTTCATGACGCTGGTCCGCTTCGACCCGGTCTACGTCGGCCACTTCAAGTGCAACCTGAAGCGTCTGGTCGACCTGCCCAACGTCTGGGGCTACACCCGCGACCTCTACGCCCGGCCCGGCGTCGCGGCGACGGTGAACGTCGACCACATCAAGACGCACTACTACACGACGCACCCGTCGATCAACCCGTCGCGCATCGTGCCGGTCGGGCCCGAGATCGACTGGGACGCGCCGCACGGGCGCGGCTGAGCCGCGCCCGCGCCGGGGCGGGACTCAGGCGGCGGCGAGCTCCAGCTCGTCGAGCCACTCCGCCGGGATCTCGCCGCGCTTGCGGGCGACGTAGGCGTGGTAGAAGAGCGGCTCGCCGGAGACGGCGAGGCGGTGCTGGTAGCGGTGGTCCGTCTCGACCTCGAGGATGCCCTCGGCGTGCATGCGCCGGATCAGGCGGCTGAAGCCCGAGTCGTCCTCGGTCGTCAGGAAGTCGTCCTTGATGGTCATCGCCACCCAGCCGTCGGCGGCGACGTACCCGAAGGCGGTCGCGAACGCGCGCGGGGGGATGTCGCCGAAGCCGAGGGCGGCGACCGTCGTCAGCAGGTTGGCGCGGGCGTCGCGCAGTGCGGGCAGCTCGTCGGCGCCCGGCGCGGTGAGGTCGCACACGACGTAGTCGTCGTAGACGTCGGGGCGGTCGCGCTCCGCCGCCATGCGGGCCTCGGGCAGGATGTCGACGCCGACCATCGCCGACGCGCCCATCGCCCGCAGCTCCTCGCCGACCATGCCGTTGCCGGCACCCAGGTCCAGGACCCGCAGCGACGCGGCGTCCGCGCCGCCGGCGGCCAGGCGTTCCTCGAGCAGTCCGCGGACCACGGTCGGGGAGTCGCACTTCAGCTCCGTGTAGAAGAGCCGCTCGTACAGGCCCGGGATGCTGAAGAGCCGGTCGTAGTCGTGGAACCGCACCCGCTCCGTGCCCGAGGGCAGCTCCACCTCGCACCACTCCTGGTCCTGGCCCAGGTCGTCTGCGCGAGCCTCCGACCGGGGCATGCGGACCACCAGATCGTCGGCGTGGAGGTCGGACGTGGGTGTGCTCATGGGTCTCCTGGGGAGGGATCCGGGCGATCCGGCTGGAGCCGGGGGAAGGGCGGGCGACGGTCGCACGGTGAGGTGCGGTGCGCCCGGACGCCGGGCTGTACGCGACGTCCAGCGCGTCGGAGGGGCCGACGCACTCCACGCCGACGATAGCGGACAGTGGCCCGGAGTGACACCACTGTTGTCATTCCGGCAACACGATCGTCACACGACGCGCCCGCGCCGGCGCCCCGCACGTGGGCTCGCACGGGGGCCCGCGATCCCCGCCGACGGGGCGGGCGGTGGCGCGCCCGGCCCGGGC
>NZ_JAURWA010000163.1 GCF_030655195.1 Patulibacter sp. | reverse complement strand
CGGTCGTCCCCGCGGGGCGGCACGGGCCCCCGGAGCGGCGGCGTGATGCGCAGCGACCGCAACCCCGGCGGGACGTCGAACCGCCCGGGCGTCGCGGCTCCGGGGGGCGGCGGCGCGCCCGTGGAGCGCGCGACGAGCTGGACCTCGATCCGTCCGTCCCGGACGCCGCACGCGAGCATGCCCCGGGCCAGGCGCGCCGTCAGGATCTCGTCGGCGCTCGCGGCGTGCTCGACCTGCGCCAGCAGCAGCGCGTCGTGGCCGTCGAACCGCTCGACGGCGATCGCGCCGACCCCGTCGATCCGGGTCAGCACCGCGATCAGGCGCGAGAGCCGGTCGTGGTCGGTGACGGGCCAGACCCGCAGCCGCGCGGGGCCTGATCGCCCGAGCAGGTGCAGGAGCTCCGCGGCGGGCGACCGCGCGGCGGGGGAGGTCACCCGGTCCGCCTCACGCCGCGGGGACGTCCCCGTGGAGCTGCACGCCGACGAGTGCCCCGGCACGCTCGGCGTCGCCCTCGGCGATCGCGGCGCCGAGCGCCCGGAGCGCGTCGGCGTCGTCGGGCGCGAGCGCCGCGGCGAGCGCCGGGAACGCCGCCACCGCGACGTTCAGCGAGTTGAGCATCAGCCGGTAGGCGACGTTGCCCGCCCCGGCGACGACGGCGCGCCAGAGCGTCTCGTACGTCGCCACGACGTCGGCCGGCGTCCCGCGCTCGACCTCCAGCGCCACGACCTCGACCAGCCGCGCGACCTCGCGCCGCTCGTCGTCGTCCGCCCGCTCGGCGAACCGGCGCACCGCGTCCACGCCGATCAGCGCCCGCAGCTCCAGGACGGACCGGACGACCTCGGCCGGCGGCCCCTCCTCCCCGGACGCACCTGCGTCGCGGACGAGGTCCAGCAGCAGGTCGAGGCCGCCGTGCTCGCGCCAGTCCTGGACGCGGGTCGCGCCGCCGTGGCTGATCCGGACGAGCCCCGCCTGCTCGAGGCGCTTGAGCGCCTCGCGCACGGCGTGGCGGTTGACCCCGTGGGTCTCGGCGAGCGCGCGCTCGGACGGCAGCGCGTCGCCGGCCGCCAGCTCGCCCGAGAGGATCTGCGCACGCACCCGGTCGTGCAGGACCTCGGAGACGCGAGGCGACTGCCCCGTGCCCCGTCCGCCCGCCGACTCGTCCGCCATCAGGGAGGTTCTAGCAGCCCCGCGGCGGGTGCCAGCGCGCCACGCCACCCCCCGGCCCGACGGGGGGCCTTGCGGTCCGCCCGCCGTTTGACGTGCGGTCGCCGGGGGGTACACGACCCGGGGAGCGCCGACCGGCGCACCCACCCCCACCCACGAGGTTCCTCGCATGTCCGACAACGTCTACCGCACCATCAAGGTCACCGGCAGCTCCACCGAGAGCGTCGCCGACGCCATCCGCAAGGGCGTCGCGGCCACCGGCAAGACGGTCGAGAAGGTCGAGTGGTTCGAGGTCACCTCGATCCGCGGGCACGTCACGGACGGCACCGTCGAGCACTTCCAGGTGACGATGGACATCGGTCACCAGGTCACGGAGCAGTAGGGCCGAGGCGGGCGGGGCCCGGCCCCTCCGCCTCACCCCTTCATCGGCACGTTCTGCAGGCGCACCCGCCCCTGCGCCACGAGCTTGCCGTCCTCGCGCGTCAGATCGCACTGCCACAGCTGGCCGGTCCGCCCCTGGTGGATCGGCCACGCGCGCACGTCGAGGCGCCCCTCCGTGTGCGCCCGGACGAAGTCGGTGTGGTTCGACAGGCCGACGGAGAACATCCCCTGGTCGAGCACCGCCGCCGACGCGCCGATGCTGCAGGCGGACTCCACGGCCGTCGCGTAGACGCCGCCGTGCACGACGCCCCACGGGGTGTGGTGGTCCACGCCCGCGTCGATGTGGCCGACGACCTCCTCGCCCGTCGCGACGGTGGTCTCGAGACCGGCGCCCTTCAGGAACGCGTTCGCGGCGGCGAGGGACAGATCGGGGGTCGGGGTCATGCGAGGGCCTTCTCGGTGGTGGGGGTGGCCTGCGCCCGGGCGGGCCGCAGGAGGACGAAGACGGCGATCGCCCCGGCGACCGCGATGCCGGCGACGACGAGCAGCAGCGCGTTCATCGCCCCGGTGGCGGCCGCGGCCGCGGCCTGCCCGTCCGCCACGCGGTCGGCGGTGCCGGTCCGCAGCAGCCCCACGACGAGCGGCACCCCGAGCGCGGCGCCGAGGTAGCGGGCGGTGTTGTTGGCCCCGGCCCCCATGCCGCTGCGCGACGGCGGGACGACGGTGACGGCGGCCTGGGCGAGCGCGGCGTTCAGCAGGCCGGTGCCGATGCCCAGCACCGCGAGGCCCGGAGCCAGGTGGGCGGGGCTCGAGCCCGCGTCCAGCCCGCGCATCGCGAACAGCCCGACGGCGCAGACGAGCAGCCCGATCGCGGTCTGGGCCCGCGGGGTCAGGAAGCGCCCCAGGACGCGCGCCCGCATCGAGACGAGGAACGCGACGGCCGACCACGGCAGCCCCCAGAGCGCGGCGCCGACGACCGATGCGCCGAGCGCCACGTGCATCCACGTCATGACGTAGGACATGAAGGCCAGGACGGCGACCCCGAGCACGAACGAGCCGATCAGCGCGCCGGTGAAGCCGGCGCGGGCCAGCAGCCGGACGTCGAACACCGGAGCGGCCGAGCGGAGCTCCCAGCGCGCGAACCCGGCGAGCAGGACGAGGGTCGCCGCGAACGCCGCGACCGGCACCGCGCCGCCCCAGCCCGCGGCGTTGCCCTGCACCACACCGGTGGTGAGCGTGGTCAGGCCGGCGCCCAGGAGCGCCGCGCCGACCGGGTCCAGCGGACGGCGCTCGGGGGCGCGGGACTCGCGGAGCCCCCGCGCCCCGGGGACGAGCGCCGCGAGCGACAGGAGCCCGAGCGCGACGTAGGCCGTGCGCCAGCTGCCGACCTCGGCGATCAGCGACCCGGCGAGCGGGCCGGCGGCGATGCCCAGCCCGATCATCGCGCCCCAGACGCCGGTGGCGTGGACGCGTGCGGGGCCGGCCGGGAACGCGCCGGCGATCAACGACAGCGACGTGGCCAGCAGCGCGGCACCGCCGATGCCCTGCAGCGCCCGGGCCAGGCTCAGCACCAGGACGCTCGGCGCGGCCGCACCGAGCAGCCCGCCGACGCCGAAGACGGCGAGCCCCGCGAGGAAGATCCGCCGGCGTCCCAGGTCGTCCGCGAGGCTGCCGGCGACGAGGAGCGCCCCGGCCAGGCCGACGGACATCGACGACAGGATCCAGGTGCGCCCCACGTCCCCGGCGGAGAGGTCCGGGGCGATCGTCGCGAGCAGCCCGAGGGGCATCGTGAACGCGACGAGGACGAGGGCGGTCGCCGCCCCGGCGACCCGCAGCGTGATCCGGGCGCGGACGTCCGGCTCGGGGCTGGGTTCTTCCGCGGGACCTGGCACGGGTCGGCACGATAGCGCGGTTGAGTTCTGATCGCGAACTCAGCTACGATGCGGGGCGTGGACCTGCGCCGGCTCGATTCCGCCACCTGCTCCGTCGCCCGGGCCGTGGACGTCGTGGGGCAGCCGTGGGTCCTGCTCGTCCTGCGCGAGGCCTTCCACGGGCTGCGCCGCTTCTCCGACATGCAGGACCACCTGGGGGTCTCCCGCTCGGTGCTCGCCTCCCGGCTCGAGGCCATGGTGCAGGAGGGCCTCCTGGAGCGCTCGCCCTACCGCGAGCCCGGTCAGCGCGAGCGCACGGAGTACGTCCTGACGGACAAGGGCCGCGACCTCTACCCCGTCATCGTCGCGCTGCGCCAGTGGGGCGACCGCCACCTGGCCGGCGAGGCCGGCGTGCCGATCCACTCCGAGCACGCGGGGTGCGGCGCCGCCGTCCACGCCGAGCTCGTCTGCGAGGCCGGGCACGTCGTGGACTCCGGCGACGTCGTCCGTCGCCCCGGCCCGGGCTCCCGCCTGCGCGACGCCGTCGCGGGCTGACCCCGGCCGGCGCCCGCCGGACCGCGTACCGTTCGCGGCCGTCCATGTGTCTCTCGCCCGAGGTCGACTTCGTCGCCGGCAGCGCGATCGCCGCCGTCGGCGTGGCGACCCTGACCCAGGTCCGCCGGCCACGGGACCTGGTCGTCGCGGCCCTGCCGCTGGGCTTCGGGATCCACCAGTTCGTCGAGGGCTTCGTCTGGCTCGGCCTGCGCGGCCAGGTCTCCCCCGGCCTCGGCGACGCGGCCCGCGACGCCTACGTGATCTACGCGCAGGCGGTCCTGCCGATCGTCGTCCCGCTGGGCTTCGCGCTGCTCGAGCGGGACCGTCGGCGCCGCATGCTCGTCCGGCCCTTCGCGGTCCTGGGCCTGATCACCGGGCTGTGGCTGCTCTACCAGGTCACCCAGTTCCCGATCCTCGCCGAGGAGCGGGCGCACTGCGTCGCCTACACGACCAACACCCCGTACGCCATCCCCAGCGCGACGGCCTACGTCCTGGCCGTCTGCGCGCCGGCGCTCCTCTCGAGCCGCCGGCACCTGCGCTGGTTCGGCGTCGCCAACGTCATCGGCCTGGCCTTCGCGGCGACGATGCAGGAGGAGGAGTTCACCTCGGTCTGGTGCCTCTACGCCGCCGTGATGAGCTGGCTGATCCTGCTGCACTTCCGGCGCGAGCGGCGCGGGCCCCCGGACGTCCCCGCCGCGCACGCGGGCGCGGTCGACCGGGCCCCGCC